>CBDURC010000269.1:0-4036 GCA_965369635.1 uncultured Anaerolineales bacterium | reverse complement strand
TGGCGAACGAGAGTTCTGGGGTTGATTTTCCTGTCCCGTTCTGCTTCGAATCCCCCAAACCCCAATGATTTGCCGAGAAGGGTCTTTGATGCTAGAATGAACGTCACTCTTGTGCTGTGTGAACCGTATTGACTATGAAGGAATCGTCATCTTCAGAGGGACGGTTTTTCATCCTTCTGTCATCTTTGCGTGCCAGGATGCATCGGGGTCATCCCTCGTTGGTTGAAGGTTTCGTGACACCCACAGGCTGGGCCCGTGTGCGTGGGATGAGTTCCCGCTTCGCGGCCGGTGTGGATTGGGTTACGCTGCTTGGGGGGTGGCTGTTTGGCAGTCAGCGAGACGAGGTAATCTGTCTTTGAAGGACCGTATCGTCCTCCTGCACGTCATTGCCACCCTGGGCATGGGCGGTGCCGAACGGTTTTTGGTAGAGCTTTGCAGAGCGCTGCCCAGGGATCGCTATCAGGTCATCGTCTCCTCTGTGTCCGGCGATGGATCGTGCGCTGATGATCTGCGCCGGGCAGGGATCGAACTCTGTCCTCTGGGGGCACGTAGCAATTGGGACCTGAGCGCCGTTTTCCGCCTGGTGCGCTTCATGCGGCAGCGAGAGGTGGACATCGTTCATACCCACCTCTTCCTGGGCGGGGTATTTGGGCGGTTGGCTGCCTTGCTGGCCGGGGTGCCCGTCAAGGTCACCACAGAGCAGAATGCTTATGCCATCGGTCATCTACCGTCCCGTTCGCAGGTATTGACCGGCGCACTGCTGGCGCGGTTCAGCGATCGGCTGGTCGCCGTCTCTCAGGGAGCGCGGCATTACCTGGTACAGGTGGAGCGGGTGCCGCCAGCGAAGATACAGGTTGTGCCCAATGCCATCCATTGGCCTGAAGCTGTTCCTGACTTCCGGGTGGAAGCAGTCAAGCGGGAGCTGGGAGCGGAGGGCCGTTCCCCTGTGCTGGGCACCGTCGCCCGTCTGACCCCGCAGAAGGGGCTGAACTATCTGCTTCAGGCGCTGTCGGTTCTGCGGACGCATCTTCCAGACCTCTTCTGCGTCATCGTGGGTGAAGGGGAAATGCGAGCGGGGCTGGAGTCCTTGGCCGTGCGGCTGGGACTGGAGAACCACGTCCGCTTCTGTGGCCTGCGGCGGGACGTGCCGGCCATCTTGCAGGGCCTGGATCTCTTCGTTCTGCCCTCACTGTTTGAGGGACTGCCTCTGTCGCTGTTGGAAGCTATGGCCGCGGGAAGGCCGGTGGTGGCCACCCGGGTGGCGGGCAGCAGCGAGGTGATTGAGGATGGGGTCAACGGTCGGCTGGTGCCTCCTGCGGACGCCGATGCCTTAGCTGAGGCTATGATCGCATTGCTGGACGACAGAGAACTGGCGCAGACACTGGCTCGAAGGGGCCGGGAGACCGTGCGTCAGCAATACACCATCGGCCCTGTGGCCGAAGCTTACGAACGTCTCTACGAGGAATTGCTGCGGGCCAAGCAGTGACACGCTGGCCTCATCATAACATAATATGATGCTTCGAACCTATCCGAGCAATCACCGGACGCCGCAGCCTGCTGCGGGCTTCAGCAAGCTGAAGCGTCCATCGCAGTATTCCCGGATAGGCTGTTTGGACAAGAACATGGTTGGGCAAGCCCTAACACTACACAAACTGAGGTACGTGCGAACATGAAATTACACTACGCTCGAGTATTCCTGGTGCTGAGCTTGGTAGCACTCTCGTCGCTCCTGGCTGCTTCGGCGACCACAGCGGAAGCACCGGTGGCACCACTGGCAGCACCGCCAGCAGTGCAACCGGACATGGCCCTGCCACCGACATCCACGACGCCGGGCATCTACATGGCCTTTGTGGACTGGCTTGGCGAAGATCCGGCGATCTATGGTCACGTAGGGGAATTCGTGGTCTTCAATTGGAACCGGCTGGAGTACGGACGGGGCGACTACAACATGGGAACCATCGCGGCTTGGGTGGCCGAAGAGGCTCGTCAGGGCAAGCGCGCCGCCTTCGGCATCAGCGCCTACAACGGCAGGGGCGCCGGTGGCATAGCCGTGCCCGACTACCTGAAGAACAATCCCGATGCGGTCGTGGATGTGGGCGGCGGGTGGCTGATCCCCAAGTACTGGAGTCCTGACTATCTGCAGGCCTACGAGGGACTCGTCCAGAAGATCGCCCTGACCTTCCGCGGCGACCCGCGCATCGAGTTCATTGCCATAGGCACGGGCATGTACGGTGAAGCCTCTGCGTGCGACCGCGATCAGGAAACCCTCAATGCCATGGCGGCGGCAGGTCTCAACTCCGATGTGTGGATAGATGCGGTCGAGGATATGACCGACTACTGGGTGCGCTGGTTCAAGGGTGGTGGGGACGAGCTCCAGACCACGCTCTTCCAGCAGGTCGCGCCCTACACCTATAGCCCCAGGGAAAGGCGAGCGATCAGTTGGTACTCGGCTGAGAAAGGCATCGGGCTGTCCGTCAATGGTCTCTATCCTCAACAGGGCGGGGCGGTGATTGATTCCGGCACTCTGATCGGTGCCGGCATGTATGATGGCATGCTGACCTGGTGGAAGGACGTGCCCATCGCCTGGGAGACCTATCACTACATGCTGTGCGATCCGAAGGAACTCTACTGGGGATTGATCAGCGGGCTGGACAAGCATCCGGACTACATGCGACTGGCCCGTGATCTCTTTATTGATGAGGATGACAACGCTCGAACGGAGAATCAGGAGATGTTCGACTGGGTCTCCCAGTACTTGTGTGTCACTGTGGAGAACACACCCAGCGTCTGGGTGGCCATGCGGGAGCCACAGCATCCATGGCGCACCTGTTGGGACTCCAAGGCCCTCAAGGATGGCCTGGAATACGGCAATTTCAGCTTCTGGCTGGACCAAGACGACGGCATTGAAGGAGGTATGACAGTTCCCGAGACAAATGCCGAATTCAACCGTCAAGGCGAAGCGGTGGAATGGATTCGGAACCCGAGCAACCCAAATCCCTACAATCCCGATTTGCCAGCCCCCGATCCTGCGAAGCCGCTCTGGCAGTACACTCACGAGGACTGGGTGCTCAGTCGCTCTGGCTGGGTGATCCGCCGTACTGACCAGGAGACCGGGAACCCGTACATGTGGCTGAAAGTGGACGATGGCTATATCAACGGTGAATGGAACTCGGTGGCCATTTCGGTGACCTATGCTGACATCTTCACCGATACCTGGAGTCTGGAGTACGAGGCCATCGGCGGAGTGCTGAAGGCGGCAACGCCTCAAGGCAGCAGTGATCCCTGGGTGCAGAAAACAGACAGCAGCACCTACAAGACGGTCTTTTTCTTCATTGACGATGCTCGTCTTGGTAACGGTATGGAGGGGGAGGCGGATTTTCGCATCAACTGCAACGACGATGGCGACGATTGGATTCACTTCGTTGAACTGGAGCTACTCTCCACCCAGCCGGAGCCTACGCCTACGCCGACGCATACGCCGACGCCCACACCGACCCTGACTCCCACGCCGACGCCCACGCCGACCACAGGCTGGATTCGGGGCATTGTCTGGGAGGATCAGGATCAGAATGGCGAAAAGGATGCCGGAGAGCTGGGCATCGAAGGAGTGGACGTCACTTTGAAGGCCCTGCCTACCATGAGCATCGTGATGACGGTGACCACAGCACCGGACGGAACGTTCGAGTTCGGCAGTGTGGACCCTGGCAACTACATGGTGGAGCAAACCGACTTGCCTGGCTACGAATCCACCACCTTCAACTTGCAGGGTGTCACTGTCTTCGCCAACGAGGAACAGTGGGTGGAGTTCGGCGACTACCGTTTGCCGACGCCGACGCCAACGGCGACGAATACGCCGACGCCAACGGATACGCCCACGCCGACGCCCACGGCAACAGACACGCCGACACCAACGGTCACTCCGACGGCGACGCCGTCGATCAGACCCACCTACCTGCCGCTAATCTGTGCGGAGGAGCCAGGGAGCAGGGGTGCAAGGGAGCAGGGGTGCATAGGAGCGGAGGAGCGAGAGCCATTT
>CBDURC010000268.1:0-4059 GCA_965369635.1 uncultured Anaerolineales bacterium | reverse complement strand
CTGGCTTCGTCCTCCACAGGATGCCCAGACTCGTTCTCTTCCAGCCGAAGAAACGCCAGGTGGGCCCGTGGCAGCCCAAAGAACTGGCAACTCGCCCTTTGCTCTTGCTCGCGGAGTCTCGCCTTTGCCTCCACAGTCGGTGGCGAGCAGAACGTGTCTTCCACGCCACTCGCTCCTGATGTGACAACCGCCAAGAACAGCGGGTTCCCCTTCTCCCACAGGAACCGCAGTGTCACCCCGATTTCATCAAAATCGTCCGGGTGAGGGGCCAGGACAAGAACACGAAGCGCTTCGGGAAGCCCGAGGGCTTGAAGCGGAATGGGGTTGTTGCTGGTGAGACTGTCCACTGTACCCTGTACCCTGATCCCTGTATGCACGCCCCGCCCCAAGCGGGGCACGCCGCCATGACTCACCCGATGGCCAGACGCCGGGGAGATCAGACGCAGACTTCCAGCCCACAGGCGAACTGTTCAGACGCACTACGGCAGAAGTGACACGTGGGGCAGGCTTTCGAGCCTGCCAAGCAGCCTGGAAAGGCTGCTCCACGTGCGGCTTTTGCCCCCATGCGTTCAGACACTCCTCAGGTATGACGTTGGGTTACCACTAATAACGTGCCCAGAATAACTGCAACACCTCCCAGCAGTTGCCGGGGAGTGGGCAGCGTATCGAACACCAACAGCGACCACAACACCGTCGCCACCGGACTGAGCGTCAGCACGACAGAGTGGATGCTCATCTTCAGCCGATGCAATGTGGCGTAGTAGAGCGCGCGGCTGATCACCACGTCCACCGTGCCCACCAAGGCGAGTGGCAGCCATGCCGCGGTGCCCGGCCAAACCAAGGTCCGTCGGCCTGCAGCAAAGAGAAAGAGAAACCCAGTTGTACACAGCAGGCGAAGGAAGAAGAAATCCAGGAACTCGATCTGGTCGCCGTAGCGCTTGGCGAGTGCTGCATGTAGGGCATACATGAAGGCAGCACTGAGAACCAGCAGGGAGCCTGAGCGCAGGTAGTTCCCATACTGGAACGTGATGATCAGAACCCCTGCCACTGCCAGCAGCGCGCCACCCGTTTGGACGAGAGTGAGCCTTTCCCGTAACCAAAAGAGACCCAAACCAAGGGCGAAAAGGACGGAGGCCTGGCTTAGCAGAGATGCAGTGCCAGGGTCGATGAATGCCACCGCCTCGTAGTTTATGTTGGTGCTAGCCGCCACCAGGAAGCCGATGGATAGAAGAAACCGCCAGTGTTCCCTGAACACGCTCAAGTGCAGCCGCCTCTGGGCCAGGCCGAACAATCCCACCTCCGCCGTCGCAATCGCCAGGACGTACATGGCTGACACACCCGGGGAAACGTAGGGAAGCAAGAGGCGGGCGAAGACGAAGTGCAGGCTGTCCACGCTCAGCAGCGCAGCGATCAGCATCGGTCGGCTGTTCGTCAGGCGTGAGGCAACGGTTGCGGATGTGTGTTGCATGACCCTCGGCTTAGTTTGGATGACGGCTCGGTCAAGTGCATGCTTACCCTATGGCCCGAGCAACCTTCCGCTCACCCATCGGCATGACCAGACGCTAGACCTCGCCGGAGCTCTCACTAGGTGAAAGCAGTTGAGTTGTTCGCCATTAGCGGGAAGTAGTAGACGGGAACAGGCCAGGTACCATTGTATCATTCACGGCTGCAAACCAGTAGTTGGCATCGCAATACTCCTTGTGCTGCTCGATGTGGATGAAGTAGCCCGAATAGCCCGCTGCCGCAGTGCCGCATACCTGATCACTCGGCAGCCCGTTGATCAGCCGCCCTTGCACGTTCGTGGTGCCATTCAGGGTGCATGTAGGTGTTGCCTTTTGAAAAAACCTGAAATCGTCAGCGGATTGAGCGGATTAAGCTGATTCTGTTTCATTTTCATCTGCTTGATCAGCTTGATCCGCTGCTGGTTTTTGACCCTTTTCAGTAGAGTCATAGATTCCTTGAGAGACACCTTGTAACCTCCGTGCCCTCTGTGCCTCTGTGGCAAGTCTGGCAGTTTCTTCGGTAGAGTCATCCCTGTCATCTACACTGTATCTGTGAGGCATGTAGTCGTAGATGCAGTAGAGCAGATCCTCCAATGAAGTCATCTTTGCTGGCACGAGTATGGGAGTTGTGGTATCATACGCTCACCTGGGTCTATGGTACACCAATAGCCAGCTCTTGTCAAACATCATCGCAAGGGGACGTTCATAGCCCATGAAACTGTGCCAATGAAACTGTGCCAATGAAACTGTCCCATGGAGACAGACCGATGTCCAAACCACTGGAAGCCATCATGATTGGCGCCGGACACCGCGGCTACGAAGCCTACGGCCCCTACGCCCTGCAACATCCCGACGAGCTGCGCTTCGTCGCCGTCGCCGAGCCACACGAGGCGCGGCGGGCCCGCTTTGCTCAGGCCCACAGCATCCCGCCCGAGCGGCAGTTCCTCACCTGGGAGGCCCTGCTTGACCAGAAGCAGATCGCTGACGCCGCGCTCATCTGCACGCTGGATCATACCCACGTCGCACCCACCGTGGCCGCGCTGGAGGCAGGCTACAACGTTCTCCTGGAAAAGCCGATGGCCACCACAGTGCGGGATTGCGTCCGCTTGGTGCAGACCGGCGAGCGCACTGGGCGCATCCTGATGATCTGCCACGTCCTGCGCTACACGACCTTCTTCTCCAAGGTGCACAAGATCGTCGCCTCGGGCCGCCTGGGCGACGTCATCACCGTCGAGCATCGGGAGAATGTCGCCTACTGGCACATGGCCCACTCCTACGTGCGGGGCAACTGGAGCAGCAGTCGAATCCAGAGTCCCATGATCCTGGCCAAGTGCTGCCACGACATGGACATCCTCTTCTGGAACCTTGGGCCGGTCGAACGGCTCAGTTCTTTCGGTTCACTGATCCACTACCGGGCCGAGAACGCTCCGCCGGGAACTCCCCAGCGCTGCACCGACGGATGTCCGCACGAGGAAACCTGCCTCTGGTATGCGCCACGCCTGTACCTGGAGATCATTCCTGTGATGCAGATGGCGCGATGCTCGTCCGCCCCAATGGAACGGCTGATGGCCAGCCTCTACCTCGATCACCGCTCGATCATCAATCTCGCCCGCAGGCTGGTTCCCTCGCTCGACGCAGCGCTCGACTATCGAGGATGGCCCATTTCCACCATCTCCGAGGACACCACCCGGGCGGCGCGGCGCAGGGCACTGGAGACCGGTCCCTACGGCCGCTGCGTTTACCACTGCCACAACGACGTGGTGGATCATCAGACGGTCAACATGGAGTTCGAAAGCGGAGTCACCGCTGTGCTGGCGATGCACGGCCACTCCCACGAGGAAGGACGCACCATGCGCTACGATGGCACACGAGCCACGCTGCGCGGCAAGTTCACACCGATGGGCTTCGAGATCACCATCCACGATCACCACACAGGGAAGATGGAGACCATCTTGCCCCCGAGAACGCTGCGTGGGCATGGTGGCGGGGACGAGGGAGTGATGGCCGCTTTCGTGCGCACGCTGCGCCAGGAACGAATCGATCCGCTGACCTCCGCTCGTGCCTCTCTGGAAAGCCATCTCATGGCCTTCGCCGCCGAACAGTCGCGCCTGCAACAGGGGGCCGTCATAGAGATGGCTGCCTACCGCCAAGAAGCGGAAGCCGTGACACATTGAGAATGAGAATACCACGTTAGGCCCAATACGGTTCAGATAAGCCGTTCTGAGGCAGTTGCACTGCCGAGGTCGGGAGTTCAACTCCCTCCTAACTGAACTGTATTGACGTTAGGCCCATAGTCACACGGTGGTTTTCGCGCCTGTTGCCCGCGGCCGCTATTGACCGGGTGGTACATCCTCTTCGGCCCCAAGCTTGTTGAACCGCCCACCGTAGCTCACCAAACCAGGCGCGTGTATTGTCTGGCGTGCCCGTCCTGTGCTATAATCGGGCCGCCATGGGACGATCACGATGTTTCTGCGCTCCACTCCTTGCCTGTCTGGTTCTGACCGGCATGATAGTTCTGCTTCCCGGCTGTGTAGGGATCACAGACGAGCCTACCGCT
>CBDURC010000267.1:0-4173 GCA_965369635.1 uncultured Anaerolineales bacterium | reverse complement strand
TGGCCGGCGAGCGTGCTGGCGCTGACCCACGGTTTTCATCCCTCGACGCTCGTGCTGCAGCCATCGCTGTGGTATCTGGGCTGGACGCTATGGAGGCAGGGCAAGGTGCAGGGGGCAGTGGCGGTGGCCAAGGTCTTGCTGCCCAGCGTGGTCGTAGGACTGGGCGTGCTGGCGCTGATGCAAGCGGGCGGGCATGGCCTGGATGCTTTCCTGGGCGAGGATTTCCCCGGTGGCGGTGACCACCGCTGGCTCGTGCCCCTGTTGCGCACGACCACCAAGTGGGAACACTACACCATGTTCTCTTGGGCGCACCTGCTGGACATCGTCAACGAGCAGTTGCTGACCGCACCGGTCGTGCTGCCGACGTTGCTCCTGGTCTGGGTGTTTGCTCGCCGACGGTTGGACTGGGGCGACCGTGCGCTGCGCTTCCTTCTGCTGGCGGCCGGCTGCTATCTCTTCCTCACCCTCGTCTGGAACCCCGACTACGGCGGACGGCGGGACTGGGATCTCTTCGCTCCCGCCAGTCTACCATTGACCTTGCTGGCGGCATATGTCCTGCCCCGAGCTCTGCCGGAACGAGTCGCTCTGCGCGCTGCGGCCTGGGCACTGATCGCCGTGCAGGTGATGCACACCGCCGCCTGGGTCTACCAGAACACCCAGCTCTGGTTCTGGCCAAAGTGAAATCTCCCGCGGGGTCGACCCCGCGGGAGATTGGTTAGGCCCCGCCCCTTCCGCCTCTCCGCTGACCCATACGCCGGTTACAACAGTTGCTGCACCCGAGTGCG
The DNA here is from genome assembly GCA_965369635.1 of uncultured Anaerolineales bacterium. Classification (GTDB taxonomy): domain Bacteria; phylum Chloroflexota; class Anaerolineae; order UBA3071; family UBA3071; genus UBA3071. The sequence goes on along the minus strand of CBDURC010000267.1, from coordinate 3,388 downwards.
CAGCGAGTGCAGCGTTGCCTGAGTGTCCAGTAGCTCCTGCTCAATACGTTGCAGTTGCCCGTGCTCGCCGCGCACGAAACGAGTATAGGGAGTCATGGCCTCACGGATGCGGCGCAGAGACTGGCTGAGTTCCTGTTCGAACTGGCGGGTCAGCGCCCTGCTCAGCCGTTCCCGCAGGTCGTTGACTTTCCGTTGCAGTTCCTTCTTAGCTCGCCGGCGGCGGGCGGGGATGATGTACAAACCCAGGGCAGCCACCACGCTCGCGGCCAGCACACCGGTGACGTCCGCTATGGCCGTGGCCAGCAGCTTCACCAGGATGGCTCCCAGGCCGATGGCTCCCACCTGGATCAGCGCCGCCTGGGCCACGGCGGTCTGGATCGACTCGGCCAGTTCTCGGGCTTCCTTTTCCTTGTTGTAGCTGCGCACCACCTGACGAGCCGCCCGCCCCACGGAGGCCAGCAACTCCTGCCGGCTGCGCTCGAACCGCCCTCCAACGCGTCCCACCATGCGCCCCTCGTGTTGGGCGCTGCGCCGGTTCAGGTAATCCATCACCGCCTGCCACTGCTGGAAGTCCTTGTCCACCATCCAGTCAATGAGCTCCCCCACGTGCGCTTCCACCTGGTTCACCGTGTCGGCCACCACGCTGCGCTCGAACTCTCCTCGCACCCGCTCCGCATTCAGCAAGTCGAAGACCCGCCGAAAGCGCACCGTCTCGTCGAGGAAGTCCCTGCCCCGCGCCAGCATCTCGTGGAGTACGTTCTCCACGTGGCTCAGGTGGTATTTGAAGTCGCGGCGCATGTCCTCCTCGTAGACGCCCAACTGTGCCTCCACGGTGTCAATGGTGGAGAAGTCATCCTTGAGCAGCGCCAGCCGGCCACGCACCACGTCCAGATACTGAGTAGTCAGGCGGTCGGCAACGCCCAGGGGACTCTCCAGCTTGAGCCGAATGCGCTCCCGTTCGTCCAGCGTCTCCAGAATGAAGCTCTCCAGCGGTGCGAAGCGGCTGGCCGACCACAGCGCTTGTCCCTCCTCCTCCGTCGCCGCCTGTTTGGCCTGTAGCGCCAGCTTGGCCGACACGGGAAACACCTGGGGGACAATGCCCAGCAGCATGCCAGCGTTCCGATCCACGAACTCCAGCACCTGGGCAACTTCCTCCTCGCCTTCCAGGATGTCGATCTTGTTGACCACCACGATCACTTTCTTGCCCCAGGCGCGGATGCGCTCCATGAAAACCCGCTCGCTCTCGCTGAAGGGGCGGTCGGCCGAGGTGACGAAGAGGACCAGGTCGCTGCGGGGAACGAACTCCTCGGTGAGCTCCTGGTGCCGCTGAACGACCGCGTTGGTGCCAGGAGTATCCACCAGGTTGATATCCCGCAGCCAGTCGGTTGGATGGGTGAACACCACGATGTCCCTCTCCCATCTCTGGTCCGGCTCATCTCCGTAGCGCAGCATCTGAATCTGAGTGGTCGTAGGGGTGACACCTTGGGGCAACACCCGCTCGCCGAGCAGGGCGTTGATGAAGGCGGACTTGCCGGCGTTGAATTCCCCAACCACCACCAGCAGGAAGATCTCCTCAAGCTGACGCAGGGTCTGCTGCAACAGCGGCATATCAGGGGACGCAGGATCCAACCGCACCAGCGTGAGCCGCAGCCCCTCCAATTGCAGTCGTTCTTCTTTGAGAATCGTATCCTGTTCCTTGCTCAACAATTTGCGCAACAACAGATTCCTCCCTCCTGTCATCAGGTGCAACGCACTTGACAACCGAAGTGCCTTGCACCTGAGAAGCCCCGCCTCGCGGCACCGTTCGCCTGGCGGCCGGTTGGTCGCGGCTAGGTCAATTATACCACGCCGGTTCACAGCGGACAAAGACGCCGCTACAACAAGTTATCAGGTGCAACGCACCTTGCTGCTCCTGCTTGATCTACTGTCCACTTCATGGTACAATAGACAGCGAACCAGACCGGCCTGCGTGTCCGCCGGACAATAGGCGGGTTTCGGGAACTCGAGCTGTTGGCTTCGTTCGAGGGGAGCATAAGGAAGGAAGGAGAACGACGATGCGCACCCATCTTCATTTCCATCTCCGTCACCATCTCCATTTCCATTTTCATTTTCGTCGTTGCCACGTCAGTTGGTCCATCCTCCTGGCGCTGCTCTGCACCATGCTCCTGGGGCTGAGCGGGGCGGTGACGACACAGGCCGCGCCGTTGGCGCTCGATCAGCCCTGTGAGGAATTGCTGCTGAATGGGGACTTCGAAGGAGTCAGTGGTTGGACCGTGAACCCCAGCGGTGCGCCGGCTGCCTACGTTGAGCATCCAACGCACAGCGGGCAGTACGCCATGCGTCTGGGCATCGTCGAGGACCTCAATCAAGAGGCCTACTCCTCCATCCAGCAAGAGGTGACCCTGCCCGCCACGGCGCACCACGTCACCCTCCGCTTCCACGTGTATCCCCTCAGCGAAGCGCTGGCCGGCGACGAGCAACTCCTGGCTCTGCTGGACCCAGCATCGGGCACAACCATCGTCGCACCCTGGCGCACCCTCAGCAACGGCAGCGCCTGGAGCGAGGAGGTGATTGACCTCACTCCCTACCGCGGCCAGACGGTGCTCGTGTACTTCAACGTCAACAACGACGGCGCCGGCGGCCGCACGGCCATGTATCTGGACGATGTCTCACTGCAAGCCTGTGCTGCGGCCACTGTCACGCCAACGCCTACGATCACACCGACGGAGACGCCCACCAGCACACCGTCGCCCAGCGCTACGCTGACGCCCACTGCACTGCCCAGCGGCACGCCAACACCAACACCGCCTCCGACGCACACGCCAACAGCGACCGCCCTACCGCCCGCGCCCACGCCCACCCGGCCGCCCGGGCCGTGTCAGCTCCAGTGTCTCCCCAATGGGGACTTTGAAAAGTATGGCTATTGGCGTCTGGGCACAACGGTGCTGTATCCCAGCTACGTCAGCGGCAAGGGACTTGGCGGCAGCCGCGCCATGCGGCTGGGCAACGACGGCCAGGACAATGCCATGTCCTACTCCTCAATACGCCAGGAGGTGACCATCCCCGGCTGGCCAGATAGCGCCTGGCTCCGCTTCTACTACTGGCCCCTCTCCGAAGGGACAGATGTGAACGATCACCAGGAGCTAGTGTTGCTGCAGCCGCAGGGCCAGCAGGTGGAGATCAGGCTGTGGCGCGACAGGCGAGACGACCGCCAATGGCTGCAGCAGATGGTGGACCTCAGGCCCTATCGCGGCCGCGTCGTGACCGTCTACTTCAACGTCTACAACGACGGCGCAGGGGGCCGCACGGCCATGTACTTGGACGACGTCTGCCTGGAGCTGTGCGGTTCAGTGTCGCCGACCTCCTTGTGGCCCACGCCTACTCCGAC
>CBDURC010000266.1:0-4226 GCA_965369635.1 uncultured Anaerolineales bacterium | reverse complement strand
CAGGGCCAGCAACTGCCCCTCCAACTCGAAGGTCTGCAGCGGATGCTCGCTCAGGTCGGCGAACCAGTGGCGCTCCTCCTCCAGCAACGTGACGTCCTCTGGATCCACGGTGGCCAGGAAAGTGTCGGCGTCGCCGGTGGCCACCGCCGCCTGACGGGCGGTGAGCAGGGCCTGGAGCCCTTGCTCCGTTCCCGCCAAGCGGGACCTCCAGCCATTCTGCCAGGCGGCGTCGAACTCCCCGGTCGAAATGGACAACACCTGGTCGAAGGCAGCATCAAGCGACAGCCCGCTACCTAAGGCCGCCGCCAACCGTCCGGCGGCGTCATTGCCATACTGGTCGAGCAGATAGACGGTCATAGCCCAAGCTTGAGCGCGCCAACGGTCCAAAGCGGACGAGGATGAGATATCGCGCTGCGCGAGGACGTCAGCCAAAGGCATGGCCCCGTCCTCGTTCAGGATTCCCTGCAGCATTGGCAGATGGATGCGCTGGAAATCCAGTGGATCGGCGCTGGCCTCCCCCACCAACGGCAGTCCGACCCAGAGCCAGGGAGCCTGCGCTTCCTCCATGCCCGTCTGCGCCAAGGCCAGTTGCGTCAGGGTGGTAGTGAAAAGCTGCGTCCGAGTCAGATCATTCGTCACCACCAGCCGAGCACCATTTCCGTCAACCCAGGCCTTGGTGGATAGGGGCAACGCTGGCGACACAGCCACCCGCAGATCATCGGCTTTGGAGTAGAGCTCCAGGCGATTCTGAGAGAGGAAGGGGGGGGCAAGGGAGTAGGGGAGTAGGGGAGTAGGGGAGTAGGGGAGGGCGGGAAACAGTGTCTTGGCAGTTTCCAGCACAGACGCCGCCAAATCCTCCTTGTCCGGCGGATAGGCGACGGTGAAGCGTTCGCTCGTCAGTTTCGCCAGGGCGGGGCCGGCATAGCGCCAGCCTTCGTTCGTGCGACGGAAGTGCACCGTGCCGCGCACGGTGCGCGGTATCTCCCCATCCTCCTGCGCGAAGCTGATGCTCAGTGTCGCCGTGGCCACATCGCGGGCGGCGACGATGTCCGTGACCCGCAAGTTCACGTCCTGCAGCCCGTGGGCCTGCTTTTCGTCCCACCAAAAACCATCGGCAGCCTGCTGGTCGGCATCGGACGTGGCGAGAAAGCGCGCCAGATTGCCGGCGGCGATGGCCGCTTCTCGTTCTTCCACCAGATCGCGAAGTCGCGGTTCTACTGACGCCAGACTGAGCAGTGCCAGGCTGGTCAAGCGGCCGGCGGCAGCCAACCGCTCCGGCTGGATGGTCTGCGGCAGGTCGGAGGGGCGGTGGTAGTAGGGGTCGTTTTCGATGTCCCAGATGAGCAGGCTGGCGGGCACGCTGGCTTGGCGGAAGGGAGAGTGGTCGCTGCAACCATGGTCGGTGACGGTGGTGGTGATGCCCAACGTCGCCGCCAGCGCTTCCAGCTTCATCGCCAGCGCGCCGAGGCCGTCCACGTTCAGCGTTTCGCCCCCCTCACCCACCATGTCGAGCTGGATCATGGCCACGGTGGCCGTCAGCGGGTAGCGGGGATGCTCGACGTAGTGTTGCGAGCCCCACAGCCCCTGCTCCTCGGCGTCCCAGGCTCCGAAGAGCACGGTGCGGTCGGGGACGTAGCCAGCCTCCTTCCAGGAGCGGGCGAGCTCCAAAAGCGCCGCCACGCCTGAAGCGTTATCATTGGCCCCGTGCCACACCGCGCCGGGAACCATCTGGCAGGAGCCCTGTTCGCCCGGCGGTGGGCAGCGCTGTCCGTCGGGGTCGCGGCCCAGGTGGTCGTAATGGGCGCCGATGATCACCACCTCGCCGGCGTGCTCTGGATCAGCGCCGGGGAAAACGCCCAGCACGTTGCGGCCCACTACCTCCTCCCGTTGTTCGAGTGATGAGTTCAGCACGGCGCGGGTGGAAAGATGCACACTCTCAAACTCGATAGTGAGGTCAGCGAGCGTCAGCCCTGTACCCTGCAGCAGGTCTTCCACCACCTCCGGCGAGATCATGAAGGCAGGGAAGGCCACCGGCACCCAGGCCTCGCGGTAATGGCCCAGAAAGTCAAAGGGGTAGGCCGGGTCTCGCCATAGCAACAGCCCCGCCACACCGTGTTCGAGGCCGTTACGCGACAGGTCCTCGCCACCTCCCCTGCGGCAGAGTACTACCTTGCCCACCGCGTCCAGGTCGTCGAAATCGTCGTGGGTGCAGTAGTTGGCCCAGACGACCGGCCCTTCCGCCTGACCCTCGCCGCCATAGTGACCGATGAGGGTGGTGAAATCTTGGCGGAAGCGGTAGTCGTTGCGCGCCGCGCCGTCGGGCCCGATGACGGCCAGCATCGGCGTTTCGGCCAGGGCGACGAAGTAGTCGAGGGGAAATTCCTGGAAGTAGCCGCCGTCGTCGCCAGCCGGCTGCAGGTCGTAGGCAGCGAAGAGACGGGCGATGTAGTCAGCGGCGGCGCGACCACCCTCCGTGCCGGCACGACGTCCAAGATATGCAGGATCGGCCAGCTCAGTTATGTGGTCAAAGGCCATCTCTTCGTCAAAACTCATAGCCACAGCCCAGAGATCGCCCGAGCGCACGGCAGCCCCCGGCTCCCGCACCAGCGTAAAATGAGTGACCGGTGGCAACGCGGCAGGAGTCGCCCGTACAGCGCGGGCGGTGGCCGTCGCTCTGGCCTGCACCGTGGCTCGAGGTGCCGGCCGCGCCGTTGTCGAGGGCTGCTGCACGCGCATCCACCAGAAGCCCAGCGCCCCCGACCAGAGGAGCAGCAGCGCCCAGACGGTCACCAGGGTCGTGTGCGAGCGTAGCCAGGCGACAGCCGGGCGAGCCTTGGCCTCTACGCCTCGCTCCTCGTCGACGGGGATTGCGGCACGCGGCCGGAGCCCGCTGTAGGTGAGCACGCGCCACACCCATTCCATCGGCCCGTATCGGAACCGTTCTAGCCACCAGCCGCTCAAGCGCATCTGGGCCAGGTAGATGACAGTAGTGAGCGCCAGGCCAAACAGCGGGCCGAACTCACCGTACAGCCCCAGACCATAACCGTAGAATATCAAGGTGCACACTATGGACTGGAGCAGGTAGTTGGTCAGAGCCATGCGGCCAACGCTCGCCAGAGGCGCCAGCCGCTCATGCCAGGCCTCCTCCTGCACCAGGAGAATGACGGCTGAAACGTAGAAGATCATCAAGGCTGGCGCGCCAATCGTCCGAGCGCCGCGTGTAATCAGCCGGTAGACCTCCTCTGGCACCCAATCTGGATTGAGGAGAGTGTAGATGTAGATACCGTTGAAAACCAGACCAATCACCAGCCCGATCCTTTTCACCTTGCGGATCAGCGGCAGATGCTCCCCGGCATCGTGGAAGATCCTGCGCTTGCCAACGTACAGGCCCAGCAGGAACATCCCGAAGACGTTGCCGAAGGTGTAGATGAACCGGGAGTGGTGTGCCAGGAACTCTTGTATACGGAGACGGGTGATCTCCTTATAGGTGCCGGTGGCGTACAGGCTCTCTGGATAGGTGCGCGAGCGGAGGAAGTCAGTGATGTTCTCATACCAGCCCCTGACGCTGTCCATCGCTTCGCCAGGCACGGTCATCACGATGGACAAGAGCAGCGCCAGCCCAACCAGCACCAAAAGCAGGTTCCTAGGGCTCTTGGGGGGGCTCTTGCGGAGCGCCAACAGCAAGAAGCCGTACGTGGCGTACGTGGCCAGGATGTCCCCCGCCCAGATGAAGAAGCCATGCAGCGTACCAAAGACCAGGAGAATGAGTAGACGCCGCAGATAGACCGGGACAAACCTGGCTCCCCGTGCCTCCGCCCGCAGCATCTGCACGGCCATGCCCCAGCCAAACAGCAGCGAGAACAGCGAGTAGAACTTGGCTTCCACCAGGAACCGGATCACGGCCACTAGGATGCGGTCAAAGCCGGCCAGCTCTTGCGGGCTGTATGTTTGCCCGCTGTAGCTGAACATGTTGGCGATCAGGATGCCCAGCACAGCGAGGCCGCGCAGAATGTCCACGAATTCGACACGTTCGTGGGATTGAACGGGTCCTGCTCTCGATGGTTGCTCTGTTGAAACAGGTCTAGGCTCGGACATTGCTCTTACCAGCGCCCCAAAATCCTGAACTACGCCCAGTCCCCCTCCGTTCGCCGAGGTCTCCTGACCGAGGCAGGGGGCGGTCGGGAGACCTCGCCCATCATAGAACGCCACTACTCGCCAATCGCTGC
>CBDURC010000265.1:0-4269 GCA_965369635.1 uncultured Anaerolineales bacterium | reverse complement strand
CTGGAGGCCCCATGAAACACTCGCGTGCTCAGAAGGAAGCGGAATTGCTGGCGGCAGCGGAAGACGTGATTGAGGAGTTGTTGGATTGGGATGAGGAGACGAAGCGGCCGAACCTGCGTCAGATCGAGGAAGTAGTGCTGAGGTTGCGTCGGCGGTTTGGTGAGCGACTGGCGGAGGTGATTGCGGAGGGACAGGAAGCGGCGCAACCGGCGGAAGCGGTGCAGTGTCCGAGCTGCGGGGAGGCCATGCGTTACAAAGGGCGGAAGTTGTTGGACGTCGAGAGCCAGGTTGGGGCGCTCGATCTGAAACGTGGTTATTATCACTGTGCCCGCTGCCGGAGCGGGTTTTTTCCCCCTGGACGAGCAACTGGAGTTGTGGGATGGACACTGGAGTGAAGGAGTTGTGCGGAATGCGGTATGGCTAAGTGGGTTGGTGCCGTACGAGCAGGCGGAGACGATTCTTGATCGCATCGGCGGAGTGCAGATGTCGACTGCGAGTGTCTGGCGGCGGACACAAGCCTGGGGTGCCAAGCTGCGGGAGCACAGCGAAGCCGAGCGGGTGCTGGCCAATGCGCTTCCAGAGAAGTGGGAGCCCCCTAGCCGGCGAGTGGTGCCGGACCAGCGGATGGGCGCAGCCATGGACGGCACGATGATCCACATCCGAGAGGAGGGCTGGAAGGAGTTGAAGGTTGGCACGGTATTTGACGTGGCCGTACGGCCAACCCGAGATGAACGTACGGGCGACCTGGTCGACCTCGGGCATGCAGTCCGCAACACCTACGCAGCGCATCTTGGTGGGCCTGAGATCCTGGGAGAACTGGTCTGGACGGAAGCCCGCCGTCGCAAGTGGGAAGAGGCGCAAGACACGCTGGTGATCGGTGATGGTGCGCCCTGGATCTGGAACCAAGCGGGACTACATTTCGGTGCCAGTCAGCAGTTGGTGGACTGGTACCACGCCAAACAGCATCTGGTCGTGGCCGCTCAGGCGCTCAAAGGTGACAGTGGCCCGGCCTACCAGCGCTGGGTGAGCAGCCGTGAGACGGCCCTCTACCAGGGTCACGCCGCAGGCATTGCTGACGAGTTGTGTGCCGCCGCCTCCGACCAAACAGAGCGTGCCCCCGACTTGCTCCGGGAAGCTGGTTACTTTCGGCAGCACCAGCGTCGTATGAACTATCTGGAGATGCGGGAGGGAGAATGGCCGATCGGCAGCGGCATGGTCGAGAGCGCCGCCAAGCAGTACAAAGCTCGCTTCTGTGGCCCTGGCATGCGCTGGAACCGGAAGGGTGCAGAGAACCTCCTCCCGGTCCGTACGGCCATCTTGAGCCAGCGCTATGACCAACTTTGGGACCGTGTCTACAACTCGCCCCCATTGTGAAATGCACCCCAGGCACAAAACGCTCTTGACGAACGAGCATCGGTGTGGTAGAATGAAAGGTAACGTAGAAGTCGAACCATTGGTTCACCAACTCTCACGTCCAGCATGCGTGGCGGTAGGAGATTGATGAAGCCCGAAGATAAGGCCCGGCAACGGATTGATGCACTGCTCGAAGATGTAGGTTGGCAAGTACAGGACCGCGCCCAGATGAACCTGGGCGCGGCCGTCGGCGTCGCCGTGCGCGAGTTCCCCTTGCGTGGCCAGGGCGACCCTGCCCCTACGGTTTACGCCGACTACCTCCTGTTCGTCGATCGCAGGGCCATTGGCGCTGTGGAGGCCAAGTCGGAGGGCACGACGCTGAGCGGCGTCGAGTCTCAGTCGGCCAAGTACGCCTTCGGCCTGGGGGGCGTCCCCTTGGCCTGGCACACGCCGCTGCCTTTTCTCTACGAGAGCACCGGCGTGGAGACCTTCTTCACCAACGGGCTCGACCCCAATCCTCGCAGCCGCCGCGTCTTTGCCTTTCATAGGCCCGAAACCCTACAAAGCTGGGCCAAGGACGGTCAGACCCTGCGGGCTCGGTTGAGGCAATTGCCTCCCCTGGTAGGGGCGACCGGCCGGTCGCCCCTACAATTGTGGCCCGCGCAGATCGAGGCCATCACCAACCTCGAGGCATCCTTCGCCGCCGACAAGCCCCGGGCGCTGATCCAGATGGCCACCGGCAGTGGTAAGACCTTCACCGCTGTGACCTTCACCTATCGCCTCATCAAGTTCGCCAAGGCCCAACGGGTGCTCTTCCTGGTGGACCGGCGCAACCTGGGCAAGCAGGCCTTCAACGAGTTCAACCGCTATACCACGCCGGACGATGGGCGCAAGTTCACCGAGCTGTACAACGTGCAGCACATGCGCTCCAACGTGCTCGACCCCGTGAGCAAAGTGTGCATCACCACCATCCAGCGGCTCTACTCCATGCTGCGGGGCGAGGCCGAGTTCGATCCAGCGATGGAAGAGCAGTCCATGTGGGGGACGGGGGCCGATCGGCAACGGCAACGGACCAAGGAGGTATCCTACAATCCCTACCTGCCTCCCGAATACTTCGATTTCATCATTGTGGATGAGTGTCACCGCTCCATCTACACCCTGTGGCGTCAGGTGCTGGAGTACTTCGACGGTTTCCTCATTGGCCTCACGGCCACGCCCGCCAAGCAGACGCTCGGTTTCTTCCACCGCAACCTGGTGATGGAGTACCCGCGGCAGCGGGCCGTGGCCGACGGCGTCAACGTGGACGGCGTGGTCTACGAGATCCGCACCCGCATCACCGAGAAGGGTAGCACTGTGCGAGAGGGCAGTTGGGTGGGCAGGCGGGATCGCAAGACCCGGGCCGAGCGCTGGGAGCAGTTGGACGAGGACCTGATCTATGAACCCGGCCAGCTCGACCGGGAGGTGGTGGCGGAGGATCAGATTCGCACCGTCGTCCGCACGTTCCGCGACCGGCTGTTCACTGACCTGTTCCCTGGCCGCGAGCACGTGCCCAAGACCATCGTCTTCGCCAAGGACGACAGCCACGCCGAGACCATCGTGCGCATCATCCGGCAGGAGTTCGGCAAAGGCAACGACTTCTGCAAGAAGATCACCTACAGGGTGACCGGTGTGAGCACTGACGACTTGATTGCCGAGTTCCGCAACAGCTACAATCCCCGCATCGTCGTGAGCGTGGACATGATCTCCACGGGCACCGACATCAAACCGGTGGAGGTGTTGCTCTTCATGCGCCTGGTCAAGTCCCGGGTGCTGTTCGACCAGATGGTGGGCCGGGGCACGCGCGTGATTGACGACAACGACCTGCTGGCCGTGACGCCCGATGCCCGGGGCAAGGATCACTTCGTCATCGTGGACGCCGTGGGCATCGTCGAACACTCCAAGATGGACACAGAGTCCTTGGAGCGCAGGCGCACCGTGCCCTTCGCCAGGTTGCTGGAGCAAGTGCAGCTTGGCGCCCGGGATGAGGACACCATCTCCAGTCTGGCAGGCCGGCTGGCTCGGTTGCGTCGCAAGCTCACCGAGCGGGACGAGTTCAACATCGCCGCCGCCAGTGGTGGCCTGACCTTGCAGGAGATCACCAACAAGCTGCTGGACGCCGTGGACCCCGACAAGCATCTGGAGGCGGCATGTACGGGCGACCGGCCGGTCGCCCCCACGCCCGAACAGATCACCGAGGCCGCCGAGCGTCTGGCCGAGGAGGCGGCCAGGCTGTTCGACTCGCCCCAACTGCGCCAGACCCTGATCGCCATTCATGAGCGCAGCGAGATCACCGTCGACGAGGTGAGCATCGACGAGGTGACGGATGTCGGGTACAGCGAGAAGGCCACAGCCCAGGCTATGACCACCATCCAGTCGTTCCGGCAGTTCATCGAAGAGCACAAGGACGAGATCATCGCCCTGGAGATCATCCTCAGCCAGCCGTACGGCCAGCAGCGGCTCACGTTCGATCAGATCAAGGATCTGGCCGAACGGATGGAGGTGCCCCCCACGGCCTGGACCACGGAGAAGCTGTGGCGGGCCTATGCTCAGGTGGAGCGGGACAAGGTGCGGGGCGTGCGGGCCACACGGGTGCTCAGCGACCTGGTCAGCCTGGTGCGCCACGCCGTGCAGTTGGACGACGAGCTGGTGCCCTATCCCGAGCAGGTGCAGCAGCGCTACCAGAACTGGCTGGTGGCCCAGGAGGCCGCTGGTCGCATCTTCACCCTCGAGCAGCGCTGGTGGTTGGACGAGATCGCCGAGCACATCGGCGTCAACCTGGACATCACGCCGGAGGACCTGCGGTATGGCGAGTTTCACGACCGGGGCGGGCCGATCGCTGCCACAAAGGTCTTCGGGCCGGAGTGGATGAATCTACTG
>CBDURC010000264.1:0-4279 GCA_965369635.1 uncultured Anaerolineales bacterium | reverse complement strand
CTGGGCATCCGCGCCTCCGCCACCTGCGAGATTCACTTCGAGGACTACAAATGCCCCGTAGAGGCTCGTCTGGGGCAGGAAGGTGAGGGCTTCAAGATCTCCCTGGCTGTACTGGACGCGGGTCGCATCGGCGTTGCTGCCCAGGCGCTGGGCATTGCCGAGGCGGCTTACGAGGCCTCCGTGCAGTATGCGCGAGACCGTCAAGCCTTTGGTCAGAAGATCGGCCACTTCCAGATGATCCAGCAGAAGCTGGCCGACATGAAGTGCCGCATCGAGGCCAGTCGGTTGCTGATCTACCAGGCGGCGCTGGCCAAAGAGGCGTGGAAGAAGACGGAGCGTCGCTTCACCCTGGAATCCTCAATCGCCAAACTGTACGCCTCGGAGACGGCCATGTGGGTGACCACCCAGGCGATCCAGATACACGGCGGGATGGGCTACAGTAAGGAACTGCCCGTTGAGCGCTACTTCCGCGACGCCAAGGTGACGGAGATCTACGAGGGGACCAGCGAGATCCAGCGCATGGTGATCGCCCGGCTGGAGACGGGGCTGAGGTGAGAGTGGTGGACCGGATGGTGTCACCACTCTTACGTCCCAACGACGACACCCCCATCTACCCGCAAGACAGCACCAGAGATGAATGATGCCTCGTCCGATGCCAAGAAGAGGTAGGCACGGGCCACGTCGCCAGGCTGTCCTATGCGGCCCAGCGGCACGCGCTCTATCATCTGTTGCAGGACGTTCTCCGGCATCTGGCGGAGCATGTCCGTTAGGATGAAGCCCGGGGCAACGGTGTTGACGCGGATATTGTAGCGGCCTAGCTCGCGGGCCCATACTTTGGTCATGCCGATCACGCCGGCCTTGGTCGCCACATAGTTTGTCTGACCAAAGTTGCCGTCAAGCCCAACGACTGAGGTAGCGTTGAGAATCACGCCACTGCCTTGCCTGATCATGTAGGGAGCGACGGCCTGGGTGCAGTTAAACACGCCCTTGAGATTGACCGCCACAACCAGATCGAACTCCTCCTCGGGCATCTGCTTGACCAGCTCGCCGTGCTTGACCTTGACCAGCATGTTGTCCCGCAAGACGCCGGCGTTGTTGACCAGCACGTCGATCCGGCCGTAGCGGGCAAACACATCGTCCACCCACTCCTGCACTGCTCGGCGGTCGGCAACGTCCACCCGGTAGAAGGCGGCATCGGGCCCTAGTTCGTCAACCGTGCGTTGGCCCGCTTCCTCGTTGACGTCACAGATGACGACCTTTGCACCCTCCTCGGCGAAACGAAGGGCGGTAGCCTGACCGATTCCGGCCGCTCCGCCGGTGATGAGGACTACTCTGCCTTCTAGACGCATAACCCTGCCTCCCTTCTCTACCCTTTCTCCCTGCCTCAGCCGTCCAGGTCTCCCACGGCGAATGATCTCCTGAAGGAGCCAGCCACTTCGTAGAAGTGATCGCTCGTCTCTGGCCTGTCGTAGACGCGATACTTGCTGCTGCGCACCAGAATCACTTCGTCCCGTCCATCGCCCTCCAGATCCCCTGCCTTGACGTTGAGCCAGCCGCCGCGCGGGCTGTTGGCACCCGCGGGCTCGAAGGCGCGCATACCTGCCCCGGCTATGTTGCGAGAGGCCAGGGTGATCTCCACATCGCTGCGATCGCGGTACATGATGATCTCCTCGTCGCCATCGCCATTGAGGTCTGCGCCTTCGATGTCGGTGAAGTAGGGGTAGAAGTGGCCCTGCCAGACGTCCGAGATGCTGGTTCCCCAGCTCCAGCGGAAGACCAGAACGGAGGGGAGTGCGGCCTCCACCTCGCGGCGGGAGAGCACGATCTCCGTCTTGTCCGCACCACTACCTCTGTGTGTATTGATCAGCTCCAGGTCAAGCCAGGGGAAGTTGTAGCTGGCCTCGTGCAGCCTGGACCAGTCAGCCGGGTTGAGGATCAGCAGCAGTTTGTCCTCATCGCGAATCAGGCCGATGTCTTCGCGTCCGTCTGCACTGACGTCCCCCATCGCCATATCATCCCACCTGGTGCCATGTCCCAGGTTCTGGATCCGGGTCCAGCTCGTCCCCGCACCGTTGCCGTCGAACACCAGGAGGCGGGATTTGATCTGGCCCGGAGCGTCGTCAGGACCCCGATACGGAAGAAGACGGAGTGGGTTCTCATGCTTGGCCTCCTCAAGTGGTGAGAGGGCAGTTCCGCCTGGTCGTGTGCGGATGGAGCGAAGCAACGCCAAGAGCAGTTGCATTATACTACGTTCCGGCCACAGAGCCAAAAAAAGAGAGCGGTGGGTGGCGTCTGGCCCTGATGCAAGGGAGTTGACCAACGCCGCCCTGAATTCCGTGACCACGATTTCCGAGCACAAGGTCCGCGCCGTGCGGCTGGAACGGGTCGGGTAGGGCAGGCCACCAGAACAGGGGGGACGCATCTTGCTGGTGCTTTTGGAGTTGATGCCGAGTTGAGATACAATGTAGGCACGAGGTGAAGATCATGCAGCGCTACACCATTCAGGCAATAACATACCCAGGTGATGAGGGAGGATACGTAGCTGAGTGCCTGGACTTGGCTGTGGTCACTCAGGGGAAGACGCTAGACGAGACAGTACAGAACTTGCGAGAGGCAGTATTGCTTCACCTGGAGGGGGAGGACTTGGCGAAGGTAGGGTGCTGAGACATATGGGAACATGAGATGATTGATGAAAACCACTTCCCTGTTGATGTTGAAAAGATGACTCAATACCTGGCACGACAGCCGGACATCGTGTGCGCATATCTCTTCGGTTCCCTGGCGAAGGGGACGGTCGGACCGCGCAGCGATGTAGATGTGGCGGTACTGCTACGCGATGGCCTGAGCCGAGAGGAGATGTTCGAGCAGCGCCTGCAACTGCTGGTGGATCTGGACGGCTTTTCCACTCGGGAAGTGGACGTCGTCATACTCAACACTGCGCCTCTCTTGCTGCAACAACAAGCGCTCAAACATGGACGGCTGATATACGAACGGGACCCGCTTGTCCGCATCCACTTCGAGGTGCGGACGCGCAAGCTCTACTTTGATCTGCGTCCGCTGCGAGATTTCTATCGGCAAGCGCTTTTTCGAGAGATCAAGGAGGTAGGACTCGGTGCCTAGCGACAATGCCCTCATCATCGAAGAACGTCTCAAGCTGCTCCGAGAGTACGTGCGCGACTTGAGAGCGGAACAAGATATCACATTCGATCGGTACCGAGAAGACAAGAAGCTTCGCCGCTTCGTGGAACGTACCCTCCAGATAGCTGTCGAAGCCTGTCTCGACATCGGCAACCACGTCATTGCCGGTGAACGCTTCCGCTACCCAGAAGACAATGCGGACATCTTCCGGGTCTTGTATGAAGAAGGGATCATCTTCGACGATTTGCTGACCCATTTGGTCAAGATGGCCGGCTTCCGCAACATCGTGGTGCACGACTACGCCAAGATTGATGACGCAGCGGTCTATGGGGCGCTGAAGAAGCGTTTGGGCGGTTTTGAGGAATTCGCCCGCTCCATCGTGGCCTATCTGGAAAGGGAGACAACATGAAAAATGGAGGTGAGATCATGGCCGAACCGCAAGTTGCTACAGCGCGGATGGCGACGATGTTCGACTTGGAAGAGTTGAAAGAGATAATCCGCAGCGTGGTACGGGAGGAGATCGCCGCAGCGCTGGAAACGTGGACTGGCTACTTTGAGCCGACGATCATCGAGCCAGGGTCGCCTATTCACGAGGATCTGGTCGAGCTTCTCCGGCTGAAAGAGGAGGGCAAGCTCAAACTGCTAAGCTACGAGGAAGTCTTCGGAGACGAGGATGACCTATCAAGTTGAGCTTACCCCGCTCTTCAGGAGGAACTTGAGGCGCTATCGGAGTATGCGAAAGCAGATTCAGCATCATGTGAATCAGGTGCTGGACGATCCGTACCGAAACACGGAGCGATTAGGCCAGACACCTGGCGGGCTGGATTTGCGTGGTTGCCGCAGCATACGCGTGACGCGTAACTTTCGCATCATTTTCGCCGTTTGCGATGAGTGCCGCCGGGTGCCTGGGTGTCAGTTCTGTTTCTGCGAAGGATTGCCGGACAAGGCTGTGGTCTTCCTCACTGTCGGCCCGCACGAGCGGGCCTACGCCATACGAGAGGAACCACTAGAATACAAGACGGGGTCAGGCGATCTGGGCGAGGGGTCAATGGGTATGGACGAGTGAACCATCACAAACTGGGCGCAGAATTGCCTTGGAGGTGAGATCATGGCCGAACCGCAAGTTGCTACAGCGCAGATG
>CBDURC010000263.1:0-4343 GCA_965369635.1 uncultured Anaerolineales bacterium | reverse complement strand
GGCCGTCCGCCTCTACCATCGTCTGAGTTCTCACCTCCGCCACCAGACGGGACTTCCCCAGTCCTGCCTCCCCTACTACGAACACTACCTGGCCCTCGCCGACCAGCAGGCGCTGGACGCAAGCTTGCAGGGCGGTCAGTTCGGCATCGCGGCCTATCAGCGGCGAGTCGAGGCCCTCCACGCCGCGGGCCCTGATTCGCCCTGGACGAGGCCTCAGAACCTGATAGACTTGCACGGGTTTCTTCCGCCCCCTGACCTGGATGGGTCCCAGAGGACGAAAATGGAACAGCGGTTGCACCAGATGGTGGGTGTTCCCGCTGATCAGGACGGTGCCAGGTTGAGCAGCGTTTTCTACACGCTGGGCCAGGTTGACCGCGTCGCCGATGGCCGTGTACTCCACGCGCAGGTCACTGCCCATCTCGCCGACGACCACGGTTCCCGTATTGATGCCGACACGCACAGCGAAGTCCAGCTCCTGCTCTCCCTTGAGCCGGCGGGCGTAGGCCGCAGCAGCGTCCTGCATGTCAAGGGCAGCCCGCACTGCACGCTCAGCATCGTCTTCGTGGGCAAGCGGCGCGCCGAAGAAGGCCAGGACGGCATCGCCCATCAGCCGAGCCAGCGTGCCGTCATAACGATAGACCGGCTCGATGAGGCACTCCAAGGCTCCGTCCATGATGGCCGCGACGTCTTCGGGGTCCATGTCTTCGGCCATGGCCGTGGAGCCGCTCACGTCGGCGAAGAGGATGGTGATCTGGCGACGTTCACCTTCGACGCGACCTTTTCCGCCCAGTATCTTCTCTGCCAACTGGTGGGGCACATAGCCCCGCAGTGGAGCTCCAGTTCCTGGCGCACCAGGGGTCAGGCTACTCCCGCATTGCGCGCAGAAGCGGTCGCCGCGGCGTGTTTCGCCGCCACACCTGGGACAGTTCATAAGTGCGTTCCTGCCAGTAACCAGGGGACAACGGAGAACAGCGGTGAGGCTACCGGGCTATGGCCAGTCGGGGTCCACATCTCTCGTTTTGATGCGGTGGCTGGCGATGACATCGCAGACCAGGACCTGTTCCACGCCTTCCATTTGGCGGATGCCATCAACGACCCTGGTCAGGCGATCCCGGTCAGGAAGCGCGATGGCCACGATGAGGGCAAACTGGCCCCGCGCCAGATCAATGAGCCGCACGCCTCTGATAGCCGAGATCTCATCCACCAACCCCTTGGCGACATCAGACTCTGCTCTGATGAGAACCCATGCTCGTTCCATGTACATGTACCTACCTCCTGGCGAGATGCTACGCCGACCCGCAGGCCGTGTTGGGATGTGCTCTACGATGTATCCAAGCGACGACAGATCCGTTGCCAGCATACATATTATACACGTAGCTGCGACTTGTGGCAAGAACATCCCAGGTCACATCTCATTCTTGTACTTTGCGGCCTACTGTGGTATCATTAGACTATCAGGGGCCATCAGCTCTTTGCAGAACCAACAGCATCTGGAGAATCGATGCACCGCCCACAAGGGCACACACTGGACATCAGAGGAGGAACCCATGGAAACCGAGGCGAGAAAACTCGGAATCAGCACCACGGAACTGAAGCGATGCGACTTGGTAAAGCTCGACGGGCGTATTGACAGCAGTGCGGCGCCCAAGGTCGAAGAAGCCCTGAAAGCCATCACCGATGCTGGGCGGTACCGCATTGTGCTCGACATGAGCGGGGTGGACTTCACCAGCAGTGGTTTCTTGCGAGTCCTCATCAAGTACATGAAGGTGTGCAGGCGCTGGAACCGCGGCGATGTGCGGCTGGCAGCTCTGCAACAGCGCATCGCTGACGTCCTCGACCTGGCGGGGCTGACTCCACTCTTCAAGATCTTCGAAGACGACACGCTGGCAGTGGGCAGCTTCTAGCGCTAGCTCATCGGCAAACTGGTCAACTGACAACCTGGTAGACTGGGCTCTGTTCATCAAGCTGCAGTTGCCCATCTACCGTCATGACGAGCTGTCTATGGCACAACAACACGGACGATGGGAATTGACCATTGACGCCCGCCAGTCCAGCCTGGGCGCAGTGGCCGACTTCATCGAAGAAGTCTGCAATACGCTGGATCTGGACGAGGACACCGCCTTCGCCGTGCGACTGGCGACGGACGAAGCATGCCAGAATGCTGCAGAACACTCCTGCCATTTCGCCGAGAACCGGGAAGTCAGCGTTTCGTGCGAGTATGTGGGATCGGACCTGGTAATCACCATCCGCGATCGCGGCGAGCCGTTCGATCCGACGAAGGTGCGACCTCCCCAGCTCGATGCGCCACTGGAGGAGCGCAACGGCGGTGGGTTGGGCATCCACTTCATGCGCCAGATGATGGACGAGGTCCGCTTCGACCTGACCCCCGATGGCGTCAACTCCGTGACCATGATCAAGCGAGGCGTGGTCGGCAGCAAGGAACGGCATCCCACTCACTGAAAGGAACCTGCCCGACGCGTTCGGCGCCTTTGTCCATCCCAGAAAGGAAGTGATGGACGCGAGACTTCACAGACCGCTGAGGCATTGTCCAAGAGTTCTTCATCATTATGAAGCCTCTTCACCATTATGAAGCCAAGGAGGATAAGATCATGCAACAGATCTCTCGTTTCGCGGGCCTTGTGGCGCGGGGGCTGTTTCTGCGCACAGATGCCTACGAAGAGATGCGCGAGGCTCGCAACCCCTTCGTCGAAGGGCTGTTCATCATCGTCATCATAGGGGTGATCATCGCCGTTGCAGGCGTCGTGGGCAACACGCTAGAATGGGCCTCCAGCCCAGACGGGGCAGCCCTCCAAGACATCCTGTATGACGGCCTGACCAACATGCCATGGTACCAAATGATGGAGCAAGAGGTTGGCCGTGAGTTCACGGAGCAATTCCAATGGCAATGGAACCTGAACTCGCAGATCGCTCGCTGGGCTGCGCCAACACCACTCTCGTCACTGGCAGGCGTTGTCACCACTCCGCTGTGGCTCATCATCGGCTGGCTGATCTACGGCTTGCTGGCCCATCTCTTCGCTCGCCTGCTGGGGGGAGAGGCCAGTCTGAGCCAGACCCTGGGCTGCACTGCCCTGGCCGTTGCACCGCAAGTGCTGAACCTGGCGGGGCTGCTGCCCTCCGTCGCCTTGGGAGGCGTGGTAGCTACCTGGACCTTGATCTGCCGCTACGTGGCGCTGAAACAGGCTCATCGTCTCACCTGGGGCCGCGCCTTCTGGGCCACGGTGCTGCCGAGGCTGGCCCTGTGGCTACTGCTTCTCATTGCGACGGGCATGGGTGCTGTTATCTTCAGCGCTCTGGCACCATGGTTCTTTGGAGGATCGTGAGATGACTGAACTACTGAACACTGTGCGTGGAGCGCTCGCTCTGGACATTGCCACCTTTGTGCGTTTCCGCGACCGCGAGGATGCATTTCGGCGCGGCGTGACCATCCTGGTGCTGGTGGCACTGGTAGTGGGGATGGTGGGCTTTGCCGTGGATCTCGTCGGTGGACTCATCAATCCGCCGTTCGAAAGGGAGATGGCCGAGATCCAGGGGGGCATCGAGCGATGGTTGCAGTTCGCGCCCCAATACATGGACCCAGAGGATCTCGCAGGGTTCAAGGAGTACTTCCTCCCCAACTTCGAGGCAGGCCTGGAGATAGTCCACAAGATCACCGCGTTGCCCACTCGGCTTCCCAAAGGAGTGAACCTCTTCTTCGAGACGCTGGGCAACTGGGTGCAGAGACCGTTAGCAATGTTGGGCGGCTTCCTGGGCTATGGCATCTGGGTGATGCTGGCAGCCAAGCTGCTGGGCGGCAAGGGACGACTGCAGGAGTTCCTGGGCACCGCCGCGCTCTCCGCCGTGCCCTATCTCCTCCTGACCCTGGAGAGACTGGCCTGCCTGGGTAGCATTCTGGGCATCGTGGCCTGGATCTGGGGCGCCATCATCTGGGTCGTGGCCACCGCCGTGACCCACGGCTGGGCGGTCCCTCAGACTACGGAGGAAGGCGTGGTCGAGCGCTACGAGGTCAACTGGGGCAAAGCGATCCTGGCCGTGATCTTGCCGGCGCTGGCCGTCGCCGTGCTGGTCATCATCGGCGCCGCCGGCCTGGGCAGCATGATCGCCGCTATCATCCGAGCAGCCGGATAACAAGTCTGCCAAGACCGTCAGAACCAAGGGGGGAGCCAACGACGGTTCCCCCTTTTCCTTCCCAAGGCGGCGTGCTCTGCTATCATACCAATTGCGGCTCCAAGAACCTCCAAGAACCATGAGATTGTCATTGCGAGGAGTGGTTTTTGCAGAGATGACT
This sequence comes from uncultured Anaerolineales bacterium, assembly GCA_965369635.1. Classification (GTDB taxonomy): domain Bacteria; phylum Chloroflexota; class Anaerolineae; order UBA3071; family UBA3071; genus UBA3071. Next base: position 37 of record CBDURC010000263.1, on the reverse strand, counting down.
CTGCTGAAAAAGGGCAAAAGCCATCAGCGGATGAAGC
>CBDURC010000262.1:0-4364 GCA_965369635.1 uncultured Anaerolineales bacterium | reverse complement strand
TGCGGCGACCGGCGCGACCCGCCTGCTGCCAGGCGCTGGCGATGGTGCCTGGGTAACCAACCAGCACCGCCGCCGAGAGCTGGCCGATGTCAATGCCCAACTCCAGGGCATTGGTCGCCACCACGCCGCGCACGCTGCCCTCCCGCAGGCCCCGCTCGATCTCCCGCCGCAGCCGTGGCAAATACCCTCCCCTATACCCCCGCACCATTCCCCCCTCAGTCCCTTCAGCCCCCTTCATTCCCCGCTCCAACCAGTCTCTCAAGTACGTCAACAGGATTTCAACCGTCAGCCGTGCGCGGGCGAAGACGATGGTCTGCACGTCGGCGTCGAGCAACCGGCCGGCGATGCGCCGCGCTTCCAGCAGGTAGCTGCGGCGGATGCCCAGCTCACGATCCACCAGCGGCGGGTTGTAGAGCAGGAAGTGCTTCTCCCCCTTGGGTGAGCCGTCGTCGTCCACCAGCGTCACATCCGCTCCCAGCAACCGTTCCGCGTGCTCCCGCGGGTTGCCGATGGTAGCTGAGCAGCAGACGAACTGCGGCTGCGAGCCGTGAAACTCGCAGATGCGACGGAGACGGCGCAGCACGTTGGCCACGTGCGAGCCAAAGACGCCGCGGTAGGTATGCAGTTCGTCCAAGACAACGTAGTGTAGATTAGCAAAGAAGTCAGCCCAGCGAGTATGGTGCGGCAGGATGCCCATATGCAGCATGTCGGGGTTGGTGATGAGCAGCCGGGCCGAGCGGCGGATGTGCGGCCTCTCTGCCTTGGGCGTGTCGCCGTCATAGGTGGCGAATGGCTGATGGCCGATGGCTGATAGCGCGTGGCTGCTTGTGAGCGTGCGCAATTCTGCCAGTTGGTCTTGGGCCAGGGCCTTGGTGGGGAAGAGATAGAGAGCGCGGGCAGAGGGCACGTTAAGCAACGTGTGGAGGACGGGCAGATTGTAGCAGAGGGTCTTGCCGCTGGCCGTGGGGGTGACGACGGCCACATGTTCTCCGCTCAGCGCGGCGGCCACGGCGGTGGCCTGATGACTATACAGCCGCTCGATGCCACGGGTGCGCAGCATCGCCACCAGCCGAGCATCAAGTTCGGGAGGGAAGTCGGCATAGCGCCCCGGCCGCGCTGGGAAGCGGTGCCACGCGGCCACCTGGCGCATGAAGCCGGGATCGAGCCGTAGCTCGTGCAGAAGCGTACTGAGAGACATGGTGCCATTATACCCCCCGAGTGTCGTCGGGCAAAATCAGCGAAACTCTGACTTCACACAGACGTGAATCCCCTTGCAGAGCATTTCCAGATGGAGGACTGCTGGAACATACTACGCAAAGTTGACAAGATAAGGCAAGTGTGTTAGAATAGCAGTGGAACGGTGTTCCACACCATGGAACATCCATGTTTGAGCGGAACCTGGTGGCGTGGAATCGCTCTTCGCCTTCTCCTCGCTTTGATTCAACTTGCGGCAACTGCTCAGGATCCCGCCGGACAGCCATATCCAGCGGCTTGGCAGGCCAGATAGCAGCCCAATTAGGCCACTTCGGACCTGGACTTGGCAGCCCGGGACGAATAGGCTGAGTAGCTATGATTTGCGCATGATTGCCCTGCCAATTCACTGACGCCTGAGAGATTGCTAATGATGAATCCGTCTCCCCGCCGTCCGGGGCGAGACTCCACAGTCCGGGCTGTTGAAAGGGCCATCAACATCCTCAAAGCCTTGAGCGAGAGAGAACCAGAGCTTGGAGTAACCACTCTAAGCCAGCGGTTGGGCTTGGGAAAGAGCACTGTGCACCGGCTCCTGCGTGCTCTGCTACAGGGAGGACTGGTCGAGCAAAACACGGAGACAGAGAAGTATCGTCTGAGCATCGAGATACTTCAGTTGGCGGGCACGGTGCTGAGACAAATGGACGATGTCCAGCAGGTAGCCCGCCCCTATCTGCGGGCCCTCGCCGATGCCTGCCAGGAAACGGTCAACCTGACAGTGCTGGCCGGCGATGGGGTGCTCAATGTTGGCCGCGTTCCCAGCCCGCGCATGGTGAGAAACATCGGCTGGGTGGGGCGGCGGATGCCTCTGCACTGCGTTTCTGCTGGCAAGGTGTTCCTGGCCTTCATGCCCGAAGCGGATAGAGAACGCGTACTGAGCCGGGAACTCGTTCGTTTCACCGAAAGGACCATCACCGATCCAGCACGTCTGCGGAAGGAACTGGAAGACGTACGCCGATCAGGATACAGCGTGGGGCTAGAGGAGATGGAGGTCGGGCTGAACGCGGTGGCCGCTCCTATCCGCGACCACCGCGGCACGGTGATCGCCGCCGTCAGCGTCTCCGGCCCCTCTTTTCGTATCACACCCGAGGAGATCCACAGCCTGGCTGCGCTCACCCTGCAGACGGCCAACGATATCTCCCACCACCTGGGATATTTACCAGAAAGCGAAGTGCTCGTACGCGCCGATATCGCACCAGAAGGAGGAATCCTACTGTGACCAGCACAGCAGAGCCCTCGCCTGCCCAGCCTTCGGATGCGCTCTGGCAGGAGGAGCCACAGATCTATCGCATCCTGAGGGAGAGCGAGACGCTGGAAGCTGCGCGCCAGATGCTCTACGGCTACTTGAAGGAACTGGAGTGGCAGCTCCGCAGCGTGGAAACCGACGACCACCAGATCGAATCGGCCGCAGCCATGGAAGCCCTGCGAGTCTTCTACAACCTGCTTTCCCCGCGCAACGAGCGACTGGCCGGCCTTTCGACTCTGAAGCCACTGTGGCGACTAGCGCGTGGCGATGGTGATAGCACGAGCCCTGGCTTCGTCGAGGAGTTCCGACACCTCTTCAGGGCCGTCCAAGGACACTCGGGCATCGGGCAAGGCTGGCTGGGCCATATCCTGACTGAGGCAGGGATCGAAGCCATAGATTTCCGCCAGATCGAAGGGCGCGCCGCCGGCCAGGCTCGCTCAGACTATCTGGATCAAGCAGGGCAGAGGATCCATCACTTCATTAGCCGGCACTCCTCGGGTCTGGATCCAGAGGTGATCGAGAGGCGCGAAGCGAACCGGCAACGCATCATGGATCACTTCGACGCCACGCTGCACCATTGGTACAACCACGCCTGGCAGCTCAAGTATATCTTTAAGAACATGAAGGGGCTGGCCCACCTCAAGCAACTGGTCCCTCTGACCGACGAGGAGATCGAGTCCATCACACTATCCATTGAAAATGGTGTTCCCTTCGGTATCACTCCCTATTACCTATCGCTGTTCGACTTTGACTCCACCGACCGCACCTCCGACGGCCAGATTCGGTCGCAGGTGATCCCCCCGTTGCACTACGTGCAGTCCATGATCGAACACCGAGAGGATCGGGGACACTATTTCGACTTCATGGGCGAACATGATACCTCGCCCGTGGAACTGGTCACCCGCCGCTATCCCACCATTGCCATCATCAAGCCATTCGATACCTGTCCCCAAATCTGCGTGTATTGCCAGCGCAACTGGGAGATTACCGGACCGATGGCACCGGAGGGAATGCCCCCCCGCGCACACCTGGAACGGGCCCTGGACTGGTTTGCCGAACACACGGCGCTGCGCGATGTGCTGATTACCGGCGGCGACCCGCTGTTCCTCAGCAACAAGCGCATCAAGTATATCATGGACCGCCTGAGCGCTGTGGAGCACCTGATCAGCTTCCGCTGGGCCTCGCGCGGCCCGGTGACCATGCCCATGCGGATAACGGAGGAACTGGCCGATATACTGGGGAGCTACATCGTACCAGGACAGCGCAACGTGTGCATGGTGACCCACATTGAGAGCGCGGCCGAGGTCACTCCCGACCTAGCCCAGGCGGTGTACCGACTGCGTCGGCGCGGCATCTACGTCTACAACCAACAGGTGTTCACCGTGCAGACCAGCCGCCGCTTCCAGACCGTGGCCAACCGCATTGCCATGAAGCGAGCCGGTGTGGATCCCTACTACACCTTCTATCCCAAGGGTAAGGAAGAGACGAAAGACTACATGACGCCCCTGGCCCGCGTCGCCCAGGAGCGCAAAGAAGAAGCCAGATTGCTGCCCGGTATCTTCCGCACCGACGAGCCAGTCTTCAACGTCCCCCGGCTGGGCAAAAACCACATCCGGGCTTGGCAGGACAGGGAACTGGTGGCGATCAGGCCGGACGGGCAACGGGTCTATCTGTGGCATCCCTGGGAGAAGGGAATCACCCCCATGGAGCCCTGGATCTACACCGACAACTCCATCTACGAGTATTTGCAGGAACTGGAGCGGCTCGGTGAAGACCCGGCCGAGTACGAGACGATTTGGTACTACTACTAGCAGTTGGCAGATGGCAGCCTATAGGCCATATGCTATCAGCTATCGAGAGAAGCGAGCTA
>CBDURC010000261.1:0-4390 GCA_965369635.1 uncultured Anaerolineales bacterium | reverse complement strand
CGAGGGCTAAGAGCCTAAAACATCCAATTCCGTGGCAGCCTGAGGTAGTCAGCCGATTGAGCGGATGAAGCTGATCTTGTTGTGTAATCCGCTTCATCTGCCTAATCCGCTGATGGAGGAATTTGACATGACATTGCTCTTGCGAATCTTGCTGAGCTTCCTGAAGGTCGGCCTCTTCGGTTACGGCGGGGGGCCGTCAATGATCCCCCTGGTGCAGGAAGAGGTGGTGGAGGTCAACGGCTGGTTGAGCACCGAGGAGTTCGTGGACGCGCTGGCTATGGGCAACTCACTGCCCGGCCCCATCGTGATCAAGATGGCCACCTACGTGGGCTACAAGCTGGCCGGCGTGCCGGGCCTGGTGTCCGCGGTGCTGGGCATCTCCCTGCCCGCACTACTGCTCATGCTGGTCATGACCATCTTCTTCTTCCGCTTCAAGGATCACCCCAAGGTTCAGGCCGTGCTGCAGGCAGTCCGGCCGGCTGTGGTGGGGTTGCTGGCCATGGTGATCTACAACGTCTGGCCCACGGCCGTCAACAGACGCTGGGACAGCGCGCTGATCGCCGTCGCCACCCTGCTGGCGGTCACCCTCCTGAATGTGCATCCGGCACTGGCCATCCTGGCCGCGGCGGTGCTGGGGATCATCGTGTACTGAGGCTGAGGCAATGAGGCGGTGAGGCTATGAGGCAACCATGGGGCAGTTGATGAGGATGGACAGACGCCGTTTCGAACAACTGATCGCGGAGGCCCTCGAGGACCTGCCTGACTTCTTCCGGCAGAAACTGGACAACGTGGCTGTGGTGGTCACAGATTGGCCTTCGCGGGCCGACCTGATCGCTGCTGGCCTGCCTCCCGGCCAGACGCTCTTCGGCCTCTACCAGGGCGTGCCCCAGACCAAGCGCAGCAGTCACTATGGCATGGTGCCTCCGGACAGGATCACCATCTTCAGAGGGCCCATCCTCAGTGCCTGCCATAGTGAGGCAGCGATCCGGAACAGGGTACGCCGGGTGGTGCTGCACGAGCTGGGGCACCACTTCGGCCTTACGGAGGAGAGGTTGGCGGAATTGGGGGTTTAGGTGCAACGCACTGGGCAAGTGCGCTGCACCTCACATCACAACGCTATCGATCCAATCGAGGTAGGCTGGCAGCCCCTCGACGACGGGAAGGGCGATGATCTCCGGGACTTCGTCAGAGTGCAACGTCTTGACCCGCCGCAGCAGTGCCGGCCAAGCCGTCTGCGTGGTCTTGACCACCAGCAGCGTCTGCGGCTCCTCTTCGATCTTACCCTTCCAACGATAGATGGCAGTGATGCCAGACAGCACATGCACGCAGGCTGCCAGCTTCTCACTCACCAGAGTCTGCGCGACGCTCTTGGCCTCCGCCACGGTGGGGAAGGAGATGAACACGACCAGATGCTTTGGATCGTCCACGCTGTACTCCTTGGTAGAAACTCTGTCAAAAAGCGCTGTCCGGTGGAATGCTCTGATCGCTCCTGGCGGATCTACAATTCACTGGCTGCCAACCCCTTCAACTGACCTTCGCAAGGCTTTCTACTCTAGCGGCGTCAGCCAGCGCGTCTCCTTGTCGCTTTCGGCCGCCCAGCCCTCCATGCCATCGTCATCCACCAGCAGCCACCAGAGGAAGCCCTCAGCGTTCTCCGGCCCATCCTTCACGGTGAACTCCGTCCCTGCCGGCACGCGGCGTATCAGAGTGGCGGACGCCTGATAGCGCAGCGCCAGCCACCTATCTCCCTTAGTGGTGACGACCACACGGTCGCCGAGGCGCACGGGCCGGTTCACCGGCCGTGGCTCGCCGATGTCACCCGTGAGCCAGACATCCTCGGCATCGCCGTCGGCCACCCAGCCATTCAGGCCCTGCCCACTCTCCACCCGCCACCACCGATAGCCCTCCGCTTCCACCGGGCCTTCACGCACGATCACCAGCGTGCCAGGAGCAAAGCGGCCCAACTGCTTGCTGCTGGTGGCGGCCGCCTCCCGCACGTTGATCCCCTGGCGGGCGATGACCCGCGCCCGGGCGTCGGACCACAGCGCGCCGGCCGGCAGTGGTGTGGGCGTGGCCGTAGGCACCGTTGGGGTGGGCGTCGGCGTGCGAGTGGGATACGGCGTGGGCGTAGAGGTCGGCTCAACAGCCGCTGCTGTGGCCGTGGGCATGGGAACCGTGGGCTCAGGTCCAGACAGCACGTTGCCGCAAGCCAGGCCGGGCAACAGGCTCAGCACCAGCCAGGCGAGCAGCAGCCAGCGTCGCCAAGAGGACGATGAGGCAACTAATGGCGAACGAATAGGCGAATGTACCGCCATGGGTACTTGTTGACTTGTCGGCTTGTTCACTCGTTCCCTTGCCCTTCCAACCATTCTCGGGTCTCCGAAGGCCGCCAGAGATAGCGCTCGATCCGATCTCTCCAGCCATCGAGTTTCTTCGGCGGGAATATGCGCTTGAACTGCAGACGCCGACGACCGAAGTTGAACAGCAGCCCTACCGGCTTGCCTGTCGCGGCCAGGTAGGTGATGACCTGAGCGACTTCCTCCTCTGTCAGCAAGTGCGATAGGCCCTTCAACTCGACGACGACAGCGTCCTCCACCAGGCAGTCCATGTACAGCAACCCCACCGGACGGTCTGCGAAGTATATCTCCACCGGCTGCTCAGCCACTGCGGCAATGCCCATGTCCTCCAGCCGGGCCATGAGCGCTCGCTGGTACACAACCTCCCGATGCCCCGGCCCCAGCCGGTTATGCACATCCATCGCTGCCCCGATGATGCGATAACACAGCTCGTGATATGGAGCATCGCTGACCAGTCCCACGGTTACCTCCCTTGCCCCCGCCGAGCATTCGTTCATTCGTTCATTAGCTTCTTCGTTCATTCGCTCATTCTTTCCGCATTCGTTTATTCGTTTATTCGTTTATTCGTTCCACATTCGTTGTCCTAGCTCTATTCGTTCATTCGTTTATTCGTTTATTCGTTCCACATTCGTTGTCCTAGCTTTATTCGTTCATTCGTTCCACATTCGTTCATTCGTTCATTCGTTCATTCGTTCCACATTCGTTGTCCTATCGCTCGCCCAACAACAAGCCAATCTGCCGCGCTGTGCCCACTGCCTGTCCTTCCCAGTGATTGTTGGCGAAGCAGTACACCGTCTCCGCTTCCTCAGCCAATCCTCGAATCTCGGGCACCCACTCCCGCAACTCCTCGTCCGAGTAGGTATAGTCGTACCGCTCCCACGGTTCGTCGTGCCGCCACCACTTCTTGGCGTTGCGACCGTGGAAGCGGACGTAGGCCACCGGCCCTGTGGTGCGGGCGATGGGTGGGATCAGTCCCTTGAGCCGCGGCTCGTCCACGCAGCAGAAGCCCAGCCCCTGCTCCCGCAGAAGGGCGAAGGTCTCATCGGTCAGCCACCGACCGTTGCGGAATTCCACCACCACCGGCAGCTCTCCCATGCCCCCTCGCAACCGGCGCAGGAAGCCACGGTTCTCCGGCGTGGCGTGAAACGAGTAGGGGAACTGAGCCAGCACGCAGCCGAACTTCTCCTCGGCAATGAGCGGCTGCACCCCCTCCACGAAGCGAGTGAACTCCTCCGGCGTAGCCTTGTCCCGCTCGTGGGTCAGCGTCCTCGTGGCCTTGAGGGTGAAGATGAACCCTTCGGGCACCTTGGCCGCCATACGCTCCAATGTGCGGGGATCTGGCAGACGATAGTAAGTGAAGTTCAGCTCACAGGTGCGGAAACCGAGCTCTCGGGCGTAGTATCCCAGCCACTCGGCCTTGCGCAGCTCCTTTGGGTAAACCGGCCCCACCCAGTCCTTGTAGCTGAAGCCCGACGTGCCAATGCGAATCGTGCCCATGGTGTCATCCCCTTCCTGCACTTCTCGCCGTTCCTCCGGTTCTCACAAACCAACGCGGTGCGCGTTGCGTGGTGCCTGACGCTACACGCACCACGTCCGGGGATGCGCATAGCCACAACAGGTGCGGCCCCCTTTCGGGCATCTCAGGCGCTCCCGGAACAGGGCCAATCATATCACGGACTCGCCCGCGCGTCAACTGCCAACCTCTCTGTTACAAGGCATCCGATTCTGCTCGGAGGTGTGAAGCCGCTATGTGGTTTTGAACAGATCGCCAAGCCTCAAGAGCAGACTGAACTGGCCCTCTGCACAGTACTTCCCTTGCATGAAGGCCATCTGCCCATCCATCTCGCCCCGGCTGACGGCAAGCCAGACTTCGGAAGGCGTGTGGATGGTCAGCGCAGGCGTAGGGGATGTGCCTTCGTGGAAGGTGCATTTCCCTTTCTCGATGTGCAGGTAGTAGGTTCCCGGTTCCTCTTCCAGTCGTTACTACTCAGCCTATGCTCCCAGCCCCCGTCCCGGGGGCGGCTTGTGCGGCA
>CBDURC010000260.1:0-4425 GCA_965369635.1 uncultured Anaerolineales bacterium | reverse complement strand
GAACCTTGTAGCCCTATTTCCCCCTGTTTCATGTCCCCAGCGTGATACGCTCACGGATGAGGCTCTGTGTCGCATCGGGGGGGGGCGGGCGCGCTACACTCTGGGCAGAGTTTCGTCGGTGCCTTGTTAGCCTCACCCTCCCTCAAACCTTGTGCACAAAAGTATAGCACCCTTCCACCGCAGTGTCAAGGGTACAATCGCTGGGGATTTCGCGTAGGCTTGAGAGAGTACCCTCTCTCGAATGCCCATCCCTCTCCTCACTATCAGCCCTGATGCGGATGTTTCGCCCTTCGCACATGCAGTCGCCGGCCATCGCTGACGATCTCAATGGTGCCGTGCTGGTCGGTGCGTTGCACTTGAACGTTCGCCGCCGCCAACCGTTCCAGTACCTCGGGAGCCGGATGACCGAAACGATTATCGGCGCCCACCTGGATGACGGCCAGTTGCGGCATCACAGCGCGCAGGAACTCGGCCGTCGTGCCCCTGCCACTGCCGTGATGCGCTACCTTGAGCACCTGTGCTGCTAGCGGCTGCCCCGAAGTCAGCAGCACCTGTTCGCCTTCGGCCTCCAGATCACCTGTGAGCAGGAACGAGGTCGCGCCGTAGGTAAGACGCAGAACAACGGAGTTATTGTTGTCGTCGGCCGCTCTGCTGGGTCTGGGAGCGGCCTCGGGATGCAGCACGTCCAGCCGCACGCCGCTGCCCAGGTCAATCTGCATTCCCCGTTCAGCTACCACGATGGGCAGCCCTGCCGCGTCTGCCGCCTCTCGCCAGTGAAGCGCTTCCTCAGCGTCCAGAGTCCGCGCTGCTGTCAGCGCCCGCTCCACGCGGTAGCGGCCGAACAGCGGGATCAGTCCTGTCATGTGGTCATCGTCGGGGTGGGTAAGGACGACAAGATCAAGGGATCGGTCCCAGAAGGGCATCTGCCGCCCCAGGGCCCAAGCGAGTTGCGTGGGACTGGGGCCGCCATCTACGAGCACCTGCTGTCCGTCGGGGGTGGTGATGAGGATGGCATCTCCCTGTCCCACGTCGAGGAAGGCCACGTGAAGTTGTCCATCGGGAAGTTGCAGCGCGGCAAGCCAGACGAGGAGAGCAATCACCGCCAGTGCGGCGATGGCGACGCCCAGCCCCGCCCCAAGCGGGGCCAGTCTGCGCCCAGCGAGGAGATCCGCCACCTCACATCACAGAATACCCACGCGGCTGTTGTCGCCCAGCGTGAGCTTGTAGGCCTTGGGCTTGATAGGGGAGCGCTCGATCAGCACGTTGCGTCCGATGAGGCTATCCTCAATGCGGTGAGGGACATCGAGGATCTGACTGTTTTCCAGGACTATACTGTGCTCGATCTCGCTGTCTTTGATGCGTACGTGATGGTAGATGGAGGTGAAGGGCCCCACGTAGGAGTTGACGATGCGAGTGTCCTCGCCGATGATGGCCGGGCCGCGGATACGACTGTTGATGATCTCCGCCCCTTTGTCAATGGTGACTTTCCCGTTGATCTGAGAGTCCCTGTCCACATAACCAGCGATGTAGTGCTCCAACTCGTCCAATACCAGGCTGTTGGCCTCTAGCAAGTCCTCCATCTTGCCGGTATCTATCCACCATCCCCGATGGACGTAGGGACAGACGGCATAGCCATGCTCAACTAGCCACTGGATGGCGTCAGTGATCTCCAGTTCGCCCCGCCAGGACGGGGTGATGGCGTTGACCGCTTCGAACACGTGATGGTCGAACATGTAGATGCCCACCAACGCCAGGTCGCTGGGCGGCTCTTTGGGCTTCTCCATCAACCGCACGATGCGACCCTGCTCATCCAATTCGGCTACGCCGTACTGCTGCGGATGTTCAACCCGCTTCAGCACAATCTGCGAGTTCCACTCACTCTGGGAGAACTGGCGAACCAACTCGCTGATGCCACCCTGAATGACGTTATCTCCCAGGAACATCACAAAGCGCTCGTCAGCGAGGAATTGCTGGCTGATCTTCACCGCGTGCGCCAGCCCCAGGGGGACCTCCTGTTCAATGTAGGTGACCTTAGCGCCCCAGCGCCCGCCCCGCCCCACAGCCCGCTTGATCTCTTCCGCCGTATCTCCGACGACGATGCCAATGTCGGTGATGCCTGCATCACGCATGGCTTCGATGACTCGGAACAGCACTGGCTTGTTGGCCACGGGCACCAACTGTTTGGCGCTGGTGTACGTGATTGGGCGGAGACGTGTCCCCTTTCCGCCGCTGAGTATCAGACCTTTCATGCCTTTCACGGTGAACTTGGCCTCCGCAGGGGAATGTCTCGCCCTTTCACATTTACAACAGCGCGGACTCATGCGGCGCGTTAGTCAGTACGGCACCTATCACGCGAGCGTGCACCTGCGCCAACAGGGCCTTGGCTCGCTGCGCATACTCTCGCCTGGTGCGCCCGGCGTTAATCACTAGCAATACACCGTCCACCTTGGATGCCAACACCGCCGCGTCGGTCACGGTGACCACCGGAGGCGCGTCGAAAAGGACGATGTCTGCCTGCTCGCGCAGCGTGGCGATCAATGTCTCCACAGCAGGCGAGGCGATCAGATCGGCAGGAATATCGGGCAATGGCCCGGCAGCCAGGACGCGCAAGCCGTTCACGCCGCTTTCCTGCAACGGGATGTCTCCGCTGGCCTGGCCTACGACGGTGGTCAACCCCTGACGATTGTCCAGGCCAAAGAGTTCGTGCAGGCGGGGGTGCCGCAGATCGCCGTCCACCAGAATCACCCGCCGGCCAGCCTGGGCGATGGATACCGCCAGATTGGACAACGTGGTTGACTTGCCCTCATCCGGCCCAGCGGAGGTGACCAGCAGGGTGCGCAAAGAGCTGTCCAGACTGGCAAATTCCAGGTTTGTGCGCAGCCGGCGGTAGGCCTCAGCGACAGGAGAGCGGGGGTCTGTGATGGTGATCAAACCGGTTGTCATCGAGTTAACCTCTGTGATCTGTGCGTGCTTCGTGTTGCGTGTTCCGTACTGGCCGGGATGCTTCCCAGTACAGGCACATCTATGGCCCTTTCCACCACTTGTGGCGTGCGCAGGATGTCTGCCTCCATCCACTCCAGCAAGTAGACGATCAGCAAGCCGATCAGCGCGCCCAGGATGCCGCCGGCGATGCCATTCATCAGCATTTTTGGCCTGAACAGTGGCGCGTCCCGCGCATCGTCGACAATGTGAACATCAATGCGGTCTTGCTTGTCTTGCCGCTGGCTCCACTCCTCCCGGTCGTCGGCGAAGACCTCGGCCATCGTCTGAACGATCTGCATGGCGACACTGGGGTCGGGATCCCTGGCGGCGATGTCGATGGTGAAGTTGGAGAGCTCGGCGCTGACTTCCACCTTCTCCAGCAAATCGTAGGAGCTCATGTCCAACTGCGCTTGGTCAATGACCCGGTCGGCCATATTGTGCGTCTTGATATTGACCACGAAGTTGCTCAACAAGTCTTTCGTGGACTGACTGCCTCCCCAGTCTGGGCGGGCGGGCACGACGCTCAGCTTGACGCGAGCTTTGTAGATGGGTGTCTGCAGTTTGCTCACACCCAGTGCTGCAGCAGCTGTCAATACCGCCACCAACAGAATGATCCAACCCCGTTGGCGCAAGATTCGAAAATAGTCTCGCAGTTCCATGAACCTGTCCCCTCCATCAACGCTCGCTATTGTACACTGACAATGCTCAATCACCAAATGGGACCAAATGGTACATTGGTAGATTGGTAAATTGGGATTGCTGACCAATCTACCAATGTACCAGTCTACCGCTCACGGGGTATCTCCCCCAGCACAGCGAGTCCCATTTCCTCAAGGTCTGCCCGGTCACGCAAGCTGGAGTCCAGATAGTTCCAGAGGAAGCAGATGACCACTCCCGCCACCACTGCCAGCGCCAGCCGCAGCGGCAGATCCAGCCGCTCCCGCAGCCCCGTCCCCACCAGCCCGATGCCACCCCGGTGGATGAGGTAGGCAGCTCCATTCTGGGCGAAGAGGCGGGGCATGAAACGCACGCTCTCCTCCTGCAGAGTGGCGGTCACCGCCTCGGCAATGGCCGCCAATTCCGCGGCGTTGCCCCAGGTGACGGAAACGGTGAGGATGCGGTGGAGTTTGCCCGTCTGCGTGCTGCCCTGGATGGCACCCGCAGGCACGGCGATCCCCTGCGCGGCCAGCCGCTCGCTGACGGCAGCGGCGAACTCGCTCCCCCGCACCACCTCGGCCAAGTCGTCAATCAGATACTCTGACGTCAGGGCAACGTAGTAATTCTCCTCACCGTCCCCCGCTTGTTCGGGGCGGATGCCCACGCTGAAGCTGAGCGAGGTGGCATAGACGGGCGGCCGCGGCTGCCACGGGTTCTGCGTGACCAGCCAGGCCAGGGCCACGATGACCACCAGGGCCACGGGCAGCCACCAGCGGCGGCGGATGA
>CBDURC010000259.1:0-4456 GCA_965369635.1 uncultured Anaerolineales bacterium | reverse complement strand
GAGACAAGGAGACAAGGTGGCAAGGTGACAACAAGGGGACAAGGAGAGGGGGAGATAGGGAGACGCGGAGACAAGGAGACAAGGAGACACAAAAGGCAACCATGACCCACTGGCCAGATTCGGTACACCAGATCACCCTCCCCACCCCATTCCCCGTCGGGCCGGTGCACGTCTACTTGTTGGAAGGAGAGCCGCTCACCCTGCTCGACACCGGCCCCCGCACGCCGGAAGCATTGCAGGAACTGGAGGCGGGGCTGGCGGCACTAGCCTACAGCGTGAGCGACCTGCAGCGCATCGTCATCACCCATGCCCACGCCGACCACTACGGTCTGGCGGCAACGCTGGTGGAACGCAGCGGGGCGGAGGTGCTAGCTCATCCCCGCTGCGCGCCTCGGCTGACCGGAGGGGAAGCCCACGGATGGCGTCTGCGCTGGTACGCCGGCCTGATGAGCGCCGCGGGAGTGCCGCTGGCGACTCAACTCCGCGTGGCGGGCGGCTTCCGCCACGTGAACCGCCACAGCGCCACCGTGCAGGTGGAACACCTGCTGGATGAAGGCGATTCCCTCCGCCTGGGGAAGGCGACCTGGGAAGTATTACACACCCCCGGCCATGCTGCTGGCCTCATCTGCCTCTACCAGCGCCAGGAGCGGTTGCTCCTGGGCAGCGACCACCTCATCAAGCATATCAGTTCCAACGCTATCATCGAACCACCGGAGCGGGAGGGTGCACCGCGCCGCCGTCCGCTGGTGGAGTATTGGGCCAGCCTGCGGCGGGTGGCGGAGATGGACATCGGCCTGGTCCTTTCCGGACACGGCGAGCCCATTGACGACCATCGGGCGCTGATCGAGCACCGCTTTGCCTTCCATGAGCAGCGGCTGGATGACATCCGCGGAGCGCTGAACAGGGGCCCTCAGACGGTGTGGGACGTCGTGCAGGAGCTCTTCCCGCGCCTGGGAGGCATAGATACCTTCCTGGCCGTCTCCGAGGTTCTGGGCCATCTAGATGTGATGGAGGCAGCGGGGGAGGTGAGGGTCGTCACGCGGAAGGGTGTGTGGCGTTACGAGCTGGCGGCTAGAGGAGCGGGGCTAGAAGCCCCGCGCTAAGAGAACGAAGCCCCTGCGGGGCTAGGAATCATCAGCCCGCAAGGGCTTTGCCCTTTTAGCCCGACGGCTTCAGCCTCGGGCCTTCTCCGGCAACAAAGGCATTATTGGCCTTGAATTCCTTGCAGCATTTCGCCTGCAGTCTACTAGCCACTGACCCGTTTGACAGCCCATGATTCCTGTGTTATCATGTAGGCAGAACTGTAAGCATGATGGGGGTGTGTGATGATCCGAACGCAGGTGCAGTTGAGAGAGGAACAGATGGAGACGCTGCGACAGTGGGCTTCAGAGCGCCGCGTGTCGATCGCTGAGTTGATTCGGCAGGCTGTGGACATGCTGATACGGTCGTCGGCCAGCATTAACGAGGAGGAGCGACGGCAGCGTGCCATCGCTATGGTAGGACAGTTTCGCTCGGGGCTCTCCGATGTGTCATCAGAGCATGATCGGTACCTGGTCGAGGCGTACGAGGTCTACAAGCGATGAGCGTGTTCGTGGACACATCAGCTCTGTACGCCATTCTGGACACGGACGACGAAAACCACGAGAAGGCAGGGGATCTTTGGAAAGACCTGGTTGCGCAAGAGGCTCAACTCGTCAGCAGCAACTACGTACTGCTCGAAACGCTGTCATTGGTCCAGCACAGGCTGGGAATCCGCGCTGTGCGCTCCCTCCAAGAACAAGGCATACCATTGCTGCATGTTGAATGGGTTGACGAATCATGCCATCGGGACGGTGTTACAGCTATGCTCACAGCAGCGCGCCGCCAACTCAGCCTGGTGGATTGCGTGAGCTTCCAGATCATGCGACAACTGGGGATACGGACGGCGTTTTCTTTCGATCGACACTTCGAAGAGCAGGGGTTCGAGCGTATTCCGCTCATTTGAGCAGGACAAATACCTGGCTGAAGCGCACGTTGCACGTGGTAAAGCCACTTGTGCGGTTGACAACATGCGAACAGAAAGTGTAGCACGCCTCAAACTAGCCTGGTTCTCAAACTTCCACAGCCTCCTCCTTTGCCTGTTTTGAATCTTGTTGGTCGGGTGACCTGGTGAAGTAGTTTCCCCAACCAGTTGTTTTCTCAAGGGTGGGGGGTTTGATGTTCCCCAGCCTTTGTCCTCGTGATTGGCAGGCTTCCAGGTAGGTTTCCATCCCCCCTTGGGCTACTAGAAAGATCTTGGGATAAGCCAACTGGCCAAGTTCCCGGCAGTAGTTGTAGTGAAAGTTCCGACGGAGATTCCCATCAAGATCCGCACGTAAACCGGTTAGCATTCCAATGGATTGCAGATCGGATGGGTGTTCAAGATATAGTGTGTAGCGGAAATCTTCTGTTGCATCATCAGGTGCCAGCATGGCGAATACTGGCGATAGTCCATGTTTGTGAAAGATCTTGTCCAGGGTTTCAGCTACGAAATGTTCGTTGAGTTTCTCCCCGAACCAGTCTGAAACCTGGTCGGTTTTGCCAAGAAACCGGAGGCACGGAGCTTGTTCCATATAGTCAACCACTTCCACGAGATCTTGCAATTGGTAACGGTAGAAACCACCGCCGGTGGTTACCACTACGGCATAGGTCTGTCCCCTGTCCAGTTCATGCGCTAGTTTTGGCTCATCAGGCAATACCTGGTACGTCTGCTTATTCACCGGCAAGAACTCGAAAAAGTGAGTTGTGACGGCGAGAACGGCTCCAGTGACGCCCGTGACCGGAAAGGAGACAAACGCTTCCGTAGCCACCAGACCCTTGCCCTGGAATCGAACATTGGGGAATTGTGCTTTTAGGGCTTCGACATACCGAGCAGTGGGGCCGTCCATCCAGCAACTGATCAAGCCAAGGCTTGGCCAAATGGCCTGATAGTCGGATGGTTCGATTACAGCGAGTGCTCCTGCTCGCCGCGGATCAGGTGGCAGTTGACTAAGCAGGGTTTGATGTAGACAGGGATCTAATGTGCTAGGCGATGTTAACGTCCCATGCGCGATATCATTTGCCAGGGATTCCCACCATTCGGACAGAGGCGCCAGCAAGAGGCTAAGGAAGGTCGGATTCCACACGGAGATGATGCGCAGCTCTGGTTGGCGCAGCAAGAAGAGCAACGTTACATAGCGAAAAGTTGTTACATCCGGAATGTATTTGACCTCGCTGGGAACAGCCAGAGCTGAGTCGACTAAGTATTTGCCTGCAGAGCCAAGGTATGCACTGTCCTCTTCAAAGCCTATTGGGATACCACTGGAGGTGAATCGCCGCCCATCAGTCAGAGGTGTGATTGACCAGTAGGCTGGTCCATTCTTGAGATCAGGACTGTGTCGGAAAAGGCTGTATATCCAGCATTCGATGCCTCTTTGAAACTCGGATCTCAGTTGCATGGTGTATGGTATCAATTTTGAAGCCGCAGTTGATCCGCTGGAGACCTCAAGCATCAGCACAGGCGAAGTAGTCAGGACTCTTTGCCTGCCCTGGCTGATTTCCTCGATGGCTTCGGTGTAGTTATCATGGGTTGTTAGTGGGACGGACCTCTGATAGGCATCGATGGAGCTCATTGAGCCAAACTTGAAGCGGTCCCCGTAGTCTGTATGCCGGTTCCTCCTAAGATAGTCCATCAAGAACTTGCACTGTATTCCCTTGACCCGCGTCGTGGCGCGCAGAAACCCGTGCCACGCGGGCAAGCAAGTAGCTTGCCAAAGGTTATTGGCTAGTCTTGGCCCCACGCCTCTCATCGGATCATACGTCTCCCAGCAGCAGTGAAGTTATTGGGATGAATGCGCGTCAGACAGACCAGCTCATCGCCCTGAGCACGCCCGGGATTCCTGGCAACAAAAAAGGCAACGTGTGGATCCTTTAGCCGTCTTGCAGTGATTTCAGCTACTCCCTCTCGCAGGGGGGTAGCACCCTTGGAAAAACGCACGATACCTAACTCAGGGTAATATTGCGATCCAAAACGCTCGCGAGCTAAATGGTCAATTACCTCTTGAATCTCAGGAGGGGTCGGTCGGTCGTATCTGGGATAGTACTCCTTGAAAAAGACTGTGAGAAAGCGGTAGGTTTTGTAGCCGGATGAGATGAGGAGCCAATATAGTGGTTTCGGCAACTGCTCCCCCATTTTGAGAACAAGCTTACCCCAGGTACGAGGAAGTTCAGATGTGCCCCAATAGGCAGGGCGGATGATCGTATCGCCAGAGTAGACCACACCTACCTCTTTGCCCTTCACAAGGGACTTGTAGAAAGCAAGAGTGGAAAAGCCGTGGATGCATTTGGACGTTGGATCTCGCAGAATGATCACCCAGTTCTTGTCGTCCAGATCCCTCCGGAATGTCTCTGGGGTAGTGTTCTCATAGTAATCTTGGAACACGTCGAACATGTTCTGGAC
>CBDURC010000258.1:0-4510 GCA_965369635.1 uncultured Anaerolineales bacterium | reverse complement strand
CCGCTGGCGAAGTCGCTGAAGGCGCGGGGGTGATCAAGGCCATCATGCCGGGCAAGGTGCTCCGTGTGCTTCTGACCGAAGGAGAAAAGGTTCAGGAAGGGGAGGTTGCGGTGATCCTGGAGGCCATGAAGATGGAAAACGAACTGCGGGCCGACCGTAGCGGGACAGTGACGCAGGTCGCCGTGGCCGCCGGGGACGATGTGGAACTGGGACAGGTGTTGGTGGTGATCGAACAGCTTGGGTGATGAGGCGGTGGTGTGATGTGGCGATGTGGCGATGAGGCACCGAGGCGGCGGGGCTGGGAAACCTTCCGTTCTTCCGCTGACAGTCGCCAGCCCTACAGCACCACCAGAGCGATGCCGACCAGCGTCACCACGACACCGATGATCTCATTGATTGCTGGCATTTCCCCCAGCAGCAGCATACCCAGGAGGATGCCGCCGGTCACCTCCTGCGTGGCAATGAGGTTGACGTAAGTCGCGTGCGTGCGCCGCAGCGCGGCGTTGTAAAGAGTGTGGCCGACGCCCAGCGGCAGGATGCCCAGGCCGATGACGCTGAGGACGGGCATCAGAGTGTAGCCTTGTGGTGTGAAATTAGTCGCCGCCATCGGCAGCATCCAGAGTGCCGCCAAGCCGTAGACGGCGGCGGCGTAGGTGAACAGCGGATAGCGGGCTCGCTGCGAACGACCAGCTACGGAGTAGAGTCCGAAGGTGATCGCCGAGCCCAGCGCCAGCAGATCGCCCCAGAGCATGGTGCGGGTCATGCGGGGCTCGAAGCCGGCCAGGACTGCTACGCCAATGACAGCCACCACCACGCCACCCCACTTGCGGCGGGGGATGGGTTCTTTCAGTATCAGCGCCGAGAAGAAGGTGACGAAGATCGGCGCGGTGTAGACGATGGATAGTGAGTGAGCGATGGTGGTGAGGCTGAGGCTGGCGATGTAGCAGAGGAAGTGCACAGCGGCGATGAGGCCGAAGCCGAGGAACCGAGGCAGGTCGGCTCTGGCCACACGCAGAGGCTGTCGCCGCAGGGCCATCAGCGACAGGATGCCCAGCGCGGCCACGCCCAGGCGGCCGGTGGCGATCTCGTAGGGTGAGAGAGGCGCGGCCCAGCGGGTGAGCACCGGGCTGGTGGAGAAGAAAAGGACAGCGAGACTAACGTAGAGCAGCCCTCGGCGTTCTTCGCTCATGGCTGGATGCGCACCACTTCGGTGCTTACGCCCGTACCGTCCACGTGCACCCGCACGTAGTGATAGAACGCTCCGTCTGGATGCTCACTGGCGTAGAGTGGCGCGCCGCAGCCACCGCTGATGATGTACTGCACGCCGTTGCGCTCCGCTTCCTCGTAGGCGTGGATGTGGCTGGTGAAGACGTACTGCACCCCGTATTCCTCAGCCAGGCTCATCACCTGGCTGTTTCCCATCTGCAGGATGTAGTCGGTGCCGTCGGGGTCGAAGGGCGGGTGGTGGAAGAAGAGCATCTTGACTGGCTGCCCGGTGCTCGCCAGATCCTCCTCCAGCCACTCCAGCGTGCTGGGAAACAGCGCGCCACTGTAGCTATCCAACATGACCAAGTGCACAGAGCCAGCGTCGAAAGAGTAGCGCTGGGCTAGCGCACCGCTGTATTGCAGATACTCGTCCAGCAGACCATCGGGTGTATCGTGATTGCCCGGCACGGGGAAGAAGGGCAGTGCGAAGCCTGCCATCAACTCCTTCCAGGCCAGCCATTGGCTCTCCCTACCACTGGAGACGACATCTCCCAGGTGGATGAGAAAACTGCTGTCATCGTCCTGCGCGCTATCCAGCACGCGGCGGTAGATGTCATCGCCGTCGCGGCTGTCGCCACAGACGGCGAAGCTGAACTGCTCGCCCAGATCCAGCGTGATGGGAGTCGGCTGAGGCGTCTCGGAAGGCTCCGGCCGGGGGACAGGGCTGGGCGCGGGCGCTATGACCGTGGCCGTCGCCGCATGCGTTGGTGTGGGTAGGGACGGGGTCACCCCGCGCGTAGGCGTAGGCGTTGGGCGGGCTGACTGGCTGAGTGGCCCGATGACATAGCCCAGCACCATGCTCAGCACCACCACCAGACTCAGTCCCCAGAGGATCACTTGTCCAGGATTACGACGTCTCCTGCTTTTCCGTTGGGCCATTCTCTCACCTGATGCGCAGATTTGCCCGTCATTATACCACAGGCGCGGGCAAAGAACAAAGAAAGCCGTAATAGTGCACCCAACGGGCATGTGATATAATGGGGATGAGTGCGGACAGACGCATCAGCATGAAATGTTGCTGGACGGATCAGACATGAGAGAAGCCGAACCCACCTGGAAACGCTACCTTACTGATTACAATGAAGGACTGGGCCTCGTCTACGAGCGCTTCGTGCTCAACGATTTCCTACAGGCACTGCGGCAGGAGTCCGATATCCAGACCGTGCTGGAGGCCCCCCTCTTTGGGATGGCCGGCGTCAGCGGCATCAACAGCGTGGCGCTAGCCCAAGCGGGCTGCGAGGTCACCCTGGTGGACGACAACCCGGAGCGCGCCGCGGGGGTGCGTCGCATCTGGGACGAGCTGGCACTCGACGTCACGGTGCTGGAGGTGGAGCCAAGCGAGTGGGGCAACATGCCCTTCGACGACGACAGCTTCGACCTGGCCTGGGACTGGGCCGCTCTCTGGTACCTGCCGGACGCGGAACCCCTACTGCGAGAGATGGCCCGCGTCAGCCGTGATCTCGTCTTCGTCGCCATGCCCAACCGCTGGCAGGTGGGCTACTTCCTGCGCAAGCACCTGCTCGACAGTGAGTTCTTCCAGACGGTGGACGAGCGCTGGGTAGACATAGGCCGCATCCGGCGGACTCTGGAGGACGCTGGTCTCCGCATCGTCGAACAGGGGGTATTGGACGTGCCGCCGTGGCCCGATACGGTCATGCCCGCGGGCGAGGTGTTAAAGCGGTTGGGCTTACGCTCGAAGAAGCTGGAACAGCGGTTCACGGGCGATAGCTGGCAGTGGTCTACGATGGCCTACTACCTGGGGCAGCAGCCAGAACTGCACGAGCAGGTGATGAAGTACGCCTGGTTGGACCGGGCGCGGCTGCCCTGGCAACTGAAGGCAGTGTGGGCGCATCACCGCTACCTGCTGGCCCGCAAGGCGTAGGGAAGTCAACCGAAGAGCGGAACACGTGGAAATGCACACCATGGTTCCTCTCCTTGCGCTGTTCCGCTGACAGGCTCTCCAGTGGTGCTGCCGCCGTCGGGAGTGCAGGTCATCGGTTCGCCCAACTCCTTACTGATTCGGTGCAATTCCCGAAAACGCCGGCTGTGTATCCGCGGCTGGTACAGCCGTTCATCATCGTTCCAGCGCATGCGTTCTGGTGTCATCTACACTCATTCTAGCAAAGGTTGGGAGGGGTTCGCAAGGGATTGGTTTGGAGGTAGGCGTCAAGTTAGGTATAATGCGCCTGGAGGGATTGCCATGCGGAGAGTTGCTGAGATCATTGCGGTTGTACTCGTTATAGCTGGTTGCGTACAGCAGCCGCAGATGCTTGAACACGCTCCCACGGCGACTCATGTCAGTCAAGCTACAACGACCGTGCAGCCGAGCGCGGCGGCAGTATCTGGGCATCCCACCAAGATCCCCACTCCGACTCCTACTCCTGATCCAACACCAGAGCCAACAGCCACGCCAACTGAAGAGCCAAAACCAACCGATACTCCAGAACCGCCTCCCCCAACGCCCAAGCCAACGGCGACCAAAGAGGCGGAGAGGGAATCAGAATCGCGGTATCAGCAGATTGAGGACGGAAAATACGTTTATGTCACCGAATCAGGAGAAGAGCTGGTTATTCCTGAAATGGCTAATACTTATCAGAAGTTTGCCTTGGTAGACGGCAAGCCATTTGTGATTTATTTAGCTGAAAGCCAAAATCCATGGGGCCTAACAGGAGAAACGCCCCAGGAAAGATTAGTGGGCATCGCTTTTCCGGAGACCTACATTGCTGACAGAGATGAGAGCGGAGCGGAAATTCGTGAGCAAGTTTGCGCAGTTGGTTTAGTAGACCAAGTTGTTCGTCCTCGATTACAAGTGGCGTCTGTTGAGGATCTGGAGATACCATTATTCGTGGACCCCACCACTGCTTCAGGGGAGAATTCAAAGCTGGTTTTACAAGATTCAGCGGGCCAAGGGACGGGAGTGGTTAAGTTGTTTATCACTGCCCCTCGGGGGTCATTAATGGTAGTACCCTTTGAAGTGAGCGAGCAGGGCTTAGTATTAGTAAAGGGGGCCTCCCAAAACTGGGGAGGCTCTACGATAAGCGTTGGAAACGAGAGGGGGCTGTTTCCTGATAGTGATGGAACAAAATACAATTTTTATATCTATAGCGCGGGTTCTTCACCTTCTAGGCAGGAATATTTATTAGGCGATCGCTTTCATACTGTCCCTGGAAAGAGTTTTACAGATGAGATATTAAGGTTTTTTGATGATAGGTATTAACCTGATCTTGTTGGTCAGCCAAACCTT
>CBDURC010000257.1:0-4513 GCA_965369635.1 uncultured Anaerolineales bacterium | reverse complement strand
CCGCTGGTGTGTGATAACCGAGGCTCTGGTGCAGGCGCTCGTGGTTGTAGAACTGGAAGTAGACATGCAATCCCTCCTCCAGGTGCGCGTCGGTCCCCGCAGCATGCGGCTGACGGACGACGCCATCTGGATCACCCTCGTGGAATGTCCGCACGTCGACCCTGAGCAACGTTTCCTCATACGCGGTCGACTCCCTAGCAGCTCACTTGACTGAAGAGGAGCCCACCGCTCTTGGTGGGTTCTTCTGTTTGCTATCCACCTCCCCCGACCTCGCTCCAAGGATTCCCTTCACCTTTCGCCCCAGTTCATGACATCCGTCATACTCCGCCCAACCAGGAGAGGATAAGATTAACATATTCGTCCATTCGCTTATCCGAATATGCACAACAACCAACAGCTCAGGCCATGCCACTGAAGAAACCGCTCCAAGACGAACTGAATACCTTCCACGCTGGGATCTGCGCGGCGCTGGCCGATACCAAGCGCATCGCCATCCTTTACGAACTGGCCGAGGGGCCCAAGGCCGTGGGCGAGCTGGTCACGGCGCTGGATGCCCCCCAGGCCACCGTCTCCCGCCATCTCAAGGTTCTGCGCGATCGGCAGATAGTCACCTCACAGCGGGATGGCGCCTACGTGATCTATTCCCTGGTCGATGTGCGCATTATCGACGCTCTGGATCTGCTGCGGGAGGTCATGGCCAGCATCTTGACCCGCCGCGCCGAGCTGGCCCAAGCACTGACGGCGGAGGCAGCGTGACCTGTGGCTGGCTCCGCTGGTGGCAAGCCCATCCCTCGGGTTGACGATGATCTCTGCCAAATCTGTCGCCGCTGCCCGCCCATCTCTGCCTGCCGAGGACGAGCGATCTTGCGGTTCGAGCGGGACGAACCGCCATACATAGACGCCGCGAGCTGTGACGGCTGCTACGTGTGCATTCCCGCCTGCCCTCACGACGCCATCGTGCTGGACCAAAGGGCCCCTGACCGGTAGCGTGCACGCAAGGTCCGCACCGGCCGGCATCTATCTCCGGCCAGCATCTATCTCATGAAACTACCGCGTTCCCAACAGCGCACTTGCGCTGATGCTGGAAAATACTCATGGAGGACGTAGCATGCGAGAACTAACCCCCGAACTGCAGGAGACCCTGCGAGAACAGTTTGGCCCGCGCGTGGCTTTCGACAAGCTGGAGCGGCTCTTTTACAGCCACGACGTGGGCTCGCTGCCCAGCCTGATCAAGCCGCTGGTGGGTAACACACTGCCCGCCGGCATCGTCCAGCCGCTAACTGAGGAGCAGGTGGTCGAGCTGGTGGAGTTCGCCCGCGCCAACGACATCCCGCTGGTGCCGCGCGGCCACGCCACATCCGGCTACGGCGGCGTTCTGCCAGTCAAAGGCGGGCTGGTCGTGGACTTCTCCTGGATGAACGAGCTCATCAGCCTGGACGCCGAGGCGATGACCGTCACCGTGCAGCCGGGCATGGTCTGGGAGAAGCTGGAGAAGATCCTGCACAAGCAGGGGTTGGCGCTGCGCACCTACCCCTCCAGCGCCCCTTCGTCCACGGTGGCCGGCTGGCTGGCCCAGGGCGGGATGGGCTTCGGGGCTTACGAGTATGGGCCATTCAGGGAGAACGTCGTTTCCTGTAGAGTAGTACTGCCCGACGGCCAGGTGCGCGAGTTCAGCGGTGACGAGCTGGACCTCATAAGCGAGGCAGAGGGGATCACCGGTTTCATCACTGCCGTCACCGTCCGCGTGCGGCCCGCCGAACCGGAACTGCTGTGGGGCGCTCGCTTCGACAGCGCCGAAGGCCTGGCGCTCACGCTGAAGGCCATGCAAGAGGCCGATCTGCCCCTCTGGTCAGTCAGTTTCATCAATCCCAAGATGGCGGAGCTCAAGAACCAATTGCCGCCGCATATGGAGCACGGTCACGCTGTGGAGGAACACAGTCCTCCCATCCCCCAGGGATACGTGGCGGTCTTCGTGGCCCCCGCATCGCGCCGCGAGAGCATCGAGACGCAACTCCCTGGCTTGCTCAGCGTCGGCGGCGGGGAGTTGGTGGACGACGAAGTCACGCAGCACGAATGGCAGGAGCGCTTCAACCTGATGCGCGTCAAGCGCTTGGGGCCGAGCCTCGCGCCCGCCGAGGTCCTGGTGCCGCTGGACAACCTGGATAGCGCGCTCCAGGGCATCGAAAACCGCGTCGCCTTGCCCATGGTGCTGGAAGGCATGATCAGTGGCGACGGTGAGGTGACACTGCTGGGCTTCATCCTGCACGACGAGCGCAAGTTCACCTTCAACTTCGCCTTCGGCCTGGCGCTGACGGTGCTAAGGATCGCCAAGGAAAACGGCGGCCGAGCCTACTCCACCGGCCTCTACTTTGCCAAAGAGGCGGAAAACGTCCTGGGGGCCGAGCGGGCGCGCCGGTTGCGGCAATTCAAAGGGCAGGTGGACCCCCAGGGTTTGCTCAACCCCGGCAAAGTGCTGGACGGCAAGCCGCTGCTCTCGGCCTTCATGGGCGTGGCCGAAACCTTCGAGCCTGTGGTTCGTTTCTTCGGCAACGCGGCCAAAGCGCCCATCGGCGAGCGGATTGAGGGCCAGGGTCGCCGCGGCATCCCCGACGACCTGGCCTGGTATGCCTACGCCTGCTCTCAATGCAGCTACTGCGTGGACGAGTGCGATCAGTACTACGGCCGCGGCTGGGAATCGCAGACGCCCCACGCCAAGTGGTACTTCCTGCGGGAGTACATGGAAGGCAAGGTGGATTGGAACCAGAAGATGGTGGACTCCTTCATGGCTTGCACCACCTGCGAGCTGTGCAACGTGCGCTGCAGCGAGGACTTGCCCATCGAACCGAGTTGGCTCAAGATGCGCGGTCTGCTGATCCACGAGCAGGATAGGCTAACCTTCCCGCCCTTCGAGATTATGCGCGCCTCGATGCGCAAGGAACACAACATCTGGGCCGCCTATCGCGTTGATCGCCCTCGCTGGATGCCCGAGGACAAGCTGGGCATGCTGCCGGAGCGGGCCGAGGTGGCCTACTTCCCCGGCTGTACCGCCTCCTATGTCGAGCACGACATCGCCCAGGCCACAGCCTGCCTCATGCACAAGGCGGGTGTTGAATTCACCTACCTGGGCCAGGATGAGGCCTGCTGTGGCATCCCCATGCTGGTGGCTGGCCTGTGGGACACCTGGGAAGAGATCATGCGCCACAACATCGAGGCCATGAAGGCCCGTGGTGTCAAGACGGTGGTCACCTCCTGCCCAGCCTGTTGGCTAGCATGGAAGACCTACTACCCCGAATGGGCAGAGAAGCTGGGCATTGACTACGACATCGAATCCAAGCACTGGAGCGAAGTGATAGCCCAGCAGATCGCCGCTGGCAAGATGGCCTTCGACCACACCATGGACATGAAGGTCACCTGGCACGACTCCTGCCATATGGGCCGGGCTGGCAACATCTACGAGGCACCGCGCCAGGTGCTCCAGGCCATCCCCGGGATCGAGTTCGTGGAGATGGAGCACAACCGCCAGGAGGCCCACTGCTGCGGCTCGGTGCTCAGCCTGGTGGCCGATCCCGCAGCCGCCAAGCGCATCGGCGACTTGCGCCTGCAGGAAGCTGAGGACGCTGGGGCCGAGGCTGTGATCGCCTCTTGTCCCTGCTGCGAGGTGCAACTCCGGGTCACAGCGGACAAGACAGGGCGCGACATGCCCATCATCGACCTGGCACACCTGGCCTGCGACGCGGCTGGGATCGAGCATCTCGATCCCACGCCCTATGCGCTGGAGATGTGGGGCGTGTTCGAGGGCATGATCAACCTGCTCAAGCCCGAGCCGATGGGTGAGTTGATGGCCGGGCTGCTTCCGGAGATGATCGAAGCCATGCCGGGGCCGTTCCGGGGCATGATGAAGTGGATAAAGAACACCTCACCAGGGATACGCAATGCCATGCTGGTCATGATGCGACCCATAATGCCCAAGCTCTTCCCCATCCTCATGCCGGGCATGATGCCCAAGGTGATGCCCGACATGCTGGTTGCTGTGGGCAAGCTCATCCCCATGCCTCAGCAGATGGAAGAGCAGATGCCCGACCTGATGCCGGCGGCCATGGACAACCTGCTGCCCAAGATGCTGCCGCAGATCATCCCCTACTTCATGCCCAGGATGGAGGCCTATCTGAAAGGGCAGTGAGTCGGTAGATTGGTAGATTGGTAGATTGGTAAGTTGGTAAGTTGGTAGGTTGGTAGGTTGGTAGGTTGGTGAGTTGGTAGGAGTGCTAAGTATAGCGATACGCAAATCCATTCCGGATTGACGGCGATACGAACCCGTCCAAGTCCTTGTTTTTGCGCTGAAACTGGCCCTCTTGAGGGCATAACCTCGCAAGAAACTCGGATTGAACTTGCGGACACATGTACTAAGTCACGGATTCCCAGCCGGCGGGGCCGGTCACGAGACTGGCCCCGTCTCACGATCTGCAGGGCGGACTTGACAGGAACCTGGATCCGGATTATAATATCACCAAGT
>CBDURC010000256.1:0-4534 GCA_965369635.1 uncultured Anaerolineales bacterium | reverse complement strand
CGTGCCCCGCGCCCCATTCCAACGTGCGCCACACCAGGAAGTCATTGGGCCGGGAGCCGCGCAATTGCCGATCTGCGCCCGCGTACCAATCGAAGATGACGCCCTTGTAGAGCAGCACGACGCGCGCCCCGGCAAGGCCACGTGGAGACCGCGCCAGCAGGAAGCGTGCCCGTAGGGGCGACCGGCCGGTCGCCCCTACGGGTCGTAGCAACTCAAAAGCCGCCTGGAAGAGTGAAAGATCGGCCAGCGGCACCTCCGCAGCCGCGTACACCTGACGCAGCAAGGCGTAGAACTCCGCCAGTTCCTCTGCTGTGGTGACCTCCTGAACGGTCAGGCCATCCCGTTCGGCCCGGCGCACGTTCTTGCGCGCCGTGCGGCTCAATCCTCCCCAGATGTCCTCCACTGGACGGGACAGGTCAATCAGGAAATTCAGCTCCTGCTCGTGCTCGTAGCCGCAGGTGGCCAACGTGTGGCGCATGGCGGTGGCATCGCTGCGGTGTCGCAGTTCGGTGAACAGGATGCGGTGGATCGCTCTCTTCTTGTGCCAGAGCAGCAGCGCTCCCAGCGCCTTCTGTCCTTCCTCGCTATCCGCACAGAGCACACCGCCATAGGCCACGGCGCGAGAGGTCAGCCCTGCAAGTGGGCCGCCCACCAGGCGAATCACGACCGCTGTCAGCAATGCCAGCACGCGGCCATCGTCGGCAACGGCGGCGCGCAACAGCGGCTCGTAGCCTCGCGTGCGGGCGAAAACCGCCTGCATGGCCGGCGTGTGAAAGATATTACCCTGCGGGTGGGTGTCTACGAAAGCTTGCCAGAGGTCTTCGGGCAGCGTCTCCACGAGCTCTACGGGCATAGTGTCATGGTCAGCGGAACAGCGGAACGAGCGGAATGACCCCCTACCTTTCCGCTCTTTCCGCTTCTTCCGCTCCCTCCGCAGACGTTAGTGTAATCCATGGCTTCTAGCCCTCGAAGGGGCGGCTGAGGTAGTCCCAAACTGTTAGAGCGTCCACGTCTCCCGTGACGGCCAAGGCACTGCCAGCGCCGCCTGGCCAGCGCGCCCAGCGGACCAGCGGACCGGGAGCCGCCTCGATCTCCGCCAGCAGCGGCAGCTTTTCGCTACGCGCGAGGGAGCCTCCCCTATCGCCTCCCCTATCGATGTAAACGGTGTATCCATCAGTGCGGTCGCTCACCTCCAGCAAGTAGCCCTGATCCGTCAGAAACTGGACCAACTCCAGCGATGCAGCGGGCGAGACGCCCACGCAGGGGCACACATCAGCCCGCAACCTAAAGCGGCGCTGCGCCGCCAGCCGGTACGGGCGACCGGCCGGTCGCCCGTACCAGGGCACGCTTTCCGATTCGACTTCGGCACCGCGCACCATCAGCGCACCCCGCTCTGGCCCCTCAGCGATGACTTCCCAGAGGCCTTTGCCCAACGGCACCAGGTCGAGGTGCAGCCCCCGCTTCTCCCGCCACCAGGCGGTGACGCCCCCCAAGCTGGTCAGCCAGACCGGAGGACGCAGTCTCTGCGCTCGGCTCAGGAGCGATTCCACGGCCTCCGCGCAGAGGGGGAAGCGCTCCGGATGCAATTGCAGCACGAAGAGCTCGCCCCGGGCATGACACTGCTCCAGCGCGGCGGACCAGATCGCGGCCATTTGCCCCTGGTCTCTCAACCGCAGCCGTTCCACCAGCATCTCGTCATCGGGGAGGCTGACCGGGATCTCCAGCATGTCGTTGAGCCAGAAGGGCAGAGATGGGTAGGTCTCAGCAGGCAGCGGCTGGCAGAAGTCGCACAGGAGCTGCACACACTCCCTCTGCGTCGAGTCCAGTGTTGCTTCGTCGAGCACTGGCCAGAGGATACACTGGCTGCTGTCGTACCAGAGGCCAGCCGCTTCCAAAGTTGCCATCAGGCTGCCATTCCAACGCAGATAAGGTGCTCGGAAGCCGGCGAACGGGATGCCGTTCGCTCGGAAGAGCGCCGCTGCCTGCTCGATCTCGGCAGCCTGCTCGGCTTCGGACAGCAAGCTCAAGTCGGTGTGCCGCTGGCCATGAATGGCCAGCTCCACCGTCGGGGCACGAGCCAGGAGCCGACGAAAAACCGTCGGATGGCGGTGTAGCGCTACGGCGGTCACGGGGAACGTGGCGCGAGCGTCGTAGCGGGACAACAGGTCGGCGAAGCCCACCAGGGAGCGTTGCATCTGGTGCACGGTGAATCCCGTGTGACGGACGATAGCCCAGGCCCGGCGCATCAGGCTGGCCCAGCCCTTTGAGCGGATGAGGTGAGTCAACAACTGTTTCATTATCTACCCTATCGGCTGGTTTCCTCGCTAGGGCCTGAATGGCTAGCGGACCAGCGGAACGAGCGGAATGACCACCTATCTTTCCGCTCTTTCCACTTCTCCGCTGACTTCCTCGCTAGGGCCTGAATGGTTGGCGGAACATCGGAACGAGCGGAATGACCCCCTACCTTTCCGCTCTTTCCGCTTCTCCGCTGACTTCTGGCACAAGCTGCTGCAGGAATTCGTCCACGATGACATGGATGGTGCACGGGTCTGGCTGCCAGCGGCGCAGTTTGCGCTCCGCCATGCTGTCAATCGTTGCCTCCAGTTGGCTCAAGTCATGACACCAGACCAGATAGCCGCCCTCGGAGAGGTAGCTCAGGATGTCTATCTGATGCCGGTCGGGCCGATCGGGGTTGTCTACGCCGATGAGCGGCAACCCGCGCCGCAGCACTTCCATGGTCACCCCTACGCCCCCGTGAGCGATGACCATGTCCGCCTGGTCGTAGAAGGGCTCCAGCGTGGGAGCGAAGCGGAAGAACGGCGCGTGCTGCGGTTCGTAGGTGCCGAAACCAATCTGTATCAGCACATTGAGGTCCTGCCGCCGAACGCATATCCTGTCCAGAGCCTGGATGAGCGGATCGAAATTGCCTGACCCGACCGATACGAAAATCATCCGTGCAGGCTCCCAGCATAGATGGCCCGCGGCAGAGTATTCTTCAGTTCTGGCCACTGCACGAAAAAGAGGTCAGCCATGCGATACATAAGACGGCCGCTGCGCGAGGGCGTACGCACGCGCGCCCCATTCTCCACATAGATGATCTTGGCTCCCGCCAGTTTGCCCACCAAGGCGATGGGAATGGCAATGCCCGGGCCGGAGTGCATGATCACTCGCGGCCGCACCTGCGCCAGCGCGCAAAGTGACTGGAAGGTCAGCCGGATGTACTTGAGGGCGACGAGGAGTAGATTCTCGTCCTTGAACTGCGGGCGACTGCCGCGGTACATCGGCCCCGGGTAGCGGATGCGCTGCTCGGAGATGGCTTCCTCCCTGACCAGGAAGTAGTGATATTCATATTCTGGCTTGGGGCCCAGCAGTTCCAAGAGCCGCAACATCTCCACGGTGTGGCCCCCTTCGCCCAAGACAACTAGAATTCGCATGCGTTCAGTCTCTGGTTTCAGGTTTAGGTCCTGAATGGTCAGCGGAACAGCGGAACGGATCAGCCGATGTAGCCGATGCAGCCGAAAGGGATTTGAGTCCGCTCCATCGGCTCAATCGGCTGACTCGCTTCTCCGCTGACTTCCTACAGGTTTCAAGGATTCAGGTTCTCAGCACCCGTTGGTAGACCTCCATGATCCGTCGGGCACTTCCCTCTACTGAGAGATGAGCGACGGCTTCTCGCCCGGCGGCTAGTCGGCCCCGCCCCAGCACGCAGGCCAACTTGAGCGCCGCATCCTCGGGCGTCCCATCGCACAGCGCGTTGCCCTCCACGCCTCCGATGACCTCCATCACGTCACCCACATCCGAAGCCACCACCGGCAGGTTGCAGGCCAGCGCCTCCTTGACCACCATCGGCGAGCCCTCGTAGGTGGAGATGAGCAGCAGCGCGTCGGACGCGTTCATGTACGAGGGCACCACGTCGTGCGGCTGTCCGGAGAGCAGCACCAGCTCGGCGGTCGGTCGCTCGGCCCGTAGCAGCCGCACGGCCTCTTCCACCGCGTCCAGCCGCTTGTCCCACTCCGCCCGCCCGACGAACAGCACGAGTTGCCCGTCTGGCGGCAGTCCCAAGGCGCGACGCGCTGCAAAGCGGTCGCCTGGCTGGAAGCGCTCGAAATCCACTCCCGGTGGAATCACTGCTGCCTCCGGCGCGCCGAGGTCCTCTCGCACCCGGCGGGACGTGACGATGACTGCATCTACCCGATCCCGCAGCCAGCGCGAAACCCGGGCGGGCCAGCCCAGCGCCACCTCCGCGCCGTGAAACGTGACGACCAACGGGACCCACCATTGAGCCCATGCGACCACAGCGGTCAGCGCGTAGTGCGCGTGCACCACACTGTAGTGATGTCGCAGCAAACGCCACCAGAGGCGGGGCAAACCCCAAAGGTAGTTCCATCGGCTGCGCTTGCCGTTGATGAAGAGGACGTCCACCTGCAACCCCAGACGGCGCAGCGCCTCCACCTCGTCTCGCACGAAGGTGCCGAAGGCGGGATCGTCCTCCGTGGGGTACATGTTCGTCACGATCAGCACGCGCATAATGGTC
>CBDURC010000255.1:0-4543 GCA_965369635.1 uncultured Anaerolineales bacterium | reverse complement strand
CATCAGCACAGCGGATACCAGCGCAAGCCAGACGGCGTAGGTACCCAGGAAGGCTACATTACTGAACACCGCGCCGATTAGGGCCAGCAACGCCAGGATCAAGCCGATCCACCAGGTGATCACCTTGGGTTGGTTCAACTTCATGGTTATTGCTCCTTTCATGCAAAAGTGCTGCGAAACCTCAACACAACGGTAAGTGTGTGACACTATAGGCTAAAACCCCGGGGCCCGGTGGCCTCGCGGCCAGCAACCGGGGATTGGCCGCACAGAAGCTATCTACGAACCCAGCGTTCCTCCTGGTGCTCTGTCAACGTGAAAGCGATGGGCAGCATGGAGTCTTGTGCCCTCCTGGATGCCCGCAAGAGGCTCTGCTACGAATCAGGTCTCCGCCGAGGTGTCGAGAGGCTCCAAGCTGTCCTCGCCAACTGGCCCCTGTATCAGATACTCTGGTTCGATCTGGGCAGTAGGCTCAAGCTCAACCGGCAGCACGGGCTGGTCCGGTTCTGGGAGCTCAGGCGGTGGTGGCAACTCGGGTTCGGGTACAACACGAGGCCTGTCGGGACCATCCTGCATCTTCACCTTCACCTTGCCCACACTGATGCCCATCCGTTCCTGGATAACCTCGCGGGTTACCCGGGTGATTTCGTCGGTCTTAAGCGGCAGATCCACGGCAGGGTGCACCTGCACATCCAGAGTGACGTCCACCTTCTTGCCCCGGCTGATGACCCTGGGCTTGACACGGCTCACGTCCGCCACACCGCCCAGAGCGGTCTGTAGCCGCTGGGTGATGGACTTGACGCTGACAAGTACCCTGTACCCCTCGGCGTCGGACACCTCGACCGTACTGCGGCGGGGAGGGCGCAACTCCAGCCACAACAGCAGGACGCAGAGCACGATGATCCCCAGCCCTGCGCCGAGATAGGCCCAGTATGCACCGGAGAAGATGTTGTAGAAGGGAATGGTGGCTTCAATCTGATCCGGGGCATTGCGTATAATGTCCAGTACCGCCCGAGGAGCAAGCAGGGAGAGGAATGTGGCTGCCAAGAGCGCAACCAGAAGTGTGACGATGACAACGCGGTTGAAGAGATTCACGACGATTTCTCCTTGTCTTTCCAATCGTATATGGACAGCATAAGCATCAGAAGGTCACAGGGACTAGCCCTGTTGTCACAGCAGATGGCTCACCTGTGCACTACCACACCAATTGTGGAGGCTAAGGGTTGCAAAGCAGTTGCAGTGTCGCTGTCGGGAGTGCAAATCCCTCCCAACCGAAACCGCTCACACAGCGTGGTAATCCTTCCGATCCTCCCGCTTTTCCGTTGACAAGTGCCGACCGTTCCACATTCTCAACATTGGCATGAGTGCAGCGAAGATGCGTATCCACAGCGCCCGCTCGGCTTTCCGTCAGGTCTCTACTCGCATCTGTAGATAGTTCCTATTTCACAGGATGACTCAACGAAGTATTACAGGAGTATTATAATGGCTATCATCAAAAACTGCAAAACCGCCGAAGCCTATTTGCTCCTTTCGTCGATGAGGTCCCAGAATGAAAAATGAGGAAGACGCGCAAGCCCTCCAGGAACACCAGCAAGGCTGCCCAGACTGCCTGGCTCAGCCGGCCATGGCCCGCACTAGCCGATGCCGCTACTGAGCCGGCGAGACCTCCCAGATACGAAAGCCCCCCTCGCTTCTCAGGAAGCGAGGGGGCTATTATGCTTGGGTATATCAATGGCAAGTGCATGACAGTAGGCAGGGTCTCACAAAACGGCCCGAGCGGCGGCCAGAAGGTGAGAATGCACCCGTCCGTTGCTCGCCAGAAAGCCACCAGCGGCCAACGTCCAGGGAGCCCCCCCAGGCGACGTCACCGCGCCGCCTGCCTCAGCCACGAACAGCGCTCCCGCTGCCACGTCCCAAGGCATCAAGCTCAGACTGAAGTAGGCATCCAGCCAGCCCGCAGCCACGTAGCAGAAGCCCAACGCCGCGGCACCCAGTGTACGAAAGGTGTATACCTCAGGTATCATGAGATTCACCATCTGCAACACGCGTGCACGCGTCGTCTCATCCCGCGCCCAATCGCAGGCCACCACCGCCTGGGCCCAGTCGGCCACAGGGCTCACCCGCAGCGGACGACCATTGACAAAGGCCCCCTGGCCCCGCCGACCACAAAAGAGAAAGTCGCGCAGCGGCTCGTACACTGCTCCCAACAGCACCTCGCTGCCCTGCGCCAGAGCGATGCTCACCGCGAAGGTAGGATGGTGGCGGCTGTAGTTGTTCGTCCCATCAAGCGGATCCACGATCCAGGTATAGTCCGCGGCTGCTCCCACCGTCGCCGCATCCCCCTCCTCCGCCCAGATGGCGTGGTCGGGGAAGCTCGCCTGCAGCCGCTCGACGATCAGCGATTGTGCCTCCAGATCCACCTCAGTGACGACGTCGCGGATGCCTTTGTAGCGAGTGGTGAGCGGAGTCTGCAGCCGCGCACGGAGTAACTCGCCTGTCTCGCGGGCAGTGGCGATGGCCACCTCCAGAGCAGCCTCTAGCACGTCACATCTCCTAGCCAACCCCGGCCAGTTCCGCGCCTGCCCGCAGCAATGCCTCCACCTGATCGTCGTTCCTTGCCTCCGCGTAGATGCGCAGCACAGGCTCGGTACCCGAAGGACGGATCAACAGCCAGCCATCGCCGGCCAGCAGATACTTCACGCCATCTCGCTTGTTGATCGAGGCGACCCGATGTCCGCTGAGTTTATCAGGGATATTGGCTGTGAGGCGAGCCACCATCTCCTGCTTGTTGTAAGGGCGATCAGGTGGCACTCTCACATCCCGTCGCTGATAGGCGCAAGGCCCGACGTCGGCCATCAGATCGTCCACCAGATCGTCCAGCGAGCCGCCGCTGGCAGCCACGATCTCTGTCAGCAGCAGGCCCATGAGGACGCCATCCCCCTCCGGGATATGCCCCAGTATGCTTATGCCTCCTGACTCCTCGCCGCCGATGAGCACCTGCTCTTGCACCATCAGGTCGCTGATGTAGTTGAAGCCTACCGGCGTTTCGTATAGCGGCAGGCCGTAGCGCTCCGCAAGGCGGTTGATCATCTGTGTGGTGGAGACGGTCTTGACCACCGCACCGCGCCAGCCGCGCTGCTCCACCAAGTAGCGCAAGGTGAGGGCGAAGATGCAGTGGGGATCCACGAAACGTCCGCTGGGGGCGACAGCGCCAATGCGGTCAGCGTCGCCGTCGGTGGCGAGCCCCAGGTCCCAGATACCGCTCCCCACCGCTTCCAGCAGCGAACTCAGATGGCGACCGATGGGCTCGGGATGCAGTCCGCCGAAGCCGGGGTTCATCTCACCGTGGATCTCGTCCACTTCCACACCGGCCTCAGCCAACAGACGCCTCAGATAACCTCGCCCCGAACCATACATGGGATCCACCAGCACCCGCAGGGCACTGCGTCTCAGAACGTCAAAATCCACCAGATGGCGCACGTGCTCAGCGTAATCGGGGTATGGATGGAAGCGCTGGATGCGGCCCTCAGCCAACGCCTGCTCGTAGTCCGCCATACGGGGGGCAGTCTCGTGCGTTTCGTTAGCCTTCAGGTATCGCTCCACCCGTCGCCCCACTTCGGGGCCTACGGAACCGCCGTAGGATGCCTTGAGCTTGACGCCGTTGTAGCGAGGAGGATTGTGGCTGGCGGTGATCATCACACCGCCGAT
The DNA here is from genome assembly GCA_965369635.1 of uncultured Anaerolineales bacterium. Classification (GTDB taxonomy): domain Bacteria; phylum Chloroflexota; class Anaerolineae; order UBA3071; family UBA3071; genus UBA3071. The sequence continues at coordinate 838 of CBDURC010000255.1, read as the reverse complement.
CGCCTGCCTTTGGACAATAGCATAGGAGATCGTAGGTGTAGGAGCAGCCGCCTGCGCTAGATAGACCTGAATGCCGTTGCCCGCCAACACGCAGGCCACATCGGCTGCGTAGCGGTCGGAGAGGAAGCGAGTGTCGAACCCCACTACCATCAAAGGGGGTACATCCGACGAGGCCACATCCGCCAACACCCAGTCGGCGATAGCCTGCGACACCTTGCGCAGGTTGTCAAAGGTGAACTCGTCGCTGATGACGGCCCGCCAGCCGTCGGTACCAAACTCGATGGGCATATATCCTCCAGCAAACCGGTCAGCCGATGAAGCTGATGAAGCCGATGAAACGGACAACAATCAGATTGATCGGCTTAATTAGCTGATCCTTGAACTCTGCGTTGGCGCGCAGCCTCGAAGAGGATGACAGCTGCCGCCACTGCAACGTTGGGCGATTCGGTGTCGCCGCGCGATAAAGCTAATGAAGCCGATGAAGCCGATGAAACGGACAACAATCAGATTGATCGGCTCAGTTGAGCGATTCGGTGTCGCCGTGCGATGAAGCCGATGAAGCCAATGAAGCCAATGAAGCCGATGAAACGGACAACAATCAGATTGATCGGCTCAGTTGAGCGATTCGGTGTCGCCGTGCGATGAAGCCGATGAAGCCAATGAAGCCAATGAAGCCGATGAAACGGACAACAATCAGATTGATCGGCTCAATCGGCTGATTCTTGAACTCTGCGCTGGCGCGCAGCTTCGAAGAGGATAACGGCTGCCGCCGTGGCAGCGTTGAGTGATTCGGTGTCGCTGCACATTGGGATACGTAACTGGCCGTGGGCCAGAGCGA
>CBDURC010000254.1:0-4567 GCA_965369635.1 uncultured Anaerolineales bacterium | reverse complement strand
TCCTCAACCGTTGTTGGGGGTTTGTCGGGGAACATCATGGTTCTTCACCTCTCATGGCAGCGATTCGCACGCACTGCTATCCGCCTCCAGACTACGTCAGCAGCTATCATCGCCCAGGGGCACGTGTTCGCGAGAGATGAACCAGAGGACCAACCGCTCACTCGCCTGGCGCATCGGCTGCACACCGAAAACCGACGAAGTATCTACTGTACTCAGGGCTAGCGTAAGGGCGAGGCGCCACGCGGATGTCGTCCCAGCTGCGCGCCCAATGGCCCCCGCGCAGCACCTTGTAGAAACCCGACAGTGGGCCGGTGGGATTGCTGTAGGGCGACATGTCATAGTAGTCGCCAGCGTACCAGTCGGCCACCCATTCCCACACGTTGCCGGCCATATCCAGCACGCCATAGGGGCTGGCGCCGCTGGGATAGCTGCCTACCCCGCTCGTGTCGCCGACGCAGTAAACGCCGCTGTGGCGGAAGTTGGCCCGAGTGCAGTCGGCGGCCTGATTGCCCCAGGGATGCACGCGCGTGTCGCTGCTGCCCCGCGCAGCCTTCTCCCACTCCGCCTCCGTCGGCAGCCGCCTGCCCATCCACGCGCAGTAATCGTTGGCTCGATGCCAGTCCACGTAGATCACCGGGTACTCAGCGTAGGTCGGGTTGTCGTAGTACGCGTGGCGGGTGTAGGAGCTGAGTTTCTTGGGTGCGTCGCAGGCCTCGGCGGCAATGCACTCAGCATATTGGGCGTTGGTCACTTCGTGCCTGTGAATCCGGTAGGCGTCCAAGTGCACGGTGTGCAGCGGCTGCTCGTCGCTGTTGCAGTTCTCACTGGGGTTGCTGCTGTCGCAGCCCATCTGGAATTCACCGGCGGGGATCAATACCATGCCTTCTGGAGGCCAAAGAGGGGCCAGAGTCAGTGGCAGGTAGACCGTGTTGCTCCCATCAGCCGCCAGGACGGCAGCGGCGGCCGCACCGACCAATGCGAGCAATGAGAACACCACAGACACACGCATGAGCACAAATAGCCTGTGTTTCATCAATCCACTCCTTTCCCTGTGCAGAATCGTCTCAGTCACCCTTTAGCCAAGTCGCCCGGTATCCTTGCTCCGTGTTCAGCCCCCCAGGGGCCCCCTTCGGTGGCAATCCTCGCCGCTTCCACGTAGCGCAGGGGCATGGCCACCGAAGCCCAGCCCCCGGCGTCTTGCAGCCGGTCAATGGGTGTCCCGCTCCTGGCGGCTTGCGTGGCCCAGTGGTGTCCGCTGTCGCGGGCGTGGCCGTAGATGGAGGTGCCCGGGGGGTATGGAGAGCTGGTCAAAGCCCTCATGCATGCGCCACTCACTACAGCACAGCGTCCACATCTTCCATCAGCAGCACGATCTCCACCGGTGTAACATCCCGATACAGGATCTGCCTCCCGTTATCGGCGGGCGAATACGTGAGCGTGCTCCAGCAGACGCCCTGGGAGCCTGGGTTCGAGAAGTAGATCTCGCCACCGTGAGAGAACGCATTTCGTACAACTCGCGCGAAGTTGCAGACGCCTGGCCACTGATATGGATCCGCGCCATGCAGTGCCTCGATTTCGGGCCGCACAGACTCGAAGTAGGACACAAAGGCCCACTGGCTCATCAACCCCTGCACCAAACGTAGGCAGTCCACAGTCAATGGAAGGTGACCCGGCGGTCCGGCGAGGGGACAATCCTCGAGTTCTAGACGGTCCGGCCACTCGTTTCTGAGCAGCGACTCCAACACATGATACGGGTAGAAGCGCAGCTCCAGTCCGCTCACATGTGCGATACCTGCAACTGCTATGCAGTCCCTCGGCCCGTACCCATTTCGAAATCCGCCACTCTGAACGTTGATGGCCTTCCCAAGAGATGCTAAGGAGACAAGCAGGGCTACCACGTGATCGAAGAACCTGTGATCGCCCCGTGTGTAGACTCGCATGCCGCACCTCCGACTCATACCCCTGCCCACCACCGGCGAGCTTTCCTACCGGCACCCCCCGGGCTGGTTGCGCCCCGGGCGCGCCCATTGTCACACATACCACATCAGTCACAGTTTCACGGATGACAGCACGATGAGGAGATGATCCTGCAGCCTGGTCAGCAACGACATGAGCTGTTGGCCTGACGCCTGCCTTCGGTCCTTAGCTACCTCGGAGAGATCGCTGTGCAGCTGCTTGTGAGTGTCGCCCTCATCCAACAGTGTCTGGTAGGGCGCCGTGCTTGGCCCAGTCTTGGCTAGCCTGTCAACCATCACATCCCATCTGAACTTCTGATCGTGCGGGCGTTTTGCTCGCTTCCAGAGATCACCTTTGAGGTGCTCAAGCAGATTCCGCATCGCGATGCCGGCAGCAACCTGAGGCTGCGATCCTGCCTGAAAGACCTCGACCAGTTCGCAAGCTGTGTCATACTCGGCGGACCTGTCGGGGTTGAGCGCTCCCAGTAGTTGTTGCACCTGCGCTCGCGTCCCAAGACGGTCCTGAATGGCCTCGTATCGGATCATGAAGAGGGAAGACCAGTTCACGGCACCAGAGGTCTGCACCTCAACGCCAGCTCGCTCCACCTCGATGTAGGTGGCGCTGCCGGATGCAGTGGCCGTCGATGCGTTTGCCAGCCCAATCGAGGCTTCATCGTATTCTGGCATCTCGGGGAGCACCGCTTCCCACGACCTCAGCCCGGTCTTGAGTTGCCGCTCAAGCCAGCGGCTGAAGGACACCTCGGGTGGTGCGTTGCTCAAGGCATCTTCGCGCCACAGGGCCTTCTCCTTAGCCTGCTGAATGACCGCTGCCACTCTGGAAGCGCCCTTGTACCGCTCCTGCCAGCGTTCTAGCAACTCCCGCTCCTGCCGAGCGATCCTAGCGAGCTTCTCACCCTTGACCCTACGTTTGGCTTTTCCGTATCCTCTCGTGGATCTCCATTGGCGGACGCGTGCTCCAAAGGACTTGCCCTTGTTGCGTTTCATGAAAAGCCTCACAGTTGACGGCTGCTGCCTGCCCTCGGATTGTCGGGTGCTCTCAGCCAAGACACAGCTCGGGCAGCCACACCGGTGCTACCGCCGCGCTCCCCCCGCTTCCTACTGTATCGGCCAGCCGCCGTAAGCATCGATCACCTCGTCTATCTCCTCCATCAACCGAATCGTCTCCTTGAGTGCCACGACGATGCGTTGGTAGTGGGCGATGTCGTCGGCGGTGAGGGTGCAGCCTGGTTCGCCGCGCTTGGCCCGCCGGTCGTAGAGTCACTTGCGGCAGACCTGATAACCGCCTATGTGGAAGTTCCACATGTCTTCGGGGACGCCGTCAAAGTAAGAGCTGCGCGGGAGCTGCGAGGTGTCCAGATAGACTTTGCCGTCTTCGTAGCAGGTACTCTTGCGGAAAGCGCCCATCGTCGTGCCGTTGACGCCCTCAACGAATGTGGTGATGGGATGTTGCAAGGGCGGCGTCCCCCCAGTTCGGTTCCACGAGGCGGCGGGATAGTCGTCTTCCAGTAGGTGCAGCGCCACCAGGTCCGCAGGCGTGAGCAAGTTCACGCCAGCGATCCCCCGCTCGGTGCACCAATCCGCAAAGTGGGACACGTTCTCACGGTACAGCGCCAGCGTGCGGGGGGACAGGTCGGCTATGCCGGTCAGCCAGACGGTGGTGGCCACCTCAAAGGGCAGCGGCTCGCCTGAGTCATCCCTGGGCGTGATTCCCGCGGAACCTCTCGCGATCATGGCCGTCTCGATCACCTGTGGCCTCCTGGAAAGTTTGTCCACACTCTCACCCCTACCCCTCGTGCAGAATAGGAAAAGATCACTACACTTTCACCGCAGAATCAGTGCGGTTTCAGTGCACTTCACTAACATCATTGCGTCAAGATTCTTTGCGTCGCCCTTTGGCGCGGTCTGGCGCGCGCTCTATGCATTCTCAGTCTCTCGAATCACCCGTGCGCTCTCAGGGTGGCTTCCTTGGCATTTTGTAGAAAAGCCCAGGGAAATCCCATGAACGAGGGATTATCTGATGTTCACCAGGCGGGGCGCCCAGGCCACTGCCCCGCCCTACCTAGGCCTGGGCCTGCAGGTCAGCGTTGTAGCGAACGACCGCCCGCAATGGCTGGCAGCTAGCCAGGAAGAAAGACTTGTAGCCGGTAGGGTTCAGTTTGACTGGAGCCAATATGGGACATGACTAGCAGGTAGTATCGGCCTGGAGGCAGATTGGCTTCCACGATGTGAACAGGTCCGGAGTAGGTGTCATTATACCTCATTCGCTGAGCTTGGTCATCGTATAGGACGAGTTCGTAGCTGGTACCATAGGGGCCGCCGATTATCTCTTCACTGAGAATGGCTTCGAAGAGGCCCTGTGCGGTGACATCCACGTAGTAGTAGTCATAGTCGCTCCCTGTCCATACAAAGGCTTCGTAAATTGCCCCTGAGGCCAATCCCCCGTAGGCTATTGTGAATGCATCATTGCGCTCATAGGCAACATCGCCGACAGGAGGCGGTACTTCCGGCGGTTGTCCAGGCACGAAGACTTGAAGCTGGTAGGGTTCAGTTTGACTGGAGCCAATATGGGACATGACTAGCAGGTAGTATCG
>CBDURC010000253.1:0-4573 GCA_965369635.1 uncultured Anaerolineales bacterium | reverse complement strand
TCACAGATACTCTTCCCGCCGCTGGCGTTGGAGCTGCTCTACCACCGCCTTCACATCCTGAGCCCGGTCGCGGGGGCAGATCAGCAGCACATCGCCGGTGTCCACGACGATCAGATCCTCCACGCCGATGGTGACGATCAACCGGTCGTTGGCACCATAGACCATTATGTCGCGGCAGTCCATGGCCAGATGATCGCCAGAGACGATGATGTTGCCGTAGCTGTCGGCAGGGAGCACCTGATGCAGCGCCGCCCAGCTCCCTACGTCGTTCCAGCCCACGTCCATGGGCACTACCGCCACGCGCTGAGCGTGTTCCATCACGCCGTAGTCAATGCTTTGCCGCGGCGCGTTGGGCCAGGCGCGAGCCAGCACCGCCGCTTCTTGTGGCGTGCCTAGTGCGGCAGCGATGTCTTGCAGCACCGCATCCAGCGAGGGCATCTGCCGCTCCATCTCCGCTCTCATGGTCGTCAGCTTGCAGACGAAGATACCCCCGTTCCAGTAGTATCCTCCTTCGTCCAGAAAACGGAGAGCTGTAGTGTGGTCGGGTTTCTCCAGGAAGTGTCTGACGGTGTAGGCTGCTGCGCCGTGTGCAGTGGGCAGCGGTTCCGCTCGCTGGATGTAGCCGTAGCCGGTATGCGGGCTGTCCGGCTCAATGCCCAAGGTGACCAGGTAGCCCTGCGCTGCCACCTCGCAGGCTATCTGCAGCGTGCAGCGGAAGCCTGCGGCGTCGGCCATGATGTGATCGGCCGGCAGGATGGCCATCACCGCATCTGGGTCTCGCCTGGAGAGGTGAATGAGTGCCAGGCCGATGGCTGGGGCCGTATTCCGCCCCGAAGGCTCCACCAACACGTTTCCCGCTGGCAACTGCGGCAATTGCTCCCTCACCAGTGCGGCGTAGCGCTCGCCAGCGATGACGACGACCCGATCCAGTGGTATCAGCGGCTGCAACCGGTCCACGGTCTCCTGTAGCATCGTGCGTCCGTGTCCGGCAATGTCGGCGAACTGCTTGGGTTTGCCCTGGCGGCTGCGGGGCCAGAGTCTCGTGCCCTGCCCGCCGGCCAGGATGACGGCGTACATTGTGTTAGTGTTAGCCACTCTGGTCCTTCTGTCTTGCTCTGTCAGTCAACCGTGTACTCCACGCCGCTTTCTCTGGCCAGCACGTAGTTCATGCCTCCGACCTGTCGCACCATGCCTTTCAGTTCCATCAGCGCTAGTGTGCTGGAAATCTGGGCAATGGGCAGGTCTAGTGCACGGCACAGTTCGTCTGCGTGCATTGGCTCTGACGAGAGGTGATCGAGCAGACGGGATTCCATCTTCGTGGTCGGCACGACGGCTCGCACCTCCGCCTGCTGCTCGACCATGGTCAGGTTCAATTCCTCCAGAACTCCGCCAACGGACAGTGCCGGAATAGCCCCTTCGCGAATGAGTCGATTGCATCCTTTGCTGCCCCGTTGGAAGATGTTGCCAGGCACAGCAAAGACGTCACGGCCTTGCTCAGCGGCGAAATCGGCGGTGATCAGAGCGCCGCTCCTGGCACCGGCCTCGACGACCACCGTGCCCAGACAAAGGCCGCTGATGATGCGATTGCGAGGGGGGAAGTTTCTGCCTTCCGGCTGTGTGCCCAGAGCGTACTCCGACACCATCGCGCCATGCTGGATGATCTCCGCAGCTAAGTTGCGGTGTTCAGGTGGGTAGATAACATCTACGCCGCAGCCGAGCACAGCGATGGTGCGCCCTCCGGCATCTAGCGCGGCTCTGTGCGCCTGGGCATCAATGCCACGTGCCAATCCGCTGACGATGGTGATGCCACTGCGGGACAGGCCGCCGGCGAGTTGCCGCGTTGCCTCCTTGCCGTAGACCGTGGCCCGCCTCGTGCCCACAACGGCCACTGCCCAGTCGTCCTCCGGTCGCAATCTGCCTCGCACGTAGAGCAGCGGTGGAGGATCATAGATGTTGCGCAAATGACTGGGGTAGGCTTCGTCGTCCCACGTGAGCAGTTGCACCCCTGCCCGTTGCACCTTCTCTAGCTCTTGGTCGAGCGACAGAGTGGCCCTGGCCTTCAGCAGGTTGTCCAGCGAGCGGCGGTCAAGACCAGCATCTCGAAGCTGTGCTGGCGATGCGTGCCAGGCTACGGACAGGTCACTGAACGTGTCCAGCAGTGCCCGCACGCGAACGGGGCCGATGCCCGCCACCAGATTGAAGCCAAGCCAGTAACGCAGATCGCTTGTCAACTCAGCGGTCCCTCAGAGTCAAGACATGTCATATTAATGTAGCTACAGTTCGATTTGCCCAAGGATACCCGAACTTCTCGCTTTTGTCAAGCTGGGAGCAAACCGCCGTTCGGCTTGCGGTCCCCCCCCCCGCTACGTACCTTAGCGGAACTGACACGTGAACTCACTACCGAACGGTTTCTGAACGCGAATACCACGAATGGACAGATTCCACAGATTGAGCTGGGGTTTGTAGAAAGCACCATCTGTCGCTCCGCTGCAGGCTTTGCGTGCGCCCTTTGCCTCAATGCCTTCTCACAGCCCTGGCGGCAAGGCGACCAGCACACGCTCTCCCGAGCGATCTATCTCCAGCACCACGTCCTTCAGCACGGGGAGCAGCAGTTCTCCCTGCTCTCCCTTGACGATGAAGACCTCGTTTGCGCCGGTGAAGATCACTTCTCGAACGTGCCCCAGGAATTCCCCTTCCACGGTCTCCACTCTCAGCCCCAGCACCTCGTATTCGTAGTACTCATCTTCTGCCAGCGGCATGGCTTTCTCAACGGGGATGTACAGCCATTGGCCGCGCAGCCGCTGTGCCGCTGATCTGTCGGGACATCCTTCCAGCCGCAGTAGGACACGTCTTCTATGGAACCGCGAGCCCAGCACGGCTACTGGCCGCAGGTCGTCTCCCTTTCCTATGTAGACGCGTTTCATCTCCCTGAAGCGTTCAGGGAAATCAGTAAGCACTTCCACCTTGACTTCACCCCGCACGCCAAAGGCGCCTAAGATGCGGCCGATGGCCAGGTATCGTGGTGATAGGGCCACGTTCTCTTTCCTCCCACGTTGATGGCTGGACAACAGAAACGGGAGCGCACGCTGCCGCGCACTCCCGCCCTAGTCAGCCCTGCCAGGTTCTGCAGGTCCCTACACGATGTCCAGGATCACTCGCGTGCCCTCACGAACCGCGGCCACTCGCAACAGCGTGCGCATGGCGTTGGCCACCCGCCCGCCCTTGCCGATCACGCGGCCCATGTCCTCCTGGGCCACGCGTAGGCGCAGCACCGTCATGTGGTGGCGCTCGATCTGTTTCACCTGCACCTGTGAGGAATCGTTGACCAGGTTCTTGGCCATGAATTCAACCAGTTCCTTCACTGCCTCCCCCTGTCCGCTTCATGTTACCGAGTACAGCTAGCTATGCTTCCTTGGATGCTTCCTCGGATGCTTCCTCAGCTTCGTCAGCTTCCTCGGCTTCCTCGGCTTCCTCAGTCTCTGGCTCTGGCTCTTCCGGTGCTGCCTCTTCCGCCTCGGGTGCTTCAGGAGCTTCCGCTTCCGCTTCAGCTTCGCCAGCCACCTCTGCCTCTTCCGGTGCTGCCTCTTCCGCCTCGGGTGCTTCAGGAGCTTCCGCTTCCGCTTCGGCTTCGCCAGCCACCTCTGCCTCCGCCTCGGCCTCGCTGATGTCTGCTACAGCCTCCGCCTCTGCTTCGGGCTCGAACTCAATTCCCTTGAACTGCTGCCAGATGCCCGTCTTCTTCAGCATTCGCAGCACGGCATCGCTGGGCTGTGCACCCACACCCAGCCAGTGCAACGCCCGATCCGCCTTGACCCTGATCGTCGGCGGGTCGGTGCGCGGATCGTAGAAACCGATGTTCTCGATGAAACGACCGTCGCGCGGCGAGCGCTGGTCGGCCACGACAACGCGATACGTAGGTTGCTTCTTGGCGCCCTGACGGCGCAATCGAATTCGAACCATGTTCAGACTTTTGCCTCCTTGGCATACTTCCAGTCTCTTTCTTTGCGGTCTTTGCTACTCCTCTTGCTCCCCGTACGCTTCCGTCTCCCTGCTTCTCTGTGCTTGCGTCAGGCTGTCGAGAAAATCAGCAAAGAGTTCCAGGTCGCGGCGCACGGCGGTGTAGCAGGTCTGTACCCCGGTGACCAGTTCCTGTAGCCGAGAGGGGCGCAGATTGAACGTGTACACATTGCGCACGACGTGTCGGAAACCCCGATACCGGTCCAACCGGTCTCGCGCCTCCAGGCTCAACACGGGGGGCCTGACGCCTGGGATTTCGGCCGCCATCTGTCGCAGCAACTCCTCGTGCCAGTGTGGTCCGGATGGCTTGGCCTGGTCGATGCCAGAAGCAATGACCTCGAGTAGGTGCTCGATCCCTGCATAAAAGCCGTGCAGATTCAGGGCTGTTGCATCCACATAGTAATCGTCAGCGGACACTGCAGCCTGCTGCCAGATGCGGGAGGTGCGTTCAACCACTTGGGCCAGCTCCCGCAACTCTGCGCGGATCCGTCCGCTGATGGCTCGATAGGCGCTCTTCATAAGGCAGCTCCTTCTCTCGTTACAATGTCTCGCAGCG
>CBDURC010000252.1:0-4582 GCA_965369635.1 uncultured Anaerolineales bacterium | reverse complement strand
TGGTGCTCTTTACAAATCGCCCAACCTGAGGTATAATCTTGCAGTGCCAACTTCCAGCGTGCAATCAGCCGATGAAGCCGATGGAGCCGATCTAACCGATGTAGCCGATGCAGCCGATGCAGCCGATGAAGCCGATGCAGCCGATGAAGTCGATGAAGCCGATGTTGCCGATGGAACCGATGGAACCGATGAAACCGATGAAGCTGATGCAACCGATATCAGTCGGAGCTTGCAGAGTTGGTTCTGGGCTTTGATCTTTGGAGTCTGGAGTTCGACATTCCCTATGACTGTTCTGTATCCGTTTACCGCCATCGTTGGTCAGGAGCGCATGAAGCGTGCCTTGATCCTCAACGCCATCAACCGTCGCATCGGCGGCGTGCTCATCCGCGGCGAGCGGGGCACGGCCAAATCCACCGCAGCCCGGGCGCTGGCCGCGCTGCTTCCCGAGATCGAAGTGGTGGCCGATTGCCCCTTCAACTGTGCCCCTGATGGGATTGAAGCGATGTGCGACAACTGTCAGGAGCGGCGTGAGCAAGGCGAAGTCCTGCCCCTGGCGCGCCGTCGCACCCGCTTCGTGGATCTTCCCGTCAGTGCCACTGAGGATCGCGTCGTGGGCACGCTGGACATCGAGTTGGCCATCCAGAAGGGAGAGCGCCACTTCGAGCCGGGCGTCCTTGCCGCCGCCAACCGCGGGCTGCTGTACGTGGACGAGGTCAACCTGCTCGATGACCACGTCGTGGACCTGCTGCTCGATTCGGCGGCCATGGGGGTGAACGTCGTCGAGCGGGAGGGGATCAGCTTCTCCCACCCGGCCCGCTTCATCCTCGTGGGCACCATGAACCCCGAAGAAGGCGACCTGCGCCCGCAGCTCCTGGACCGCTTCGCCCTCTGCGTGGAGATCCGCGGCATACTCGATCCTGGTCAGCGGGTGCAGATCCTGGAGCGGCATGTGCAGTTCGAGCGTGACCCTGAAGGCTTCTGGGCCCAATGGGCACCGCAGGAGCAACGCCTTTCGGAGGAAATCGCCGGGGCCCGCGACCGGCTGCCGCTGGTCGCCCACACGCAGCGGGATCTCTTCACCATCGCCCAACTCACCACCGGTTTTCAGGTGGATGGCCACCGCGCCGACCTGGTGATCCTCAAGGCCGCTCGCGCCCACGCTGCCTTCGAGGGCCACCTGCAGATCACCGAACGAGACATCCTCCTGGCCGCTGAACTGACACTGCCCCACCGCCTGAAGAAGCAGCCCTTCGAGGAGAAGAGCATGGAGTTTGGGGAGCTCGAGGAACGGCTGCAGAAGATACAAAAGGAACTTGGCCCTCCGAATGCTCCAACAGACATCCCTGTACCGCCTGCCTCCCTCTCCTCCTTACCAGGAAAAAAAGAGGGTGAGGTCGGCGAGGTGAAAAGCGACGTGCGGCCAATGCCGATGAGAAACGACACGTCGCAGAGCACCCCCGCTGGCCAGCAGCAAAGCCCGCACCGCCCCGTTGCCGTGGGCAACGCATTTCAGCCGCGGCGGCTCGACACCCCCCTGGACAGGCTGACCCGCAAGCAGGCCGGACGGCGCAGTTCCACACGCACGGAGCGCAAGCGAGGGCGCTACATCCGCAGCCGCCCCGCCAACGGGCTGCGAGACGACATCGCTTTGGATGCCACACTGCGCCAGGCGGCTCCGCATCAACTGGAACGCAGCCAGCGCAACGGTGCGAACGACGTCGCCCTGCACGTGACCAAAGAAGACCTGCAGCGCAAGGTGCGCATACGGCGGACGGCCAATCTGGTGCTGTTCGTCGTGGACGCCAGTTGGTCCATGGCCGCCGCCGAGCGCATGGAGGCGACCAAGGGGGCCATCTTGTCGCTGCTGGTGGACGCCTACCAGCGCCGCGATCAGGTGGGGCTGGTCGTCTTTCAGAAGAACCAGGCGCGGGTGGCGCTGCCGCCCACCTCCAGCGTGGAGCTGGCCAAGAAGATGCTGGCCGAGATCCCCGTTGGCGGCAAGACGCCTCTCTCTGGTGGATTGCTACTGGCCTACCGCGTCTGCACGGCGGCGCGGCGGCGCGATCCGGAGGTGCGGCCACTCATCATCCTGCTCACCGACGGCGCCGGCAACGTCTCGCTGACGGGCTTGTCGGCGCAGGAGGAGGCGGTGCGCATGGCCGACCTGATCCGGCAGAGCGGCTTCCGCTCCGTGGTAGTGGATATGGAGCATCCCGCGTTCGACCGCGGACTGTCTCGCGAGCTGGCGGAGGCGCTCGGCGGCCCCTGCTACACCCTGCCGGAGCTCCAGGCCGAAGCGCTGCTGCACACCGTGCGCGGCGAACTGCAGGTTTGAAGGTGTCAGGTTCGAAGGTTTCAGGTTTCAAGTTCCAGAGGACGCCACTTACGGTGGAGTGCAAGTGAGGAGACGCCAATGCCCGATGGCAAACTGTGGACTCAACGTGATCGCTTCGGCAACGACATTTACTTGACTTACGAACGATGGCGACACGTCACCGACTTGGACAACCACCCGGAAGTAGAGCCCTGTTTGGACTATGTGAGGGAGACCATTCGCCTGGGACAACGTCGCCAGGATCCCTACGACCCATACGGCTACCAATACTACCGAGCCTTCCACGATCTCCCCGACGACAACACCCACATAGTTGTCTGCGTCCGCTTTCGTTGGCACACCAAGCCGGACGGCACGGTGCGAGAGGAGAAGTTTGTGACCACGGCGTATTCTCAGCTTTTGAGGGGTGCACGATGAATGAAATGAAGATGAATTACGACCAGGAAACCGATGTGCTTTACGTCTCCTTTGGGAGGAGTCGGCACGTCACAGGTGTGGAACTGGCGGATAACATCCTGTTGCGCCTGGACACCGGTAAGGCCAGCGGCGAACTGCCCCGAGCTGTAGGACTGACCTTCGTCAGTTTCTCCCGCATGATGGCCGTCCATCGCGAACGGCCGCTGACCATCTCTTTGGAGCAACTGCGTAACTTGCCCTCGGCCCTTTGGCCAGCGGTGCTGACAGTGCTCACTAGCCCGCCGGTGAGCGACTTTCTGACTGCGGAGTTGGCCATCGCGCCCCGGGTGCCGCCGCTGCCGGAGTTGGTGCCGGCATAGGAGCAGATCCGCCGAGATCCGTCGAGAGAATTCGACGGCTGGTACAGCAAACCTGCTGCAAACAGGTTCAGGCGCGGCGCAACACGTTTCCAACGTGTTTTCGGTATCAGGCCACGAATTCATTCGGGGCTGGCATTGAGCAGATTCGCCGAGATCTGATTTCCATCAATCATGTTCCGTCGCCAACTCCGAGCTGACCTTGTTCTCCTCCTCGTCACCGCCGTCTGGGGTGCGACCTTCGTCATGGTCAAGGACGCGGTGGCGAGTTCTTCCGTCTTCGTTTTCCTGGCCATCCGCTTCGGACTGGCTTCTGCCGCCATGTTGCCGCTGCTGCGCTGGCCCCATCTCACCCGCCGCTTCATCCCCTCGCCACTCAGTAACTCGCTCACTCGTTCCTCTAGCGCCGCCGGCGCGCTGCTTGGCCTGCTCCTCTTCGCCAGCTACGCTTTCCAGACCTCCGGCCTGCAATACACCACGCCAACCAGAACGGCGTTCATCACCGGGCTGTCGGTAGTTCTCGTACCCTTGCTGGCTGCACTGTTCTGGCGCAAGATGGTGCAACCAGCAGCGATCGTGGGCGTGCTGCTGGCCACCACCGGGCTGGCGCTCCTCTCGCTTAGCGCTGACTTCTCGGTGAGCCGCGGTGACCTGCTGGTGCTGGGCTGTGCTGTCTGTGTGGCCCTGCACATCCTGACCACCGGCGTCTTCGCGCCCCGCTCCGACCCCATACGGCTAACCGCCGTGCAACTGCTCACCGTGGCGGTGCTGAGCGGGCTGTTCGCGCTGCTGTGGGAGCGCCCGCTGGCCTTGCCTTCGAGCTCCGTCTGGTTTGCCGCGGCCTTCACGGGATTGCTGGCCTCCTCTTTCGCCTTCGGCGCCCAGACGGTAGCCCAACGCTTCACCAGCGCCACGCACACGGCGCTGATCTTCGTCACCGAACCGGTATTCGCCGCGCTGTTCAGCTTCGTCATGGGCCGGGAAACCTTGACCTCTCGCGCCTGGCTAGGGTGCGGGCTGATCTTGGCGGGCATGCTGACTGCCGAGTTGGGCCAGCCGTTGCTACTCAGGCTGCGAAGGAGATGACATCCCCCAAATCTCTTGACGAATCAGGAGAAGTGTGGTAGAATAGCATTACAATGAAAAAGCGCTGCCGACACCGCAGTTGGCAATGCTTGCTGCCAACTCCTATCGTCCAGGAGGTGGGAAGGACACTCCATTCGAGCGCTCCCTCCTGGGCAGGCAAAGAGGTGGCGTCTCACGTTGGAAGGTAGGGTTATTGATGGTCTGCTATCCTCGCTGCAGTCTGCCTAGCCTCCAATCCATGCACATCGGTGGAGATCGAAGCCGTCGTGGCGCGTGCGCGCTGCGGCGGCTTTGTGTATCTGCGGCGAAGGTGTCACGCTCATTTACCACTCACGTAGCTCGGAGATGCCTCTGTTCTCCTCACCAGACGGACTTTGCCTCCAGACAC
>CBDURC010000251.1:0-4583 GCA_965369635.1 uncultured Anaerolineales bacterium | reverse complement strand
CCAGGGCCGATCCGGGTGTCGTTCATGATGATGCTGTCACGTACCTCGGCGCCCTCGGCCACGACCACGCCGGGGCCGATCACGGAGCGGAACACGCGACCTTGGATGCGAGCGCCATCGCACAGCAGATTGCCGACGACACAGGCTTGGGAAGCCAGGAAGACCGGCGGGCGCTGTTCCGAGCGGGTGTGGATGACCCAGCGAGAATCGGACAAGTCCAGCGCGGGTATGTCAGCCAGCAGGGCCATGTTGGCCTCATAATAGGCGGGGATCGTGCCCACGTTGGCCCAGTATCCTTCGAAGGTGTAGGCGTAGACCCGCTTTCGCCTGATTAGGGAGAGGATGGTGTCGGCACCGAGCTGCCGTTGGCTCCGGCCAGGGCCTTCCAGCCAGTCGCCCAGCACCCTGGCTTCGAAGACGTAGATGCCCATACTGGCCAGGGTCGACCGGGTGCGGCGCGGCTTCTCCTCGAAACGGGTGATGCGTCCGTTGGCGTCAGTGGTAACCATACCGAAGCGGTAGGTTTGATGCGGGCTGACGGCGCGCACGGCTACGGTGACGTCGGCCTTGCGCATCCTGTGATACTCGATCATCGGCTGGTAGTTCATCTTGTAGATGTGGTTGCCGGCCAGGATGAGGACTTGCTCGGCGTTGCTCTCCCGCAGGACGTCGAGGTTGAAACGCACAGCGTCGGCAGAGCCCTCTTGCCAGGCGCCCTTTCCGTCGGGGCTGCCCTGGTAGGGCTGCAACAACCGCACGCCACCTTCGGCACGGTCCAGATCCCACGGTTTGCCCGCCCGGATGTGGTCGTTGAGAGTGCGAGGCATGTACTGAGTGAGAACAGCGACGTTGTAGATGTCCGAATTGACGCAGTTCGACAGCGCGAAATCAATGATGCGGTATTTGCCCCCAAACGGCACGGCGGGTTCTGCCCGGGTGGCGGTGAGGACATGCAGACCAGGTCCGGTTCCGCCAGCCAGGATCATCGCCAATACGTTCATGCACCTACCTCCTCGGGGATCTCGGCCGGGCCTGGCGCGACCGTGGCGCCGCTGGGAACGACGTTGTCGGCAAACAGAGCGAAGTCGACCTCGTCCACGTCAGCGTCAATAAGGACGTTGCGGCCAATGCAGATGCTGGCAGGGATATGGGCGCCTTTGCCGACCACGGTGATGCCCGTGTTCAGTCTGTCAGGCAACGCCTGGTTGGGAGTCATGTCGTCGCCGTGGCCCAATTGCACGCCTGAACCCACCACCACCTCTTTGTCCACGATGGCGCGATCAACAACGGCGCCGGGCCCTACCCAGGTATCATTCATGATCACGGAGTCGCGCACGACAGCGCCCGGCGAGACGTAGACGCCGGGAGACAGCACGGAATGCTCCACTCGACCGTGGATGGTACAGCCGTTGCTGACCAGCGAGTGGGCAATCTGTGCCTGGGCGCTGCATTTGACCGGCGGGCGCTCTTGGCTGCGGGTGCGGATCACCCATTGGGGATCCCACAGATTCAGTGGGTTGTCGGGGTCGCAGAGTTCCAGGGAAGTACGCCAGTAGGCATCAACCGTGCCCACGTCCACCCAGTAGCCGTCGAACGGGTGGGCGTAGACTTTGTCCCTTGGGACCATGCCGGGGATGACGTGTTTGCCAAAGTCGAGGCCAGGCTTCCGCTTGCGTCCCTCGCGCAGCCGTTCGGCCAACTTCTCGACACTGAAAAGATAGACGCCCATGTTGGCCAGCGTGCCTTTGTCCCGTGTTTTGGGCTTCTCATGGAATTCGACGATCCGACCAGCCTTGTTGGTGGTCATGATGCCGAAGCGATCGGTTTCTTCCAGAGACACATTCATCACGGCCACCGTCGCATCGGCACCCTTCTCCTCGTGGTAAGCGATCATCGGCCGGTAGTCCATCTTGTAGATGTGATCGCCGGATAGAATGAGCGCCAGGTCGGCCTCGCGGTTGAACAGGTAGTTGAGGTTCTGATACACCGCGTCGGCGGTGCCGCTGTACCAGTCCTGGGAGCCACGAGCCTGGTAGGGCTGGAGCAAGCGGACGCCGCCGCGCACGCGATCCAAATCCCAGGGCTTCCCGATGCCGATGTGCTCGTTCAGCGAATGCGGGCGGTACTGAGTGAGGATAGCAACGTCGTAGATATGGGAGTTAACGCAATTGGAAAGGGTGAAGTCAATGATGCGATACTTGCCAGCGAAGGGCAGCGAGGGCTTGGCCCGCTTGTCCGAGAGAACGGTCAAGCGGGTGCCCGCCCCGCCGGCCATGATCATGGCGACTACACGCATGGACACACCTCGTCTTGATAGGACACGGATGAACACTTACGAACGCGGAGGTTATGAATCTGGGGCTGATTATACCGCAAGATGAGAAAGCAAGCAAAGGTTGGGGGCAGCACTTACAGCGTGCGTTGCACCTCCGCTTTGACCCTGGCTGGGGACGATCACTTGCTCAAAGCTCTGATCTGTGGTATGGTTCTAGCTGCGGCACGCAAGCGTGCCTCTGGCTGGCAGCCCATCGGCAGCGCTGTTGGCTGGCCCATCCACGTTCACCCGGTAGGCACCGTTGAGATGTTCGCTTGCAGCAGGAGTAGTCATTGATGCCATATGAACCGTTCTATGAGCGCTTTCCGGAAACTGCCGAGAAAGAGACTCGTACAATCACTGCAATAAACGATCCTGATTTGCCTGATGGCGAGTATCGGTTAGTCGAAGCCTACTGCAATGAGCCTAACTGTGATTGCCGACGGGTATTCTTCAATGTCTATTGGTGGCAGAAGCGAAAGGTAGTCGCAGTCATTGCTTACGGCTGGGAGAGCCGGGAGTACTACATCGAGTGGTTTGGGAATGATGATCCGAGGATTATCCTGGACCTACAGGGACCTGTACTGAACCTGAGTAGTCCCCAATCCGAGCTTGCGTCTAAGCTTCTGGAGAAGATCAAGTACGTTGTGCAGGACGAGAGCTATGTGACCAGAATCAAGAGGCACTACAGGATGTTCAAAGAAACAGTAGATGACAGACGACCTGGGAAGGAGCGTCCTTCCGAGAGAATAGGCAGGAATGCACCTTGTCCGTGTGGAAGCGGCAAGAAGTATAAGAAATGTTGTGGGAAGCGAGTATGATTCTGTCGGAACAGGGCCAGCCTGCGACACACCAGCGGGCCTCCGGCGGGCAGCTCATCCGCAGCGCCGTTGGGCGGCGCGAACGAATGTTGCACAGTGAGACTGTGGAGGGATTCCTATATGCGGCAAGGGCACACGTGCAGCCTCGAGCCAATAATGAGGAAAGTGCTCTCATGGCTCAGAGAGACGAGATCAGGGATCTACTGAAGAGCGGCAAACTGACCTTGGACATCTTCAATGAGTCCAGAGATCTACTGAGGCAGGCCCGGACCACGTCCACCGGCACGGTCACGCCCACAGCGGCCAGCGCCCGCGCCAGATGGCCCAGCGGCAACTCCGTATTTGGACAACTGGCCCAATGAGGCCATAACAGCTGTACCATTGTACAGCTGTTAAATCGCCATGGAAGGAGAAGATATTGAACATCGTGGTGGATACCTCTGTCATCATTGCTGTCATCGCCAATGAGCCGGAAAAGGACACGCTGATTGAACTGACACAAGGGAGTGACCTGATTGCGCCTCACTCGGTTCATTGGGAAATCGGCAATGCGTTTTCAGCTATGCTCAAGCGCAAGAGGATAACAGTGGAACAGGCATTGAATGCAGTCGAAGTGTACAGAAGAATCCCCATCAGGTTTGTGGATGTGGAATTGGAGGAGTCACTCAAGATAGCTGGCACGCTGGGCATCTATGCTTACGATGCTTACCTCATAGAATGTGCGCTGAAGTACCAGGCTCCCTTGATTTCTCTGGACGGAAACCTGCTGAGTTCAGCCAAGCGTATGAAGGCGAAAGTGATGGAGGTGAAATGATGAGCGCTGTATACACCTACACAGAAGCCAGGCAAAATCTGGCATCATTACTGGACAAGGCGGTTCGAGAGGGAGCAGTCAGGGTGAAGCGCAAGGATGGACAAACCTTTGTCATCAGACCGGAACCGCAGGCAGGCTCTCCGCTAGATGTGGCAGGCATTGATTTGGGCATCACAACACCTGAAATCGTGCAGTTCATCCACGAGGGCAGACGAGTGTATGGGATGACCGAAGATAGTGCTTGACTCTTGGGCTGGTGTCTGACAGACAGCAAGCCGTGCCGGTGGCCGCTGCGCACGCCTGGACCACGTCCACCGGCACGGTCACACCCACTGCGGCCAGAGCCCGCGCCAGATGGCCCAACGGCAGCCCCATGATGCTGGCGTAACAACCCTCGAAGCAAGGCACCGGCGCGAAGCCCCCATACTGAATGGCATAACCTCCCGCCCTGTCCAGCGGATCGCCGCTGGCGACGTAGGCTGCGATCTCGGCGTCACTGTAGTCCCCCATCCAAACCCTGCTCTCACTGACCTCGGTGGCTTCGCGGCCGGTAGCCGCGTCCAGTCAGGTGCCACGCCCCAGCCCGGTGCCTTGCCCCGTCGATGAGTGCGGGGGACGGGTTGAGCAATAAGTC
>CBDURC010000250.1:0-4651 GCA_965369635.1 uncultured Anaerolineales bacterium | reverse complement strand
GGCGCATGATAGCATCGTACATCCGAGCGGAGGGGTCTTCACGACGGCTGAGGATCTCGCCAGATGGGCGGACGCGCTCTTTCAGGGAAGGGTCATCAGCGAGTCGCAGCTTGACCAGATGCTCGCCTTCGTAGCGATCTCGAAGAAGGACGGTATCGAGAGTCAGGGATACGGGCTCGGAATCCAGCACTACCTTCCTAGCTGGATTCGCGGCGTAGACGTGTATGGACACGGGGGCGGGAGCATAGGCACCGTTGCCTACATGCTGTACCTCCCCGAGCACGGAGTGAGCATCGCGGCCATGGTGAACAGCTTTGACGGCAAGACCCTCCATCGAATCGTACAGGACCTTGCCAGCGCTGCCGTGGATCATCTGCGCGAAGCCTAACTAGCGCATGCTGCCGACCGCCTGATCGAGGGTGTAATTGTTGCCGGTCTTGGTTATGCGCCGTGTCTTTGATTGCTGGGCACGTCGTTTCACCCGGCGGCGGGTGATGCGCCATCCGTCAGCCGCCCTCACGAAAGTCGAGGCGATAGATCATGAGGATTGATCTCACAAAAACCGTTTTCACACCCAGGGAAACTGACTTCATCATAGGCAAGCTCAACCAAGCTCTAGAGAGAGGGCTTGTAGCGAGCAGGTCTGAAAACAATCCTTACCTGGTGGTATCGTTTATGGGAGTAGAAGAAAGGGGCATTACGCCAAAATGGAACGTGAAGATCTACACCTACAACAAGAAAAAGAGAGGTCATAGCCTGGTATGTGTTGACAAGCACGTTTTGGTTAGGTTGCTAGATGAAGACTACGCCAGTCTCATACCGCCCAACCTTCAAACACTGCGAATTGATGATGCTGGCTGGGGGTTTCCTTTGTGTGGTGTGATGGTTGGCATATCAGATGAACACCAAGTTCAGACTGCCATAGTGCCGGTTGAATACTTCAGAGATGACGGAGAGAATGGCTTTCACACGAAGCGTTATCTGAAGAAGTATGCAGATCTAGCAATCCAACTTCTCGACCAATTTGGCGCGACGCCAGACACACATCGAATTGAAATATGCACAGGATACGTGAATCAACCGCTGCGAGAAGAACTCAGGAAACTCGGATATGATGTTCGAGTTGTGGAAATCAAGGGGATGCTACAAGACGAACTTGAAGAACTGTACCAAGCGCATGTGCTTGAGGAGGTTGGTTCAGATATCTACTACGACCCGAAGGACATGAAGAAGTCAGAAATTCCCCGAAGATACAGGGAATGTCTTGAGTATGGGAAAAGACACTGTCCTCACCAAGTCAAGACAGGGTGGGAAGCGACAAGAGAGTAGAAGAGGGGCTCTTGCAAGGGTAAGGAGGGCGGCCAACAAGTCGCTGGTGTGTCCCGACAGGCTGTCGTCTGCTAACCGGTGCAAGTCCGGTCGTGGTAACCACCAGGGGGCCACGCATCTACGCCAGACCCGCCTGGCGGGTGAGTTCCATGTTAGGCGAGCCTGAGACGATTGATTCTTGACAGAAAAAGGATTGGTAGAGTAGAATTCTTGAGGAGAACGAGATGAAGTTGTCAAGAGAGGAAGCAGATCTGTTCTTCAAGCTGATGTGGGGGTTGCAGTTCTACATCAACGGGCGACATCGAATTCTGCCTGGTGTCAAGTCGGTCGAGGATTTCGTCAGGTTGCCATCAGAGAGCAAGATTCAGGTACGAGATGCCCTATGGGAAAACCCTGACCTGATTGATGCCTACGTCAAGGAGAATCCAGAAGGGTTGTCCACCGAGGAACTGGATATCGTCCAGAAATGGTCACGGCTTGTCTCCGGCACTTTTCAGCTCTATCGCTTTCTGAAGAAGCACTCGATCTTCATCGGCGGAAAGGGGCAAGTGTATGGTGTGCTGGGCTTGTATGATAGCTTGGAGGACGTTATCCATGGACGGGTATTGCCAGTGATGGTCGAAGCGGTGCTCTTGCCGTTCAAGGGAAGGATAGTGTACGATGGGCTGTTGCGGTGGTCCAATGTCTATTTCGGGAGGGGGATTCGTTCGAGTTTGCACGAGAAGTACATGGCGGCCAAACAGAATGACCGCATCATCACCACACTGGAACCCGAATTGGAGCAAGTGGGTTGGCGGACGCGAAAGAAACCAGGCAAGGACTGGAGGCCGATGGTGGATGACCTGGTCAAGTCAACAGAGCGGATGAAAGGTGGCCCCGCGGTCCAGAGTTCAGTCTTTGCCTTGGTTCGCGCCAGTGCGAGACTAGCCCAGGCAGCAGTGCATCATCCAGGCAATCTGGATGGGCTATGGCATCTGGAACAACAGGTGCGGAGGGCACTGAGCCGGGTGCAGACAACGCTGGACCGGGCTGGGCGATGATGTATACCGTGTATGATGATGAGGGCCCGCCTAGGTTATGGTCGGTGGGGCGGTCGCCCACCTCGCCGCCAATTCAGAACCGTGCGTGAAGGTTCCCCTGCACCTGGCTCCTCAGCACATAGGCCATTGTCATCCGCTGGGGTGCCATTTTGTCCCTCAAACGGCGACACCTTTCTGCTTAACAAAGTGCAGCCTCCCTCACCTCGTCAGCGGAACAGCGGAACGAGCGGAGAATAAACGTTCCGGTCTTCCCCTATCCAATGACACACAGTACCATCGCCCCACGCCCAGTGCCGGCGTCCCCTACCCATAAGGAGATCGTTGCAATGAAGCAGAAAGCCTTCCAGGACTACTACCCAGACGATCTGAGCCACTGCTATGGTTGCGGCCGACTGAACGAACATGGCCTGCGAATCAAGAGCTATTGGGATGGCGAAGAGTCGGTCTGCACTTTCGAACCCAGGCCGTATCACATTGCTATCCCGGGCTACGTCTACGGCGGCTTGATCGCCTCGCTCATTGACTGTCACGGCACCGGTACGGCGGCCGCGGCCGCATACAGGGCGGAGGGCCGAGCGATGGACAGCGAACCGCCGTTGCGTTTCCTGACCGCCTCGTTGCACGTCGATTACCTGCGCCCCACGCCACTGGGCGTGCCGCTGGAAGTGCGGGCCAGGGTGAAAGAGGTCAAAGGACGCAAGGTGGTGGTCACGGCCACGCTGTCCGCCGAGGGAGAGGTTTGCGCCCGCGGAGAGGTCGTGGCGGTTCAGGTGCCGGAGCATCTGGTGCCGGGGAGAAAAGCCGCGCGGGCCGCCAGCTAGCACCGATCACCCATCACATGCCGCGCATCGGCAGTCAAGCGCCGGTTGAGTCGCTGCCAGCGATAGCAAACGGCGTGTCGAAACCCAGCGTCCTGCCTGCTTCGTGCCGCCGGTGGGCTGCCGGATTGCATGTCCGGCGCGAGCAAGAGCCCTGGTGGGGTACCCACTGTGTTCTTCACCAAAGCCTTCGAGATAGCCTTTGGCCTGCCCCTCGTCAGGTGCATCTCGCTGGGCTGAAAGAACGCCCGGTGGAGAACCGGAAGAGACCTTATGGCCGCAAAGCTAGAGTTGCGAATCCGCCATGTTGGCCCTTGGGGTCTAAACAGCTACGTCCTGGTCTGCCCCACAACCAGGCAAAGCGTCCTGTTCGACCCCGGCGCTGAACCCGACTCGCTAACACAGATGCTGGCCGGCAGCAACTCCCAGGCTATCCTGCTCACCCACACCCACTTCGATCACATCGGTGCGCTGGACGAGATGCGGGCAAGGCTGAACGTGCCCGTGATGGCGCATCCCGCCCCCCATGCTGGCGGCATCGAACTGCGTGCTGACTGCTGGCTCAACCATGGCGACAAGGTGGCCGTAGGCGAACATACGTTGCGAGTGTACCACGCCCCCGGTCACATCGCCGACCAGATATGCTTCGCCATTGAGGGCGACCACCGCGTGATCGTCGGCGATACCATCTTCGAAGGCGGACCAGGCAAGACCTGGTCCACTGAAGGCTTCCGAACCACGCTGCAAACATTGCGAGAGGTTGTGCTGTTCTGGGCGGATGACACCGTCTGCTATCCTGGCCACGGCCCGTTTTTCTGCCTGGGAGACAAACGAGCTGACATTGAGGCGTTCCTCAGCAAGGATCACGGCGACTTCTTCGGCGATGCCATCTGGGACATGTAGGACCAGAGCAATGCGATGAAAGCAGGCGCTACGGCGGAGCTTCGGAGAAGTGCGTTCACACAAGGAAAAGAACCACATGCTGGATAGAGTCAAGAGCACGTATCGAGAGTTCCCACCCAGGTTCTGGGTACTGGTCATCGCCACGTTCATCGACAGAATCGGGGGAACCCTGATATTCCCCTTCTTTGCTCTGTACATCACCGATAAGTTCGATGTTGGCATGACAGAGGCCGGCGTGTTGTTTGCCATTTTCTCCGTTTGCAGTTTCGTGGGCAGCATGCTAGGAGGCGCGCTCACCGACAAGTTGGGGCGGCGCGGCATGGTGCTCTTTGGCCTGGTATTCAGCGCGCTGAGCAGCGTGTCCATGGGCTTCGTGGAAGACCTGAATGTGTTCTATCTGCTGGCTGTGGCCGTCGGGCTGCTCTCCAACATCGGCGGGCCGGCGCGCCAGGCCATGGTTGCCGACATGCTGCCGAAAGAGAAGCATGCGGAAGGGTACGGCATCCTGAGGGTTGCCGGCAATCTGGCCTGGATCATGGGCCCCATGATCGGCGGTCTCCT
>CBDURC010000249.1:0-4667 GCA_965369635.1 uncultured Anaerolineales bacterium | reverse complement strand
ACGGACAACCACAACGGCTGGCCATCGAAGCCGCTCAACTCCAGTGGGACGGTCTCACCGAGGAAGGTCGTGAACAGGCCATCGTTGACAGCGACGTCTTTGATCTCTGACCACACGACGGACCCACCGGTCGCCGCGTCGTAGAGGCTGAGGAGCATATGGTAGGACCCGTCCGGCTTGGGGCTACCCGTGCTGGGGTCCAGAAGCCTCCCCTGGTATTGCAGCAGCAGCCTGGGGTCAACGAGGCTCTCCACCCACGTCTGGCCCTGGGGCAGCCTGCCAGCGTTCGCGCTGGGGCTGATCAGAAGGAGCACACCAAGCACGCAAATGATCATCACCCGGAGCACTCGTTTTCCTGCTCGTCTGGGTCTATCCATGTTTCACCTCTATGCCCAATCTCGGTCCAAGCAGACCTCTGCAAGGTGTTCGGCAGCGCGTGCATGACGGTTAGGAGCGGCTAGGTCGTGCCCCTGGCAGAGGACCCTGCTAGCCGGGTCACAGTGGGCCACGCCTGTTCGCGAGCCGTTGCCGCCGCACGTGCCGTCGCCGCATCTCACCCCATGGAGGTGTCTACGGCTGGAAGGTCACGAACTGAAAGTCGCACTGGACCAGCGTCCCCGACGGATTGTATATGTGAATGAGCAACTTACCGCTGACGCTGCCGGTCACCGGCGCCACATTGCCGCATCCGTACATTGCCGTCACCATCGTCTGGTAATTACTCCAGAAGTACGAGACCCGGGAGATGGTGACCTCATAGCGCTTGTAAAACGAGTTCCAAGTGCTGCTCACATTCGCGGTCCCTGATACCTTGGTGCCATCAGACTTGATGACCGCATAGGCCAAAGGGAGGCCATCGTGGCCGTGACTGGCGCTGGCGAAGCTGGTGGCATGTTGACCATCCAGTCTGTCGGCATCCAGCCCAGAGCCAGACCCATCGTTCGTGCTGGTCCAGGCCGTGCCGACGATCTTCGCCGGGGAGAGCCCTCCGTTGACAACGTCAGCGTCGCCCACCTCACCGGCGTTGTCATTCACGTAGCGGCCCTCGGATTCGCTCTCAGTGTAGTAGCGTTCGTCGTGGTCGTGTCCTCCCGAGGCCACCTGGTCGTTTCCCGAGCCGATCTTGTTCTCGGCCGCCAAGTCGTCGTAGGCCGAGAACCTGTCAGTGGCCAGAGTACCTGAGGCGATGTCGGCAGCGGCGTGGTCGTGGACGGCCGCAGCAAACTCGGCCGCCTCCTGGCCATCCACCGTGTCCGCATCCTCGGCGTGCAAGGCGTAGGCTACGTGGGTGACCCGCTGGCGAGGCGTGGCCTCGGGGTCGGCACCGACGGTGACGGAGAGCCACAAGGGTTCACCATCGAAGTCACTCAGGTCTAGGGCAACCGCATCACCAAGGAAGGTGGTGAACAGTCCATCACTCACCGCGACGTCTTTGGTTTCCGACCACAGGATGGACCCACCGGTCGCCGCGTCGTAGAGTCGGAGGATCATCTGATAGGACCCGTCCGGCTTGGGGTCACCGGTGCCGGGGTCAAGCAGCCGGCCCTGGTATTGGAGCAGCAGCGCGGGGTCGACCAGGATCTCCACCACCGCCCGCCCCTGCGCCAGCCTGCCAGCGTTCGCGCTGGGGCTGATCAGCAGGAGGACGGCCAGCATGCAGACAGTCACCACCTGAAGCACGCGTCTTCCCGCCAGCTTGATTCTATGCACGTTCCACCTCCATGTCCAGTCTCCACACGAGTGGATTCCTACTTGGTGAGCAGCGACGCGTCCCAGGCGCCCGAGGGGGACCAGGCCACGGACCTGCTCCACCCCCATGCGGGGGTAGACTTCTCCATCCGAATGATCTTCGGGACTCAGTTTCTTGGGGCCGAAGCCTGCAGCTGCCGGCCATGTGCCCCCCCGCTCACGCCGCCGACGGAGGGCCAGGCTACTCTGCACCAAAGCCCCGCGAGGTGGTTCACTCGTGGGTCCTGCGAACAGGTGAGACAGGACTGCAGTCCACCCCGTGCAGTGCAGTATTCGGATCACCGTATGCAGAAAGCCAATGCAGCACAGTCGAGCATCCGAGCATTGGCCGGTGAGAGCTGGAACGTCGCTGCCCTACGGTGTCGCCGGGACGATGAGAAGAGGTGTAGAAGAACGGCGAGGTCTCTGATTGTTCATATTATACCACAAACCTGAGAAATTGTCAAGCCCCTCTTGAGAGTGATTGTCGCAAATGCGACATACTCGCCCATGGATTGGCACGGATTGTGGCCTGGGTCCCCTGTGGTCCACGGAACTCTGGCTCTTTAGGAAGGTACTCTCTGGCATTGCTAAGGGTTCAGTTGATCGACGCTGCCGTCCTGTGTGTCTGAAGCTCCTTCCACAATCCAATGTGCTGTCGCGCCACATGGGGACGCAAGCCGGTTACGAAGCCAATCTGGGCGGCGGATTTGCCCTCCTGGGCCAACTCTATCACTCGTTGATAGTCGTAGACATAGCGGTCCACCTCCTCCGGCGCATGCTCAATCTTCCGGGCGATCTCTGAGGTCAAGTGTCCCTGCAGATAGAGCAAGATGGCCTCCCGCTTGTGAGTTAGTGTGCCACCCATATCCAGAACGGAGCCGCAATGCGGGATGAATTCGCCCGGATGGCTGTCCCGATACTTCCTGACCAGTTGGGAAATGCGAGCGGGCGACTGGCACATGATCAAGCCGACGTCGGTGAAGGAGAGGATGACGTTCTGGGCGTAAGCCTGTCGGAGGATGCGAACGGCGATTTGACCGGCCGACCGGTCTCCAACACCAGCACGACATATCCGGGTGCTGAATTCGGCTGGATGAGCGATGCTGTCGGACTGGGCTATCAGGCTGCCATGGTCACTATGCACAGTCCCACCTACGGCAGGCTATGGTTGTCGGTGAAACAGCATCCTGGTAGCGTCGTCTCTTCCAGTCAGGCAGAGGCCTTGCTATGCGCTGCTGAGGCCCGCACCGGTGTGCGACCAAGGCGACGTCCTGAGTTACTGCTCAAACGCATCGCTGAGCATCAAGCACAGCTGCAAGCTGCCGAGGACAAGCTAGCTCATTGCCAAGCGCAAGTGATGGAAGCCCAAGAGCGACTAGCGGCAGTCGAGCGTGAGCGCAGCGAGTGGCAGCAAACGGTAGCCACCCTTGCAGCCGAGTATCAGGCCAAAGGCAGGCCAGAACGCCCCTACAGTCGCCTGGCCAAGGCACGCAAGAAGCTGGATGTGCGGATAGGCCGTTGTCCTCGCCGTGAGCGTGCCCTGTATCAATCTGGGAAGCGGATGGAACGCCGACGGCAGCGGATCAGCGATCTGCAAGCCGAACTGCAACAGTTGCGACACCGGTATGACCGACTGATCGAAGACAACCGGTCCAATGCCCACCCCATTCGAGCTATCATCCGCCTGGATGCGGGGTTTGGCAGCGGGCCCAACGTGGCCCTATTGATCGAGATGGGCTACGAGGTGTACAGCAAGGCGACGAACCATCAGGTCACAACCGCCTTGCGCAGCAAGGTGATGCAGGGAACAAGATGGACGCAGGTCGGGCGCAATGCTGAGATGGTAGCCTGGGAGAACGCAATCATCGCCAACTGCCCCTATCCACTGGATGTGGCCCTGGAACGGTTCCACACCGGTGATAAGCTGCGGCACAGTGTGTTGCCACACTACGCTGATGACAGAGACATGGTCAACCTCTCTGACTGGTTTAGCTTCTACAACGGGCGTCAGACTATTGAGGCAGGGATCAAGGAAGGCAAGAATGTCTTCCAGATGCATGATCTCAAGGTGCGTTCCCCCGCCGGGTTAGAGGTCCAGGAGATGTTTGCGGCCTTCGCCGCTAACTTCGTCCGTTGGGCCGCAGGGTGGTTGTACGAAACCTGCCCCCGAGCGCAGGCACCCTTTGACCGTCCCCAACCTAGCGTCAA
The DNA here is from genome assembly GCA_965369635.1 of uncultured Anaerolineales bacterium. Classification (GTDB taxonomy): domain Bacteria; phylum Chloroflexota; class Anaerolineae; order UBA3071; family UBA3071; genus UBA3071. The sequence continues at coordinate 728 of CBDURC010000249.1, read as the reverse complement.
GCAGATGGTGCGAATCGCAGCCAACACCTCTGCCTGGGTGATATGGCAGCCTCAAGGCTGTTTGGTAAGGTTCACGGAGTTGAGCCCCTTTGAGGGGATAGAACTCCTGTTGCACGGCAATGGGTACTATCAACTGCCGCTACCGATCTTCAAAAGTGATGATTTCTCACAGTTATGGTCGACTGGCCCGCCACTTGCACAATCGTTACGTTAGGGCTCGTAAAAGTATATCTTCCCGCGTTTCCCCGTGTTTTCCCGACAGAATGCGGGAGCTAGTTCTTTTACGGACCCTTAATGCCTGCGCATCGTTAGCGGCACGTACACGCGATTGCCCCACAACCGGCCGTAGATGTCCCAGTTATTGCTCACCGAGGGATCATCATCGAACGCTACCAGAAAATCGCCGGCCAGTCCTGCGGCCACGGCTGAGTGATCGGCGTCGTAGAGTCCACCCGTGTGGACGCCGCCACCCAGGAAATTGCCACCCCGGCCAATGGCGCGCCCGTAGACAAGATCCCAGCTAACCCATGGCGCTTGCGGATCCGTCAGGCGGCGGGTCCATGTGACCAGGAACTGCCCTGCGCCCTCGCTGCCCGCCACCGCCGGATTGGTCTCGTTCTCTGTGCTGCTGGCGATGAACTTGTAGGAGGCGTCCATGGGACTTCCCTCGCCCGTCACCCGCCGACCGTGAACATTGATGTCCCCCGGGGCCACAGTTTCTTCCCAGA
>CBDURC010000248.1:0-4719 GCA_965369635.1 uncultured Anaerolineales bacterium | reverse complement strand
TGCTCTACGCAGAGCCTCTACCACGACAATATGCAGGGTGATGCGCGTATTATTCCACCACACATCCGGCATGTTGATCACACAATGACCTTTGGGTTTGAGTAGTGGCAACATTCCGGCGAAAATCTCTTCCATTGCCTTACCAAACTCTGCTGGATCCATAGTGCCCAAGTCACGAGGGTCTTGGCTGTATTGTTCGACTTCCATATACTGTTCATTCTTCCTCAGATCACCTCTCCTACTCTTATTCTTCCGCTTGCGATTAAGCAAATTGGCATAAGGAGGAGATGTCAATACCAGAGAAACCGCTCCTTCCTTCAAGTATTGTGATACGTTTCGAGCATCATCTTGGACAGCCAATTGCATGCTGGTGCTATCCAACGCAAGCTGAGCAAGTCGACCTCTAGATAGCGCAATATAACCCTTGTGCAAATCGAAACCTACAGCATTGCGATCCAAATCTCGGGCAGCTACCAGCGTTGTTCCACTCCCAAGAAATGGATCGACAACTAATTCACCTCTATGTGTGAACAGCGAAATGACCTTGTTAGCAAGGCTGATGGGAAATACCGCTGGGTGCAGTTTCTTGTCTCGAATATCACGCTTTTCATAGTAGAATTGCCAGACTCCGAGTTGGCACTTTAGCCATTCTTTTGCAGTGAGGCAGTTGATGTGAGACGGCTTGCAATCGCACGTTCTCCCATAGCCGATATCGAGGGTTTCCCCTTTCTCAACAGCAGTGGCTTGTGTCATGTCTCGTACCCCCCATCCTCTTTTCTTCACCACAGCGTCCCAATTGTGTGCAGATTGTACCACAGAAGCACTCAGAAGCCAACTTCAGGCAAGGCAAGCAGGTATGGCAGAACGCGCCAGGAGACCCCCGACTGGATTCGTGAGGCCAGTGTGTGGCATATTCAAGCGGCTCGCTGTGCGACGCGGCGCCTATTCGTCCGACCGGAACCGCCCCTGATAGCGATCGGCCCGGTACTTGCGGGCACTAACGGCCAGCTTTCCCTTCGCCGCCGTGTCGATCTCTAGATCGGGCTTTCGTTTCATCGGGAGAGATCTGAACAAAGCCTTGCCTCTCCTTCTGCTTCAGTATGCCCACAGCCAGATGGTACAGCGCAAACAGCTCCAAGGAGAACGGGAGATACCCACCGTAACCCAGCAAAGGCATCTCAAAGATGTGCCAGAAGCCAACAAAGGGCACTCGATAGATCCACTTGGGGTATGAATGGAAGTTCCACATCTCCCAAAAGAAGCCGCAGGCCAGACAACCCACCCACAAGGCTAACACCGGTCGCCAATCTCCCTCCGCTGTGTACCGCGCCAGCGACCGATTGCCCAACCAAACATTCAGAGGTTCCAGAATGAAGTAGACCGATAGCCACAATAGCAGAAAGAAATAACCTGGCCAGAGCAGTAACATGGCCAACATCAGCCAGCCTGCGGCAAAGAAACCTAGCAGCGTTGCTTGGCTCAGAGTGATCCGCGGCCCACCCCGAATCCGTCTGAGCCAGTCGAAAGTACTGACCAGTTCCGCCGTGCCAAACACAGCCGGCATAACCGTCGAGAAGCTCAGAGAGGCGAGTGCGAAATATGCAACACTGGTGAACGATTGCCGGCCATCGTAGAACCAGTTCTGCGTACGCAGGTTGAGAAGCTCAAAAAGCCACCAGGCCAGTACTGAAAAAAGGAATAACCTGGTATAGGCTTTCGGATCGCGTGTCAGCATGGAGTCGCCCTTGCGCATGAAAACCAATGCGTCAACCGTGAGGCAATACCCCAACCATAAGGGGAAGAAGGCCCAGTGGGTGCGCAGACCGGGCAATGACCAGTTCAGTACCCAGAAGACCGCCACAAGCCCCAGCCCTATCCATCCCCAAAGGGGCCAGTCTCCAACCAGCGACATAAGCCTATCTTGCTTCGCCGTCTTCATCTTGGCATCCGCCTATTTGACACTCTGCCATTCTGCTTGAGCCACCGTGAACGCGGCCAGGTATCACTATTGCCATCTAACGGACAGGATCAGCGGCAGCAAGGCTGATGCGGTGACACCCCCATCATACATACGATACCTACGCCTTGAAAGGCCACGAACTCGACGCGAACCCCCAATAGAGCATTCCTCCGGTTCGCGCTGCTCTCTGACCAGCGCAGGCTGTACGGGGTGGTTACATCGCGCTCGCCGCGCTCGCCGAGCGGTGCAGAGGCTATCCGTCCAGCCGGAAGCGTCCCTGATAGCGATCGGCCGGGTATTTGTCTCCACTGACGGCCAGCTTCTCCAGCACCGCCGTGGCGATGTCCAGATCGAGGGCATTGGCCAGGCTGAAGGCATAGATGAGCACATCGGCCAGTTCGCCGGCCACGCGGGCGCGGGCTTGCGGGTCACGGCTGGCCGCCTCGACTTGCTCCGGGCGCAACCACTGAAACTCCTCCAGTAGTTCAGCAGCCTCGATGCACAGCGAGACGCTGAGGTCCTTGGGATTGTGGAACTGCGCCCAGTCCCGTTCGTCTACGAAACGCTGCACGCTGGCGCGCAGTTCGGCGATGGTGGTATCGTTGTCGGACATGGGATGTCATCTCCTTCGCATCCTTCGCAGCCTCTGCAGCAACGGCTGGCCCAACTCGGCAGTCAGCATGCCTGCCAAGATCGGCCCGCACCCTGGCCAGGCGCGAGAGGTCGGGGCTTCCCGGCCCAGGGCCATAGCCAACGCCCTCACGGGAACAGTTGCTATGCCCAGGTGATAGCCTTCTCTGCCAGCGCCGCCAGGGCGGTGGCCGCGGCCACGACCTTGCCCATCTCCGTCAGCAACTCGGTGACTCCCTTGAGTTTGCTGAGGATGATGGGTTTGCTGGGCTTCTCCTTGCTCGCCTGCTGCTCGATGACCCGTACGTCGGCGTCAACGATGTCCTCTATATCGCCATCCAGCCTGGCAGCGGGAAGTTGCTGGCGTATATGCTCCATCAGTTGCAGGAACCCCTCTACCGTGATACCTTCGGTGACTTGCTTGATCACCGTGGCGCTGCTGTGATCGCCGACGACGTTGCCATCACCCGTGATGTTGATCTGGTCCCCAAGGACGACATCTCGCCCAGCGTGCACATCGCCGCCAACAACGGCGCCGCCTTCGGTGTGGATAGGCTGATCGAAGGGCCTCTGCATGATGTGACTTGCTCCAATTGCCAGCCCATCGAATGGGTTCGATGTCTGACACCAGAAACCTGCTCAAGCAGGCTGAAGTGGCATTGGCAACATGTTTCAACTTGTTTTGGTTAGCAGGCCGCGAATTCATTCGTGGCCTCATCGTCCTCATCCTCCCTGGCGCGGTGAAGTGTCTGCTTATCTCATTACCATTCTACCACGCCTCCGGTGAATCGTCAAGAGGTTTTGCGCCGAAACAGCAGTTCCTAGTATGAAATCCCTGGGAGCGTCTGTCTTCAGATTCTCACGTTTTCGCCCTCCGTAATGGAGAAACAACGTCGAGTTTCAGGACAAGTCGGGACGCCCTACGCCTACATCACCGCGTTATTGCCAACTTGATGTTGTTATCGAGGCTGGTCCTGCCCTGGTACTGCCTGAAGATCGGCCCAAGTCGAACTGATTCGGGCCGAACCCTTGACAATAACACACGATTGCAGGGCCAACAAGGGGGTGCGGGTCACTGGACTGGCCATATTGAGGATTGGTGGACGAAGGCGTGTCAATTGACTTGGCTGATTCTCTATGCTATAATCAGTGCTGATGAACACATTCGGAAAGGTGAATGAAGGATGAACACATACCAGTTCACAGTAGTCATCGAACGTCAGCCTGAGGGTGAATACATCGTTTCCGTGCCGGCCCTTCCAGGTTGCTACACCGAGGGACGCACCTTGGAAGAAGCCCGCGAAATGGCCGCTGACGCCATCCGCGCCTACTGCGCCAGCTTGCGCAAACACGGCGAACTGATCCCCATTGAGTCCAGCGAGGAGCAGTTCATCGGGCGGTTGAGTGTGGCCCTGGAGCCAGCGTGATGGTTCGCCTGCCCACTGTGAAGGCGCGCCAGGTCGTCCGGGCTTTGGAACGCGATGGCTTCGAGATTGACCACCAGACAGGCAGTCACATTGTTCTGCGGCGTGCCAGCGACAATCGCCGCGTGCTTACCCGCGATCAATTCGTGCAATTGCTCAAGTAGCTCACCTGGGCAAGCATACGCAGCTTGCGACACATCCCCCACCAGGTGGGCTCAGATATGCTGTAGCCCCCTCTTCTGTGCCCAAAGCACGCCCCTTCTGTCCCCAGGCAGTTCCTCCCCTCAATCCTCCTGCACCCGCTCAAGCCGCACTCGGCCATACCCCTTGCGGTGCGCACTCAGCCGCCAGGCGAAGGCCACGCTCCCGCTTTGTGCCCACCAATCTCGTTCTACTGGCTGGCAAAGGGAATCACGATTAGCTTCGCAGCCGGCACCGTGATCGCTTTCTAATCTCCAAGTGCGGCAATCTGCTGACTCGACATGCAGCTTTCCGGTAACTGCTCAGCCAGGCAAGCATTGGACACTGACCAACACGGATTCGACGGATACACACAGATACATCCTGAGAAATCCGCGAGGATCCGTCCAATCTGTGGGAATCCGCGTCCCATTTTCAGTCCTATGGGCAGCAGCCTGAGCAGTTACGCCTTCTGAAACGAGTCTCTCGGCGATGGCGCCTCAGATTCCCGCAGACCATAGCAGC
>CBDURC010000247.1:0-4728 GCA_965369635.1 uncultured Anaerolineales bacterium | reverse complement strand
TCGCCTATCACGAAGCGGGGCATGCGTTGGTGCAGTCCAAGCTGCCTCTCTGCGACCCGGTGCACAAGGTGTCCATCGTCTCGCGCGGCATGGCTCTGGGCTACACGATGCCTCTCCCTGAGGGAGATCGCGTCTTGGAAAGCTGCTCTCGGCTCAAAGATCAGATAGCAGGGCTGCTGGGAGGCCGGGTGGCGGAGGAGATCACCTTCGGCAACGTGACCACCGGAGCCGCCAATGACCTGGAGCGAGCGACCAAGCTGGCGCGGCGGATGGTGACCGAATATGGGATGAGCGAAAAACTGGGGCCGATGGTCTTTGGTCACAAAGAGGAATTGGTTTTCCTGGGGCGGGAGATTGGCGAACAGCGGAACTACAGTGAGGAAGTGGCCCAGGACATTGATGAGGAAGTCCGTCGCATTATAGAGGATGCGTTCACGCGAGCCAAGGAGGTCATCACTGCCTACCGTAACAAGCTCGCAGAGATCGCTCAGAAGCTGATGCAGACGGAGACCCTGGACGCGCATCAACTGCAAGCCATCCTCGCGGCTTAGCCTATCCAGCCAGTGCATCGTCAGTTCTGGAGTGCCAGGTTTGTAGTAGCCACTTCAGTGGCCGTTTTCCGTTGCACAGCGATTGGAGTGGAGTCGCTACTACAAACCTGCCCGATCCTCGTTATCGGTACTGAGCTGTCAAAGGCAATGCTAACCCTTCGCAGAACTCTGTTCCGGCTAAGTTACCAGTTGAGCAGCCATCGCTGGAACGGCTGGCCCCTCGACTACTGGCTCTCGTTCGCCCTCGTCTTGCTGGCGGGACTGGCCTCGCTGGGTGTAGTGCCTGGGGCACGGGCGACGATCTACGCGGTAGTGGGTGTCTTTCTGATCCTTTGGGCGCTTGCCTTTTGGGCCAGGCGCAACCAGTACGTCATCTTCTCGGCGGAAGATTCGCCTGCCAGCCCTGGTCCGGTCGCTCCCTTGAAGCCCTCCGACAGGATCGAACTGCGTGCCACCGGCCGCTTTGAAGTTGAAGGCAAAGAGCACCACTTCAGCGAGCTGACGGCCTATTTCCGCACCTTTGCCACGCGCGAACATGTTGTGATGGCCATCATCCCTCCATCTCGCATTCTGCTGTTGGGCACCCGGCCGGAGCGCGAGGTGGGGATGTGGTACATCTTCTTCCGCCCCGAACAGATCCTCGATCTCACACTGGGCACTCTGCGCTTCGGACGTCGTCCTCGCCCTGCCCTGAAAGCTGTCTGTCAGGCGGAAGAGGGGCAAGAGACCGTGTACCTCTCTTTCAATGACCACGCCGAACGCCAGCAGGTCTGGGCTGACTTGCGGCAGGACGCGGCTCTGAGCAAGCAGGCCAAATGAACGCCGCTCCCTTTTCCCTGCTGCTCCTCGTTATCCCTTCTCCCCAAACCTCCGTATTAGCTCTCCCACGAACAAGATGCCCTCGAAGTAGTCCTGCAGGCGGATATTCTCGTTGGGAGCGTGGATGTTTGTGCCTGGATAGCCCACACCGGCCATCACGCCAGGTGTTCCCAGTCCCTGGCAGATGTAATACATGGGGCCGCTGCCACCATGGGTGGGATAGATCACCGGTTCGTGACCATACACCGCCACGGCCGCTGCCTTTGCCGCCCCGACGATCTCCGCATCCAATGGCGAGCGAGCTGCAGGCAGCGAGCCCAGCGACTCTACCTCGATGTCTTGGAATCCACGGCGATCCAGGTGCTCCTGCACCAGCCTCAGCGCCAGCTCGGGCGACAGATCCGGCACCAAGCGCATATCCAGCTTGACCATGGCCGTGCTGGGCAGCACCGTTTTCTGCCCCGGCTCGATGTAACCCGAGCGAAAGCCGCTGATGGTGCAAGTCGGCTCGTAGAGGAAGACCCGCAGTGCCTCGGCACCCTGCACACCGTTGATGAAGCGGTCAATACCCCACGCCTTCCGCATGGCGCCGTCGGCGAAGGGGATGCGTTCCAGCGCGGCCAGCTCTTCGGTTGTGGGCGGGCGCACATGGTCCCGGTAGCCGTCTATGGTGATGTGGTCCTGCTCGTCCTTCATCGTGCTCAGCGCCCAGACCAACCGCCAGGCGGGGTTGGGCACCAGCCCCGCGTTGGCTGAGTGCAAGTCGCTCTTCGCACCGCGGCAGCGCAGTTCCAGATACTGATCCCCCTTCAGGCCCAGGAAGAGGGTGAAACGCTCCTCCTCGTCCTTGTCGCCCGTTTCCCACAGGCAACCGTCAGCCCGCAGCAAGTCGGCGTGTTGCTCCGCCAGTGATGCCAGGTGGGGGCTGCCGGTCTCTTCCTCCCCCTCGGCGAAGAACTTCAGCCGCAGCGGCAGTTCGCCGAAGATGGCCAGGTAGGCCTCCACTGCCTGGATGCGGGCCATCAAGTCACCTTTGTCGTCGGCGACGCCGCGAGCATAGATCTTCCCATCCCGGATGGTGGGCTCGAAGGGGGGCGAGTGCCACTCCTCCAATGGGTCGGGAGGCTGCACGTCGTAGTGGTTGTAGCAGAGCAACGTGCGCTCGCCCTGACCCATTTCCGCGAAGACAGCGGGCGGCCCGCCGGTCTCCAGCATCCGCACCTGTGCGCCCAGTTTCTCGAACTGGGCTTTCACCAGCTCCGCCATCTCGGCGATGCCCACGTTCTGGGTAGAGATGCTCGGCTGGCGGCAGAAGTCGGTCAGCTCCTCCAGGAACCGCTCTCGGTTCGCCTCTACGTATGCTTTGAAACGTTCCATGGTAGCCTCCTTATGTATGCAGATTTCGTAACTGGTCAGGCTGCTGCCCAAGGGACTGGAAATGGGACGCGGATTCCCACGGATTGGACGGATTCTCGCGGATTTCTCAGGATGTATCTGTGTATATCCGTCGAATCCGTGTTGATCCGTGTCCGATCGTTACCTGGCTAAGCAGTTACCAATTATAGCTGTTTTGTCCCCTATGGACAACTGAGGGGATAGGGCTTATCTGCGAAAGCTTGCTCGAAAATCGACATGACCTATGCCAGCAGCCAGTCCGCCGAAGGAATCGGCAACTTGACAGGAATCACAGAACATGTTATACTTGGTGCAGGAATTATGGCCCTCGACGGTATCCCAAGCCGGCCTGTGCAGCAGAAACCCCCGGGGAACTTGGAGGCGGTTTCCCCAACCTCGTGCCCTCCATTCGCCACGCTGCTGCGCAAGCCCTGTCAGAAAAAGGAGGATGTCATGAGAAAACGGCTGCTGTTCCTCACGCTCATCGTGGTCTTGTTGCTGACCATGCTGCCTGCAACGGCCGCCGCTGCCCCCTCGCGATGCGATCCCATCTACCACCGGGTGCAGCGGGGAGAAACCCTCTACAGGATCGCCACCCGCTACGGCGTCAGCATGTGGGCCATCGCCCGGGCCAGCGGCATCACCAACCTCAACGTCATCTACGTTGGCCAACTGTTGGTGATCCCCTGCGGCTCAACGCCCACGCCTACGCCCTCCTGCATCCACATCGTGCGCCGCGGCGAATGGCTGAGCACGATCGCCCGCCGCTACGGCGTCAGCATGTGGAGCATCGCCCGGGCCAATGGTATCAGCAATCCCAACCTCATCTACCCCGGACAGCGGCTGGTGATTCCCGGCTGTACGCCGTCTCCGCCACCGCCGCCACCATCGCCGCCCTGGCCGCCCTGGCCACCGCCACCGTCGCCCTGGCCACCGCCACCGTCGCCGGTCCAGTGCAGCATTACGCCTGTGATGGGCTTCGGCCGCGTGTGGACCAGGTACGCCAGCGTGCGCCAGAAGTTGGGTTGCCCGCAGGCACTGGAATTCACCGTGGATGGTGCCGAGCAGCGCTTCCAGCACGGCATCGTTATCTGGCGGGAAGACCAGGAGCAAGTCACCGTCCTGTACCGCAACGGGCGTTGGGGCACGCTTCCCGATCCCTGGGATGACTGCCAGTGCTACGGGCCATTGACTCCTCATGTCGGCTGGCCGTCCACAGGCCGATGGGAGGTTCAGGTCTCGGTGCAGGATTTCGCGGGCGGCGCCATGCTCTGGACGCCCTGCGGTGGCATTTACGTGCTCTACAACGACGGCACCTGGCGGCACTACGACTGAACGACTGATTACCGCTTGGCACTGACGGAGGAGGAGGCCACAACTCCTCCGTTGTGCCGCGCGCCTCATCCCTGGTAGACCTCTGTGCACGAGGCAGAGGAAGGCCCAACCGCGAGCGTGCGACGCGCTTTCGTAGTGCGTCGCACGTTGCTTTTGCCATTGGCGCAAGTCGTGGTAGAATGAGCTTGCTGTGCATCGCTTCAGATCCGCCCGGCATCGGGATGCAGCCATGAGAGCTGAACTGAAAGCAGAGACGTGCGCGACAATCGAGGCTTACCTGGCAGACAGGCTGAGCAAAGAGCAGGCTACGGCCTGGGCTGCGAAGGCATTGGCTATGAAAGTATTCCGTACCGACGAACTGCTGCTTGAGGATGCCATCATTGCTTTGGCCGGCCTGCACGACAATGACGACCGCTACGATACTGCGGAAGAAGACTTGCTCTACTACCGTAGTTGCTTAGAGGAGCGATGTTCGTAGTAAGCCACGTGGCGCAGCGGAGTGGCGTTGGACGGCACTCCACTCCACTCCGTTCCGTGCCTGACTACGAACATATCCTACGGGGAGGTAAGAGACCTTGAAGAATCTGCTCATTACCGGCGGGGCCGGGTTCATCGGCTCCAACTTCGT
>CBDURC010000246.1:0-4777 GCA_965369635.1 uncultured Anaerolineales bacterium | reverse complement strand
CACCTGATATCTGTCTTGTGAATACCCCACCAAGAAAAACATCCCCCAGTGGTGCCGCTGGGGGATGTTGCTTTGTGGTCCCTTGCTGTGAGCAGTCACAGCCGCTCATGTTTTGTCTGAGAGAGTGCTCACTCGTCCCGGCGTCGGCCTGCGCCGACGCGGAGTCCGACTGCGTAGGCAGTCGGGCAGCGCGAAGCGCTCCCAAGCCGCGATTTCAATCGGCGGCCATGCGGCCAGGCAGCAGTTGACTGCTCTCCAACATCTCCTCGCCGTTCGCCGAAGGTCTCCTGACCGAGGCGAGACGGGCTCGGTCAGGAGACTCCATCCCCATCTCGGCCATCGTTAGGAAACGCAGTCTCCCATCACTCTGTAACGGTGAACGCACCGCCGGCGCCGCGGCCCCATACCTCCGGGAAGTACATCTCGTAGGCGGTCGAGGGCAGCGTCAGGTAGCGGCCCGGCAGGCTGGCCCGCATCAGGTAGGTGTACTCGTAGGTACCCCGCCGCAGCCAGGTGGCGAACAGCCCCACCTTCTCGTCCCGCAGCTCGCTGTGCGTCGGCAGCCACAGGTTCCACCACAAAGGAGCCTCCGGTTCGCGTTCGACCACATCCATATCCGGTCCCTCGTACAGCGCGCTGACCGTCTTCAGGCTGATGTCCACGGCCTCGCAGCCGGCCGGCAGTGGGTCTTCCACGACCAGGTAGTGCAGATCGTTGGGCGCCACCAACGTCAGCTTCACGCGGATGACGTCGCCCACCTGGGCCTGGCTCACCGGCGGGCAGTCCTCCCCGCCTTTCGTTCCTTTCGTGTCCTCACAGTCGGCCATCTCGTAGCGGCGGGCGACGACCACGCCCCGATCCAGCGGCTCCAGCTCTTCCACCGGCAGGAAGTAGCGCAGGTGCGCCGTGTAGTACAGCCGCCCCTCGCCTGTCTGACCGGCCTGCGGTTCCAGCCGCTCCAGCAGCAGCGCGTTGGCCCGGTCGAGGAAAAGCTGGGCGATGTCGGCCTCTAGCTCCACTGCCTCGTCCACGTTGTCCTTGCTGGCCGTGCCCTCACCCAGCAGCTCGCCGTTGAGCCGCACTTCCCAGGAGTAGTCTGCCTCCAGTTCGCCGGAAGCGGCCATCCAGTCAGTGAGAGCGATGAGCGCCCAGGCGGTCTCCTGCGTCGTCTCCCAGCGGCCGGCCTTGCGGGCCACCATCAGCCAGCGCACCACGTTGGGGGCCAGCGCTTCGTCGGGTGCCAAGCGGGCGAAGGCATCAAGCACGACAGAAGTGGAGCGAGTATCGGTGTTCATCGTCCACCAGTCCACCGTACCTTCCTCCCAGTGAGCACCCGTCGCGGAGAGGGTGGCCTCGCTAACCAGATCGCTGAGCAGCGTGTCGACGCGGCTGCGCTCTCCCTCCTCCTCGACAAGACCCAGGGCCATGGCCAGGTAGCCCTTGCCGTAGTGGGCCAGCTTCTCCCTGTAGTCGAAGAGGGCCACGGTCCGGCCCACGTCCGGCTCACCCACCTCCGCCAGGACGAAGAGCAAGAAGGCCTGCTGGTTGAGCTGCCACTCGATCAGGTCGTCGGGGTCGTGCAGTTGCCGCTTCAGGTAGCGGCTGGCCCGCTCCATCACCTCCTCGTCCACCAGGAAACCGGCCTCGTCAGCATGGTACAGCCCGAAGAGCACGTAGGCGCTGAGGAAGGGGCGGCTCTCGTCGGTGGCCCACCAGCCCCAGCCGCCGTTCATCTTCTGCTGGTTGTAGATGCGCTGCAGGCCAACGCCCACGAGCTGCGCCGTCTTCGTCTGCAAGTCTGGCCGCTCAATGCCCAGGTCTTGGAGCGCCCGGTAGGTGAGCACATTGGGCAGGAAGCGGCTCATGGTCTGCTCGACGCACTCCCACGGGTAGTGCTCCAGGTACTGCAGCCCCTCCAGCATGCCGGCAGCCAGTGACGGCTCCAGCTTGACGCTCAGGTCGCCCTGCGAAGCGTCAATCACCATCGGCAGCCGGATGGCCTCCAGGCGTGACTCGCCGGCCGCCACCTGGCCGCTGGTGCCCACCACTTCGGGCGTGGAGTAGCGATACACCGGCAGCGTCAGCTCCATGGCATCGTCGTTCCGCTCGCCCTTCGCCGTCCAGATCACCATCGTCTGATCGCCCGGCAGCACCGACACCGGCCAGGTGACCTTGACCAGCCCCTGCGCGGGCACGGTGACCTGCTGCAAGGCCGGCCCCTTGATGTCCAGCCCCACGGCCCCCAGGCTGACCTCCACCTCCTCGTCCTCGTCGGTGTTGTTGTGTACCACCGCCGCCAGGTCGGCCTGATCGCCGACGACGAAGAAGCGAGGAGCCACCGCCCGCACCAGCAGGTCCTGCGTGGCTACAACGTCGTTCTGCGCTTCTCCCACCTCCGTAGCCGCGGTGAGCCCCCTGCCGGTCATGCGCCAAGTGGTGAGGTTGTCCGGCAGCGGTACGCTCACCTCTGCCTTGCCGCCAGCGTCGGTTTGCACGACGGGGTTCCAGTAGGCGATGTCGGGGAACTCGCGGCGCACGGAGGGCACATCACCGGGCCCGCCGCCACCGCCACCCTTGGCCCCCCGACCGGCCTCCATCACCGCCTCCTGTACCACACGATTGAGGTTGGTCACCATCGTGGCCGCCGTGCCCACGCCCACGCCCCGCTGGCGGTAGAAATGATCCAGCAGGCTCGGGCCAGACGCGTCGGCCAGCGCCAGCACCGCCTTGTCCACCAGCGCCAGGGAGAACTCCGCCTGCACCGGCTGTCCGGCGTGATCCTTGGCCTCCACGGTGTAGGTCACCGTGTCGCGCGGTCCCACCCGCTCGCTGGAGGGCACGATGGTCACCTGCAGCTCCTTCTGCGCGGTGGAGACGGGCAGTTCGATGTAGCCTACCTTGAAAGAACCATGCGGATCCGCCTCGTCCATGCCCTTGACGATGACCACGGAGATGAAGATGTTGGGGATGTGTTCGGCGGTGATAGGAACCTCGATGGTCTCGCTGTTAGTGGTCAGCGTCAGCCGCCGATGATCGTAGATGTGCCCCCGCTCGATGGTCAGCAGCGCCTCGACTTCGCCCTGGAAGGGATGGGGGACGAGGATCTCGGCCACGTCGCCCGGCTCGTATTCCTTTTTGTCGGCGATGAGGTCGATGCGGTCGGTGTTCTCCCGCCGCCAGCTTATGAAGTCCTTGCCGCTGATCCACATGAAGGCGGAGCTGAGCAGTTCGTTGCCGCGGTCGTCCTGGCCGCTGGCGATGATCTTGTACTCGCCGGCCTCGGGCGGCGTCCACTCGAACAGCGCCTTGCCGCCGGCGTCGGTGGTCAGTGTCTTGGTGACAATAGGAGTCACCTCTGCCTTGCTCGTCCAGTAGAAGCGGCCATCGTCGCCCTTTTCCTGGACGCTGTACCATTTGTACTGGGCTGCCACCACGGTCAGCTCCACTTCGGGCACCGGCTCGCTCTGCGGGTCTACGGTGATCAGATCTACCTCCTGCCGTTCGCCCACCCGCCCCACGTAGCGCCGCGGCGATACACCGATGTAGAACTCGCCCTTGTGCACCACCACCGCGGCGCGGCTGGCCACTTCCTGCCCGTTGACGTCGGTGATGATCACATCGAAGGTGAAGACCTGGCTCCGCTTGTACTGAGCGATGTCGGCGGGGACGGAGAAGCTGAAACTGCCATCGGCCTCAGTCTGTCCCTGGCCCTCAGCGAGAAGCTCGCCGAAGCGAGTCAACTGATCGCTTCTCCGCCAGTCGCCCCAGTCCCAGTCGCTGAAGTTGTACCAGCCTTTGCCCTTCCACTGGAAGGAGGCGTCCTGGCTCAGCACGGCCCAGCGCACGGCGGCTTCCTTCACCGGCCCGCCGAAGAAGTAGTTGGCCTGCACGGTGGCGCTGATGGTATCGCCCTGGATGTACTCGGGCTGATCGGTCTGCACGCTGACCTCGTACTCCGGCTTGCGGTACTCGGCCACCTGGAAGGAGGTGCCGAAGTGCTGCTCGTCGAGCACGGCTTCCAGCCAGTAGCCGCCCAGGCCCGCCTCCTCGTCCAGTTCCAGGTCGCCGTGCAGCGTGCCCATGTCGCTCAGATTATGCTCAGCCCCGTACACCTCGGTGCCCATGCCGTCGCGGATGGTCACCGAGATGGGGACTGTCTGCGGCGGCAGACCGTAGCGGGCGTCGTCGTCGGTGCGGATGATGCCCTTCCAATGCACCGTCTGACCGGGCCGGTAGATGGGGCGCTCGGTGTAGAAGTAGCCGCTGTAGGGCTCGCGATAGGTCTCGCCGCGCAACTGGAAGTCCCAAGGGCTGACGCCGTTGCTCCAGCGGCTCATCACCACGCCGTAGTTCTCAGTCCCCTGCTCCCCTACGAACGCGTAGAGCGGCCGCCAGGAGTCTCGCTCACCGTACTCGGCTCCGAACAGCCCCTCCTCGTCGGTATCGCCCCGTTCCGCCAGCCCTTTCTCATCCAGCAGGCGCACAGGCAGCCCATCCACCGGCTGGCCGGTCTTGAGGTCTGTGGCCCACAGCAGCGCCTCGCCGACCGTGCTCTTGAGGATCAGGTTGTAGCGGGAGAGGATGAGCATGACGTGCGGTGGGCGGCGGTACTCCTCGTACTCGATCTCCGGCACGGTCATGACCAGGTAGTAGATGCCTGGCAGCAGCGGATCGCCACCCTGGCCTGTGAGCGGCGTGATGAGCTTGCCGCTCTCGTTGGGCAGCGCGTCGCTCTCCTCGCTCCACTGCCGCAGCAGCATTCCTTCTTTCGTTCCTT
>CBDURC010000245.1:0-4780 GCA_965369635.1 uncultured Anaerolineales bacterium | reverse complement strand
GAGACTGCTCTGAACCCGCAGGTGTGGCTTTGGCCATCTACTTGCCTTGGCGCGGAACAGTCTACCGATTTGGCAGAACGCGCCAAATCGGCTACAATGTGCGTGGTCATCGGCAAAACGCCGCCAGACGGGCGGCGTTTTGCATCAGGAGGAATGATGTCTCTAACCCACCTGGATGGGCAGGGTCGGGCGACAATGGTGGACGTAGGCGGCAAGCCGGACACGGAGCGGGAGGCCATCGCCTGCGGCGAGGTGCGCATGTTGCCGGACACGCTGCAGTTGATCCGCGAGGGCAATCTGCCCAAGGGAGATGTGCTGTCTACGGCGCGCACGGCCGGCATCATGGCCGCCAAGCGCACCGCCTCCCTGATCCCGCTCTGTCACCCGCTAGCGCTGACCTACGTAGGGTTGGATTTCGATCTGGACCCGGACGATGCGGCCAGCAAGGTGAGCATCACGGCCACCGTGCGCTGCCGCGGCAAGACGGGTGTGGAGATGGAAGCGCTCACCGCCGTGGCTGTGGCCGCGCTGACCATCTACGACATGGCCAAGGCGGTGGAGAAGACGATGGAAATCGGCAACATCCGCCTGGTGGAAAAGCGCGGTGGCCGATCAGGCGAGTGGCGAAGGGAAAGAACGTGAACATCAGGGTGAAGCTATTCGCTTCGGTGCGGCAGGCCCTGGGACGCTCGCTGCTGGAACTGGAACTGCCGGAGGGAGCCACGGTGGCCGACCTACGAGCCCAACTGCAGTCACAGTTCGCCCAACTCCATTTGCGGAACGCGGGAGTGCTTGTTGCAGTCAATCTTCGATATGCCAAGCCCGATCAGGTGTTACACGACGAGGATGAAGTAGCCCTCATCCCACCCGTGGGCGGTGGGTAGTCAGCGGATAAAGCGGATGGAGCGGACAAAGCAGAGGCTTTTCGAGATCACCACGGAGCCCATTTCGGTAGACGAAGTGAATGCCCGCGTCGCCGCGCGCAGCATCGGCGCCATCACCAGCTTCACGGGCGTAGTGCGGGATCGGACGGGCGAACGGGAAGTGGAGTCCCTGGAATACGAAGCCTATCCCGAGATGGCCGAGGCCATGCTGGCGCAGGTCGGCGCCGAGATCCGGCAGCGCTGGCCGCAGATCGAGGCAGTGAGTATCGTCCACCGTACGGGCCGCCTGGCCGTGGGAGAGGTTAGCGTGGTGATAGCCGTGGCTGCAGCCCATCGACCGGACACGTTCGATGCCTGTCGCTACGGCATTGACCGGTTGAAGATCGTCGTGCCCATCTGGAAGAGAGAGATCGGGCCAAGTGGTGAAGTGTGGATAGAGTCACGGCCTGGGGGTGACTTCGAAGGAGAGAGGCTTTGCTGAGCATGTCCGTTTGGCTGCTCGTGCTTATCGGCGTAGCCATCCTGTTCGACTATCTGAATGGCTTTCACGACAGCAGCAACATTGTGGCCACGATGATTGCTTCGCGAGCCATGGGGCCACGACGGGCTCTGGTCATGAGCGCTGTGGCGTCTTTTGCCGCCCCGTTCCTCTTCGGCACGGCAGTCGCCAGGACCGTCGGCTCAGAGGTAGTGGATCCGTACTCGGTGACCACGAAGGTCATCATGGCCGCGCTGCTGAGCGCCATCATTTGGAATGTGGTCACCTGGCTGCTCGGCATACCGTCCAGTTCGTCGCACGCTCTGCTGGGTGGCATCATCGGGGCAACCAGCCTGGAGGCTGGGTTCGGCGTGATCAAACCGGGTGGACTGACCAAGATCGCCATCGCACTGTTCTTCTCGCCGATCATCGGGCTCGCAACAGGCTACCTTCTCATGAAGCTGGTGCTGTTTCTGGTGCGCGGGGCCTCGCCGCGGGTCAACCATTGGTTCAAACGCATGCAGACGGTCACGGCGCTGGCCCTGGCGCTCAGCCATGGCACCAATGGCGCTCAGAAGACCATGGGCATCATCACCATGGCGCTGGTGACCACGGGCCATCTGTCCGATTTCGCGGTGCCCCGCTGGGTGATCGTCATCAGTGCGGGCGCGATCGCATTGGGCAGCGCTTCCGGCGGCTGGCGGATCATCCGCACCTTGGGAACGAAGTTCTACAAGATCCGTCCCATCCACGGCTTCACTACGCAGGCGGCGTCGGCAGCCATCATCCTCAGTTCGGCACTGCTCGGCGGACCGGTGAGCACGACGCATGTGGTGAGCTCCGTCATTCTGGGCGTGGGCTCGGGGGAGCGGGTGTCCAAAGTACGCTGGAGGGTAGCGCGGGAGATCGCCATGGCCTGGCTGTTGACCATCCCAGCCAGCGCAGCTATGGCCGGGCTTCTGTATCTCGGTCTCAACTACCTCGGAGTGGGACAGTGAGCTCCTGAGAGGAGAGAGTGGAATGGGCTTCCGGGATTTCTTCCGACCACGGCAGGACAACTTCATCCGCTTGCTGACCGAACAGGCCAGAGTCACACTGCAAGGGCTGAAACGTCTGCAGGACTATATGCAGCACAAGGACCCAGCCAAGGCCAAGAAAGTGGACAGGGCGGAGAAAGAGGCAGACGAACTGCGCCGCATCCTGATTGATGAGCTAAATCGCACCTTCGTCACGCCGATTGATCGCGAAGACATCTTCGCCCTCTCGCGAGCCATTGACGATGTGCTAGACTATGCGTATACGACCGTGGACGAGATGGAAATCCTCAATGTAGAGCCCAACGACTACATGCGGCGCATGGTGTCGCTCCTGGTGGAGGCATGCAACGAAATCCACCTGGCGATGCAGCGTCTGGAACAGCACCCTCGTGTGGCTGTGGACCATGCGCAACGGGCGAAAGCGCTGGAGAACCGCGTGGAACGAGTATACCGGGAGGCCATCGCCGACCTGTTCTCCGGCCCCGAAGACGTGCACCACATCATGAACATGCTCAAGCTGCGAGAGGTCTACCGCCATCTGAGCAACGCGGCCGATCGAGGAGATGAGGCCGGTAACGTCATCAGCGACATTGTGGTGAAGATGGGCGCGAGTTGACAAGACTCCAGGGCTTGTGGTATAATGGGTCGTTGCCAGGGATAGTCCGGCAACTCCGTGTGTGCTGTCAGAGAGAAGTATGAAGAAGGCAGCCGGCGAGCCGTCGCTACTCAGTGTTGTTGACTGAGTAGAGGAACCTCCCGACTCCCAGCCCACCCAAGGGGAGGGGCAAGGTTGCCCCACGAAACAGTAAGTGGGGGCGCCCGTTGGGTAACCGGCGGGTGACTACAACCGCAACAGAGAGCAGACCCGCCAGCTACCTTGCCGCAACCGTTCCGGCGGTGGCAAGGTGCGGGTGAGGGGTGAAACGGTGGGGTAAGAGCCCACCAGCGGTCACAGCGATGCGGCCGGCTAGGTGAGCGTGCAACCGGGAGCAAGGTGAGGGGGCCGGGCCAAGCGCTTCGGTCTCACCGCAGCGGCGACGGCGAAGCGGGGTAGCACCCCGCAAGCCAGGAGCCGCCAGGACGCTCTCTGGAGCGTTCTGAGACAGATGACGGCTAGAACAGAATCGGGGGTACGACCGGCTGCCCTAAATGAGAGCAAGCTGCCGACGTGAGGTTTCCCCGGCAAAGGATTCTGCCGACGTGGCGGAATGGTAGACGCTGCAGATTTAGGATCTGCTGCCCATCTGGGCGTGGAGGTTCGAGTCCTCTCGTCGGCACTGCGGTCAGGGCCCGTGGCCTAGTGGGAAGGCGCCTCCTTTGCACGGAGGAGATCGCCGGTTCGAATCCGGCCGGGTCCATGAGTCTGGAAATCGGAGTTCAGGGTTCTGAGTTCGGGGTTCGGGACAGACGCCGAACGCTAAACGCATACATGCGGGTGTAGTTCAGTGGTAGAACGTCTCCTTGCCAAGGAGAAGGTCGTGGGTTCGAATCCCATCGCCCGCTCTCTTCAGCCAATATCCAATAGCTGATAGCTCATCGCCTGTTCAGGCCCAGCCAGCAGCGATCAGTTGTTCAGGAAGTCCGACATTGGCCCAACAAAATCGATATCTGGATTTGCCAGCCCCTTTGTAAGTAGGGATGTCAAAATCAGAGTCATAGTTTTTCGACATCATGACGGACTCCCTGTACATATAAAATCTAATAAGAAAGGAGATGTTTCATGACTAATAATAAATCTCAATTAGGTTGGGGCTTTTGGAGCCTGTGGGTAATTCTTATTGCCGTGTTTTTCGCAATAGGTTGGATACTGGGTTTTGCATCGAGTTACTTTACTGGGGATATAATCGAAAGTTGTGCTATACTCAACAATTATGTCAACGAAGCACTTACAGACGCAATTGAATATTGCATAATGGGAGCTATTATTGGAGCTTCAGTTGGCCTAATACAATGGATTATTCTGAAGCGGAAAGTATCCCTTTCTGCTTCATGGATATTGGCAAGTATTGCTGGTTTAGCTGCAAGTGAATTAGTAGCTGGATTAGTATTCTGGGCATTCGGTTCCTCTAGAAATATCGGGGTGGGTAGCCTCGGTCCTGTTTTAATCTGGATTCTAATTTACACTGTTGGGGGGGCTTTGATTGGCTTATTACAATGGCCTGTCTTACGAAGAAAAGTTAAAAGAGCTGGTTGGTGGGTTTTAGCAAGTGCCTTAGGCTGGGGTCTTACTCCTGTTTTCTGGGGACTAATGGCTATTAGAGGGAAGATGTGGGGGTTTTCGTTAGTAGGAGGATCTATGTTTATAAGTGGATTAGTGCTCGGAACAGTAACAGGAGTTGTATTGAACTGGCTATTAAGGAATGGAATGGAGAAAACCTAGC
>CBDURC010000244.1:0-4793 GCA_965369635.1 uncultured Anaerolineales bacterium | reverse complement strand
GTTCGGGAGTCCGGTGCGTCATGCAGAGACGGAATCGCTACCCTCACGCATCAAAACCAACGTGATGGACTACTAGCACAATCGAAGTAGACCACTAGAGGAGAGAACCATGGACAGACCAATGCCCAAGTTTGCCTTTGCGATGATGTCCGCTATGTTCAGAGTGCGCGACTTCCTGTTTCCCCCCAGGGACCTCCTGGAGGAAGCGGGCCTTGCCCCAGGGTTTCAGGTGCTGGACTACGGGTGCGGCCCAGGGGGCTACGTCGTGGACGCCGCCGACATGGTAGGCGAGGAAGGGAAGGTGTACGCGCTGGACATCCATCCCCTGGCAATCCAGCAAGTTCAGAAGATCGCCGAGAAGCGGCAGTTGACGAACGTGGAGACCATACATTCCGACTGCGACACCAGATTGCCAGATGCCAGCCTGGACGTCGTTCTGCTGTACGATGTCTTCCACATGCTGAACAGACGCAGTTCGATACTGGCGGAGCTCCATAGGGTGCTGAAGGGGAACGGGGTTCTATCCTTCAGCGACCCTCACATGAGCAAAGATGATGCCGTCTCCGGGGTCACAGGCAGCCAGTTGTTCAGGTTGTCGAGCGAAGGTCGGAAGACGTTGAGTTTCTCGAAAGCGTGACAAGTAACCAAGTGACAAGGGGACATCCTATGCTGCAACATCATGCTGTCGCCCAGGGAAGTGGTGTGAACGAGAATTGGCCACAAGTGCTCGACGAGTACGGCGCGCAGTTTCTGGTGCTGGACTGCCGCAGCGATGCCGACCTTCTGGAGATGTTCCGGTCGCAATCTGCGTGGACGGTTGACTTTGAAGACGGAAAAGCGGTGGTATTCGTCCGCACTGACACTGTCCGGCGAGTCTTGAATGACTCCCCTGAAAAAACCCAAGATTGTCAGCGGATTGAGCCGATTGAGCCGATTCTGTTTCATTTTCGTCCGCTTCATCCGCTCAATCCGCTGATGGCTCTTGGCCTCTTTTCACTAGAGTCTTGAATGGATTTGCAGATTCGCGACGTCTGTGATACAAAGACGGTCAGGGGAACAACGCATGATCGAAACGATCCTGGTGGTGGACGACGAACCGAAAATCGTCAAACAGGCGCGGGACTACTTGGAACGGAGCAGGTTCCGCGTCGTCGCCGCGGCCGACGGCAAGACCGCATTGGCCATGGCGCGCCGCGAGCAGCCCGATCTCATCGTGCTCGACCTCAACTTGCCGGAAATGGACGGCCTGGAGGTCTGCCGAGCGCTGCGCCGCGAGTCCGACGTGCCCATCATCATGCTCACCGCTCGCGTCGAGGAGACCGACCGCCTCATCGGCCTGGAGTTGGGCGCCGATGACTACATTACCAAGCCCTTCTCGCCCCGCGAGTTGGTAGCCCGTGTGCGGGCGGTCCTGCGCCGCGTTCGGGGCGGCGTCCATCAGCCGGGTCTCATCCGCGCCGGCGACCTGGAGATTGATCTGCTCGGCCACCGCGTCACCCGCGCCGGAGAGCCGATCCGTCTCACTCGCACCGAGTTCAACCTGCTGGCGACGCTGGCCCAGCATCCAGGACAGACCCTCACCCGCGCCCAGTTGCTCGACCGGCTGCACGGCATCGCCTACGATGGCTACGATCGCAGCATAGATGCGCACATCAAGAACCTGCGCCGCAAACTGGAAGCTAACCCTGCCGAGCCGCGCTACGTGTTCACCGTCTACGCCATCGGCTACAGATTCACCGACGAGTAGTGCCGAGGCAGGTCGAAGAGCAGGTCAACTTGACTGAGGGACGTCCATTCGACCCGCCTCGCCTTGGAAAAACCGTCATGAAGAAGTTCAGGAACCACAAACGCCGGCCCCGTCGCCGATGGGAAGCATGGCATCGCTACGACCATCAGCCGCCATGGGCACGTAGAAGACGGATCCACGAGCATCCGGAGTGGCCGAGAGCGTGGCGGCGCAAGCGGGGCAGCCTCTTTTTCCGCTTCATTGGCATCTTTGGGTTCATTGTCGTGCTGATCTTGGGAGGGATGGCGGCGCTGGCCTTTCTGCTCACGCGGCTGCTCGGCGGTGGGGGGCAGACGGCGCTGCTGGTATGGATCGGAGGGATTGGCCTGTCGCTGTCGCTGCCGCTGCTGGCAGGGGCGCTGGCGCTGCGGGCCTTTCAGGAGATCGCCACACCCATAGCCGACGTCATGGCCGCCGCCGACGCTGTGGCCGAGGGGGACCTGAGCGTGCGGGTGCCAGTGGTGACCCACGGCCCCAAGCACTTCGATCGGCTGGCCCAGTCCTTCAACCGCATGACCGAGGAGTTGGAGCGCGCCGACCGCCAACGCCGCAACCTCACCGCTGACGTGGCCCACGAACTGCGCACGCCGCTGCACATCATCCGGGGCAATCTGGAAGGCATCCTCGACGACGTGTACGAGCCAACGGCAGAGCACATTGAAGCCACACTGGACGAGACGCGCCTGCTGGCGCGGTTGGTGGACGACTTGCGGACGCTTTCGCTGGCCGAGGCCGGGCAACTGCCGCTGGTGCGGGAGCCGGTGGACGTGGCCGAGCTGCTGGCCGACGTGGGCACCAGTTTCAGCGGCCAGGCCGCAGCAGCGGGGATAGACCTGCGAGTCGAGCCGGCCCTGCCCGCCCCCAGCGCAGTCGAGGGGAACTTGCCGAATGGAACCGATGGAACCGATGGAACCGAAGGAGCCCCAGCCGCCATGACCATCATCGGCGACGTGGGGCGACTGGATCAGGTGCTGAGCAATCTGATGGACAACGCCCTGCGCCACACGCCTGCTGGCGGGGTCATCACGCTCCGGGCGGAGCCTGCGCCGAGCACAGTCGAGGGGATCCCCGCCCAAGGGCCTGTGGAGGGCGGTGTGCGCATTACCGTGCAGGATAGTGGTGCGGGCATCCCCCCCGAGGATCTGGTCTGCATCTTCGACCGCTTCTGGCGCGGCGACCGTTCCCGCTCCCGCGCCAGTGGAGCAGGGAGTGGGCTGGGCCTCGCTATTGTCCGGCAGTTGGTGCAGGCCCACGGCGGCCGGATCGGGGTCGTCAGCGAACTGGGCCAGGGCACCACGTTCACTATCGAGTTGCCGGCGAGCACAGAGTAGCCCTTCGCCTTCTCACGACTCCTGCCAACACTCCCTCAATGTGAAGATCCTGAAGGAGGCCGAAACGGATGTGGCGATCAACTTCCTCCATCCAGGCAAGCGCCAATTGAGCTCGCTACGCTCACGAGCTCACGCTTCTGCCTCCGTGCCTTCCTTCTCAAGATAGCCTGCCAGGCGCGCGAACGCCTCCTGATAGGCGTCGGAGTCTTCCGAGCATCGGAAGTCACTGATCTGCCCTGCTCTCCGCACCTGCTCTGCCCACAGCTTCTCGGTTTCCATCACGCTGTCGTCCAGGACGATGGGGAAAAGCATGGTCTGATCTCGCACCTGCTCCTCCTCCAGGGCTATCTCGACGACAGCCTCAACCCACTCACTCTCAGTGGAGTGCTGCGACAGGATGAGCAGAAGCTTGTCGTGGAGACGGATAGTGGGGTCAATGCTCTGTCTGATCCTCTTATCGAGTTCCATGTCCTTGGGAGCCAACCAGCAACGCAGGCCCTTGCTCTGCAAGTGGGTCTGGAGCCTGCGAGCGATCTCCTCGTCTGCGGCGGCATAGGCGATGAGGCAGGTGTCAGACTGAAAGTGCTCGCTAATGATGGCCGGAAGGTGGCCGACGAACTCCTCCGGCACGCCAGCTCGCCGCAGGAAGACCTCTGGAATGCGGCCTTTCGAGCGATAGATGGTGTCAATGCCAATGGTCGAGGGACCTAGATGTATCACGGTCTCCAGGTTCCTGACTCCGCTCAGGTCAACATCTCCGAAGACAGTCCAGCCAACGATCGCGCCCCACATGTCGGTTTCCTCGAGATTCGCCCGTTCGAGGATCACCCTGCGAAGATCCGCGTGTCTCAAGTCTGCGCCGCGCAGGTCCGCGCCGCGCAGATCAGAGCCACTGAGGTCAGCCACGACCAGATCACTCCGGCGGAGATCTGTGCTCCGCAGGTTCACCCTACGCAAATCCGCGCCGCTCAGATACGCTCGGCGCAGGTTGGCTTCGACGAGGTCTGCGCAGCGCAGGTCGGCTCCGCGCAGGTCGGCGCCCGTCAAGTCTGTCGCGCGTAGGTCCGCCGTGCGAAGGTCTACCCGTCGGAAGTCAGCCCCTCGGAGATCGGCTCCACCTAGTGCCCCCCCCCTCAGACATGGATCCAATGCAGGGTCTTCACCTCTCCAGGCGTTCCAGGCCTCTACGCCCTGTCTAAGGATGCGGAGATGCTCCGCGGTGAGTTGCTTGCCATAGCCCACAATAGTCATCGTATGTCTCCTTGCATTGAGGCAAAAGCCACATATCGAGCCGTCGGGCAGAGCGGCAGATACGGAGTGAATGGTTTTCTGAGTGCGCCACCTCGGCGGAGATGAACCACAGTGTGTTCATGCCCGCCGCCGCGATGCGCCGGTGTCATCTCTGTCTCTCCACTAGCAGCGCCTCGACGACCGGCTCTATCAACTGAGACCCCTCACTATGCTCAGTTGGCGGTCGGCCGCGCGCCAGGAGGCGCCAAGATTGACCTTCGTGCACGCCCACGCTTGCGCTGGCCAGCTATGCTTCAGGCACGGGTGCACCCGGACTGATCCGCCGCATCTTCATGATCAGCCGCCTACGTATGCCGGGGTCTGTTGTCCTCTGCAGCCGCCGGCGCAGGTAGCGCAACTTGCGCTTGCGTCGCTGACGGCGATGT
>CBDURC010000243.1:0-4819 GCA_965369635.1 uncultured Anaerolineales bacterium | reverse complement strand
CAGATGAAAGCTTGCCCCGCCCAGGCTCACCGGCTGCTGCAACGGCAATCCGCCCAGCCAGTCCAGATCGTCCTCCGCCAACTGCGAACGGGCGAACTCCTGACCTACACTCCCGCCGCGTCCAGGATGGTCGGGATGTGGTGCTCCCAGCCCAGGGACATGATGTGCACCCCCTGGCAGATGTCCTTCGCCTCTCGGATCAGACGAGCGGCTATCCCAATGCTCGTCTTCACCCGATCCTCCGCATCCGCCATCTCCTCGATCAGATGATCCGGCACGTGCACCCCAGCCACGTTGCGGTTCATGAAGCGAGCCATACCCGCCGACTTCAGCAGGATGATGCCCACCAGCACCGGCACGTTCAGATGCTCCACCTGCTCCATGAAGCGGGCAAACTGCTCTGCGTCGTAGACCCCCTGAGTCTGGAAGAACTTGACCCCGGCGCGCACCTTCTTCTCCATCTTGGCGATCTGCGGTTCCAGTGGATTGGAGCCCGGGCTGACCACCGCGCCGGCAAAAAAGCGAGGGGAACCCTTCAACGGCTTGCCGGCCAGATCCTGCCCGCTCTGCAGTATCTCCACTGTCCGCAGTAAGGTGACCGAATCCAAATCGAACACCGGCTTGGCCTGGGGGTGATCGCCCAGCGTCGTGTAGTCGCCGGTCAGGCAAAGGATGTTCTCGATACCCAGCACGTGGGCGCTGAGCAGGTCCGATTGCAGGGCAATGCGGTTGCGATCGCGGCAGGTCACCTGGTAGACTGACTCAATGCCCCGTTCCTGCAACAGCCAACTGACAGCCAGCGATCCCAACGTCATCACCGAACTCTGCTGGTCGGTGACGTTGATGGCGTCAACGTGGTGGCGAAGTAGCTCGGCCGTCGCCAGCAATTCGGTGACGTCAACCCCTTTGGGCGGGCCGATTTCGGCCGTGACCACGAACTCACCCGCTTCCAGTGCAGCTTGCAGTCGGCTCATCCCCCACCCCCTCTCCTCCGCTTAGGCTGGAGGGCCCGCTTGTCAGTGCGCCGCGGATGGCGGGCCTTGCTCCAGTCCTTGGGCTCACGGATCGCCTGGAAACGCTCACCCTGGCCCAGCTCGTGCAACCGCTGGTGGATCATAACCCAGGCGCAGTCCTGCTCCTTGTCCACCTCGCACTTGCCGTCCAGGTAGCCGCCGCAGGGGCCGTTGGCCAGCCCCTTGGGGCAGAGGGTCACCGGGCAGATGCCGCCTGTTTCCGCCAGCACGCACTCCCCACACAGCCGACAGCGCTCATCCGAAAGGGTCAGCCTTTGCAGACGGGCCAGGTAGAGGGAATTGAGAGCTGGGTAGGTCGGCACGTCCACCAACGCGGCGACGGTTTGCACGCCCGCGCCACAGGAAAGCACCAGCACCGCATCCGCCTGGACCAGTACCTCCTTGGACCGGCGCAACTTGAGCCGTGTGAAGCGCAGATCACAGGTGCTCTCGTCGGGCATCAGCAGGCCCACACAGCGCTTGCCCACCTCCTCCAGGGAGACCTTCATTTCCGCGAGCTGCGGTTCTCCGCCGGTGGCCCAGCTAGTGGCACAAATCGGACAGCCGACGAGCAGTATCGCCTCGTGGCCCTCCAAGATGGCCAGGATCTCTTCCAACGGCTTCTGTTCAGTGATGATCATCGCCCCACCTCCTGGCCCTACGGGCCGCCCGCCTCGTCCGGCTGCTTGAGGCGCGCCAGTAGCCTTTCGATCCGCCGCAGAAGCTCTGGCGGGCGCACGGGCTTGTCCACGTAGTCCTCTGCTTCCAGCATCATTCCCTGCCTCATCGCCACAGAAGTCTCCGACACCCGATCCGCGAAGCTGGTAAGCATCATCACCGGGACGTGGCGCAGTCCCCGATCACCCTTCAGCACCTCGCAGACCGTGAAGCCATCCTGCCCCGGCATGATGACGTCCAGGATGATGAGATTCGGCGTCTTCTGGCGAGCCAGATCGAGCCCTTCCTGGCCGCTCAGCGCCACACGCACATGATACCCGGCCTCCTCCAACACCAGCCGCGTAGCAACCAGGAAGTCCGGGTCGTCGTCAACCAACAGGATATCCACTTCCTTCGCCACCGGTCACCTCCTCCTTACTTCTTCAACAGCTTCTCTACCCGCCGCAACAACTCGGGCGGGCGGATGCGCTTCACCACGTAGTCCTGCACGTGCATGGAGGCTCCCACCTCCAACTCGTAGCGGCGACGGCTCGCCTCCTCCGGCACTGCGGTCAGGATGAGGATAGGCAAGTCGGCATACTCGGCGCTTTCTCGCAATTCCCGCACCACGGTGAAGCCGTCCTTGCGTGGCATCAGCAAGTCGAGGATTAGCAAGTCTGGCTGCGTCTCACGGATCAGCTCCATACACTCCACGCCATCCTTGGCTGTGATCACGCCATAACCTTCCGCCTCCAGCACTGTGCTGAGCATGATGCGGATGTCGGGATCGTCATCCACCACAAGAATCTTTGCCTTGGTCATGATCTCCTCCTCTCAAAGGGAAACAAGTAGACTAAGGAAACAAGGAAACAAGGAAACAAGTACTCAGCAAGCCTCTACTCCTCTGCTTCCGGTTGCTTGACCATCGAACGTAAGCTGGCAATGCTGCCATAGGTGACTTCACTAGCCTCTTGCAATGGCTGCGCCAGAGGATCCTTAGGCAGGAGCAAGAGCATGCGTGTGCCTCCCTCACCATCAGGCGGATAGGGACTTTCGGGAATGATCTTCCCCCGATGAGCATCCACGATGCGCTTGACAATGGAAAGCCCCAGACCCAATCCCTTCTCCTCTGTGTCCGGAGGACGATAGAAGGCTTCAAAGATGTGGGGCATGTGCTCGGAGGCGATGCCTGAACCAGTATCAATCACCTCCACTCGCAGATAGTCCGGTTGATCTTCGGCGCGGAAGACAACCTGGCCCCCAGCCGGCGTGAATTTGATGGCATTGCTCAACATGTTAGTGAAGACCTGACGCAACCGATTGGGGGCGCCGATGATCCTAGGCAAGTCCTCCGGCACGTCCATTTGCAGACTAATGTCCTTCTCCTTGGCGTGCAGCAGCACGTCTTCCATGGAAAGCACGAACACCTCTTGTGGCGAGAGTTCCGTGAAGTCATTCTCGATCTGTTCCGGCCTCATGCGCGCCAGATCCAGGATGCTGTTCAGCATGTCGGAAAGCTCCTGGAGCCGCACACAACAGCGCTCCATCATGACCTGCTGCCGCTGGCTAAGCGGCCCCGTGTAGCCACCCAACATGACC
This sequence comes from uncultured Anaerolineales bacterium, assembly GCA_965369635.1. Lineage (GTDB taxonomy): Bacteria > Chloroflexota > Anaerolineae > UBA3071 > UBA3071 > UBA3071. The sequence goes on along the minus strand of CBDURC010000243.1, from coordinate 1,550 downwards.
TGAAGATAGTTATCTACCGCTGCAATGGGGGCCCGCAACTCGTGCGAGATAATGGACACGAAATAGGACAGGGTGTCCGTCGCATCCTTGAGACGAGAGGCCACCACCTTCGTCAGGCTGGCCATCAGTTGATATCCAATGTGATGGTCCTCGCTGACCAGTTGTTGCAGACCCTCCCCGTCAATGCATAGCAGTTCCACCTGGCCCAGGCTGATAGCCGACTTTGTGTAGAAGTGTGGTTCGACCAGCGTGGACCAGCCGAAACCATCGCCTGCTTGCAGGATATCCAGCGTCGCTGGCCGCGGCCGGCTGCGGGGGCTCAGGCGGATCATCTTCTCCAGTGCCACCTTGCCCCGCACGACGAGATACAGAGTGACAGCCTTGTCCCCCTCCCTGCAAACGAAGGTGCCCCGTTCCTGGGTCTTCCTCCGGCTCAGGGGAACGATCCTCGTCAACTCCGCATCGCTCAGCTTCTCAAAGAGCGCAAACGAGCGCAACCCCTCGACAGTAACCGTCATACGAACCTCCCCAACGGAAAGACGTCAACTGCAGCGCCTCCTCGGGGCACTGCAGGACGCACGCACCACAGGCGACGCAGCGGTCGCCGTTCATCAACTGCACCACCCCCTGCGCCCGGTCGGGCCGAAAGCAGCCAGCGGATGCCCCTGTCGTACTCCGCCGGCCACGGCTCGAGGAACTTCATGAAGACAGTAGCTATCTCAAACGAACCACGCCCGTTCAAACACAATGGGCAACCTCATGAAGCTAGACACCGGCGGCATTCGGCCACTGCTCCTGGGGACAGTGGAGTATGCTTCGACGACCCTGCCGCCCTACTGCCGGACGTACTCCACCGCCGCCCGAATCAGTTCCAGGATCAGACCTTTGCTGTGATACCCCTTGGCCACGAAGAAGCATGCGCGGCAATTCACCACGAAGGCACAAAGACTGCAAGAAAACGGAAGAACATCTTGCACTTCCCGGTCCTCGTGGAGACTCTGTGGCTCCGTGGCTTGGTGGTCATGGACTGACCTCGGCCTTTCCAACAGACTCCGAAGACCTTGTTTCCGAATGTTCCTTCAAAGGATTCGGGCCCAGCCAACGAACCTGCTCCGTCATCTCTGTGGCGGCCATGGCGAAGTGCGCCCCCATAGCCGAAGACATGTTGACCATCTGCACGCGTCGGCCATCCAGGCCAATCTCGTCCAGCAAGCCCCGCAGGTACTCGACACGCTGTCTGGCTTTGACATTACCCTCCAGGTAATGGCAGTCCCCTTCCAGTCAACCAGCGACGAGGACGCCGTCGGCGCCTCGCTCGAAAGCGTGCAGAAGCTGGACGACCTCCACTCGCCCGCTGCACGGCAATATCACCACTTTGACGTTGGGCGGATACTGCAATCGCAGAGAGCCGGCCAGGTCGGCAGCAGCGTAGGCACAGTGCTCGCAACAGAAGGCGAGGATTTGGGGTTCGAAGTTGTCTGTGGACATACTGTCTTCCTTAGCCTGCTTTCGACATAGAACAGATGTTTGACGTACTTGCACTTTAACAA
>CBDURC010000242.1:0-4842 GCA_965369635.1 uncultured Anaerolineales bacterium | reverse complement strand
GATCGCGGAAGCGCAGGGCCAGTGCGTACATCGCCTGCGGATCGTCGAGCCAACGCCCCTTCATGTCGTCCAGCTCGTCGAGCGCCTCCGTGCGTAGGCCCAGCGCCAACAGCGCCGCGCCGCGCTGGTAAGCCAGATCCCGCACCACCGCCTCGGGCAGCGCCCGCAGATCAGTGCTCTCCGCCGTTGGCAGCCAACTGCGCAGCCATTCCTCCGCTCCCACTTGACCCTGGGCCTCGATGTTCAGCTCTGTTAATCCACTGTCCGGCGAAGACAACGTGATCTCTGACGCCAGCGCCAACACCCGCGCCCGCTCGGCGTAGTAGCCCTCCGGAGCGGCCTCCAGCAGCGTTTGCCACACTTCGGCAGCCGCCTCCCGTTCCCCCACTGCCAGCAAGGTCTTGCCCAGCCATAGGCGTGTGGAATGAGGCCGGTACCAGGCATACCTTTCCAGGAGCATCTGCCAGAGCGCTGCCGCCTGCTCGACCTCCCCCAGACGATACCGGTTCAGCGCCGCCTGGAAAAGCGCTGCTCCTGCCTGTTCCGATGTAGGATAGCGCTGCTGAAGGTCCGCGTATTCCTCTGCGGCCGTTTCGTAGTCCCCCGCCCGCTCCGCCCACTGCGCGACCATCGCCAGCGCTTCCGCTGCCTGGGGATGCTCAGGGTTCTCCTTGGCGAAGCGATGCAGCAACCGCCGCGCCGCCTCCTGCTGATCGTCCTGGCGCAAAGCCTTGGCCTGGCTGAGCCAGGCCTCGCCCCAGAGGTTGCTTTGGGGAAACCGCTCGATCAGCCGATCCCACTCTGCGACCGCCAGGTCGGGCAGATCCAGCGCCAGATAGGACCGGGCCAGGTAGTCAAGGGCCCCGGGCTGGTATCCCCCTGGGTCAGCGTCCATGTAACGCCCAAACGCCTCCAGCGCCGGCCAGTAGGCGCCGTTGTGGTAGTCAATCACGCCTCGCTGGTAGTCGTCCACCGCCGCTCCCATGTCCAGCAGCGCTCTCAGCGCCACGTAGGCGTAGACGCTCTTGGGCTCGGCGGTCATGGCGGCGCGGAGATGCAGTTCTGCTTCTTCGGGCCGTTCGTCCACCCCCAGCACCTCGGCCTGACGTAACTGCGCCTCCGCCCGTTGTGCGGCGGTGCGGGACAGTCTCCGCAGTCCCTGATACTGCGCCAGCGCCCCATCGTAATCGCCGCGCAGGAAATGCACCTGGGCCATGACCCGTCGCAAGCGACGGGACGTTGCAGCGTCAGGTGAGACTGTCAGCGCTGCCTCGTAGGCGGCCAGGGCTGCCTCAGATCGTCCCGCTCTGCGGTGCGCATCGGCCACGCGCTCCTGGACAACATCGGCCAGCGTATCGCCCGCTTCATCAAGATAGGCCTCGTAGGCGGCAATGGCCTCATCCCAGGCCTCCGCGCCGGCCCGCGCCTGACCCAGCAAGAATAGCGCATCGGTGCGCCGGAGATCGTCGGCATTGTCGTGCAGGAAAGCTTCAAAGGCGGTTGCCGCCTCGACGAGGAGTTCATCCAGCAAATAGCACTGCGCCAGCCGGAAGCGGGCTTCGGGCGCTTCGGGGCCAGTTGGGGACTCACGCAGCAGGTCGGCGAAGGCGCGGCGGGCGGCAGTATAGTCGCCATTGTGCTGCAAGCGGCGTCCGTCGCTGAGCCGAACCGAGGGGACGGGGGTGGGCGTTGGCGTCGGAGTTGCAGTTGGCGTGGACGTCGAGGTGGGCGTGGCTGTGGGCGTGGCTGTGGGCGTGGCTGTGGGCGTGAGTGTGGGCGTGAGTGTGCATGGGAGTGTGGGAGTGGGTGTGGGCGTGAGTGTGTGTGAGAGTGTGGGTGTGGGTGTGAGTTCGGGCCGGTCGGTGGCGCGGCAGGCGGTTAGAAGCAGCAGTGCCAGGCCCAACAGCAGCACGAGGGTGCTGAGGCTAGCGGCCCAGCGCATCAAGAGTCGTCTTTTGTCCTTCGTCCTTCGTCCCTCACCCTGCATGCTCCCATTATCCCGATTTCCGCCCTGCTGTCAAGCTGAACGTCAAACGGAGGAGCGATGTGCGTCTATGGCCGCCAATCTGCGGGGCTTGTAGGTTCCGAGGAAGGCAGTGAGGTAGGCAGCACATCGCTGTCAGCGGAAAAGCGGAAAGACCGGAACGTCTGTCTTCCGCTCGTTCCGCTATTCGGCTGACGAGGTGGGGGAGGGCGTAACCAAGGTTCCCCAACGATTCTGAATGATACCCGGGGCAGAGGGGTATCGTTCAACAGTGTAGAGGGAGGCAGCACATCGCTGTCAGCGGAGAAGCGGAAAGACCGGAACGCCCATCTTCCGCTCGTTCCGCTGTTCCGCTGACGAGCAGGTTGACGGTCGGGCGGACATGTGTTAATATGGTCACAAGGCAACAGGAGAACACTGCCGCAGTGAAGGGAGACGTCTCCAGTGAGCAACAGACACCGTGCACTGACCATTCGGTTCAGCAGGCCGGATGACGCGAGCTATCACCTGCAACTGGAGGGGCCTGCGGTAGGCGAGGTGCGGGGTGGCTTTGTCATGCCATACGACCCGGCGACCTGGCGAGCGATCATGCTAGCCCTGGAGCCGGGTTTTGTCTTGGCAGACGCTGAGCCTGGTCTACGCTCGCAAGGGGGAGTGGGATCGGGCCATCGAGCTCTATGAGCAGGCCTTGGAAACCGAGGAGCGGGTGGGGGACATCCACGGCATGGCCTCCACCTGGACCAACATGGCGCTGCTCAACCTGCGGAGCGACCGGGCGGAAGAGGCCAAACCTCTTCTTGCCCAAGCCTACCTGGTATTCGCCCGGATGGGTTCGCCGCATGCAGATACCGCTGCGCGCGCGTTGGTCGACGCTTGCGCTCGGTCGAGGCGGCGAACGGCTACCTGGCGCAGATGGCGGCGGGAGAGGGGGGATAGAAGCAGGTCGTGCAGCGCCCATTCCGCCAACCGCTGCCAAGTCTGCTCGGGCGGGCGTGGCTGGTGGACAAGCGCGCACAGGACGATGACGGCGTAGGGGCGACCCTTGCGGTCGCCCGTCAGGGCAGGTTCAGGGCACAGCAGGAGAGGGAAGGTTCACATGATGAGACTACACACAACGAAATGCAGGCTACCGTTGACCGTGCTCGTCTTGCTGCTCCTGCCTGTTCTTCTCGCAGGGCCAACCGGGACACGAGCGCAGAGTGGCGATGGGGAAGCAAGCACGCAGACCCACTGTTGGGCAGCGAGTTATGGAGGGGCCGCGTATGAGGAGGCCTGGGCCGTTGAGCATACCGCCGATGGCGGCCATGCGGTGATCGGCTGGACACAGTCCTTTGGAGAGGGCAGCACTGCTGTCTGGGTTCTGAAACTCCGCCAGGACGGCACGATCCAGTGGCAGAAGACCTACGGGGGGAGACTGGATGATCAGGCCGTGTCCATTCAGCAGACAACCGATGGCGGCTACGTGGTGGCGGGCGAGACGCAGTCCTATGGCGCGGGTGACTGGGATGTCTGGCTTCTGAAGCTCGACAGCAGCGGCGCCATCCAGTGGCAGAAGACCTACGGAGGCAGATGGCTCGAGGCCACCTCCTCCGACCCCATCCAGCAGACGACCGATGGCGGCTACGTGGTGAGCGGCCGCACGGAGTCCTTTGGCGCCGGCGGATCTGACCTCTGGGTGCTGAAGCTCGATGGCCAGGGCGCCATCCAGTGGCAGAAGACCTACGGCGGACAGGAAGACGATCTGGCTCGGGCCATTCGATAGGCCCCCGATGGAGGCTATGTGGTGGCGGGCTACACGCAGTCCTTTGGCGCGGGCGGCTGGGACATCTGGGTGCTCAAACTGGCTGGGGACGGGAGCATCCAATGGCAGAAGACCTACGGAGGAATGGAGGCGGAGAAGACCTATTCCATTTGGGAGACCTCCGATGGCGGCTATGTGGTGGCTGGTTACACGCAGTCCTTCGGAGCTGGCGACGCGGATGCCTGGGTGCTCAAGCTCAATGGAGAGGGCGCCATCCAGTGGCAAAGAACCATTGGGGGGATGGAATCGGATCTTGCCTGCTCCGTTCGGCAGACCTCGGATGGTGGCTATGTGGTGGCTGGCGGGACGGAGTCCTTTGGCGCAGGCCAAGGTGATTTCGGGGTTGTGAAGCTTGATGAGGATGGTAACATCCCTGGATGCCCCCTCATGGGGACCTCCAGCGCCACCGTCGTGGACACAGTGGTAGAGCCCGTTGACTCCGCGGCGCGAGTTCTGGACTCAGGCTGTGGAGTGACGAACACTTTCGTAGAGCCAGTAGATTCAACCGCATCGATCAGCCGTCAGTGTGTCTATGAGAGCACACCAACACCAACCAATACCTCCACACCTACCATCACGCCAACAACGACCCCTACACCCACCGCCACCTCAACGCCAACGATCACACCAACACCCACGGCAACGCTTGCACCCACGGCAACAGCAACCACCACGCCGACGTCCACCCCCTACTTCCAGATCTACCTCCCGCTTTTCCTGAAGAGCACCTCTCGCTGACCCTCGGGTTAGCCATGCAGAACACGACCAGCGAGCCTCGGCAAGCAGACAACGGGCCAGAGCTGCCTTGATCCCTGGCCCGTTGATCTTGTGGGAGTGCAGAGTCTCCGACTTTGCCGCATCGTCAGACAGGATGCACTCCGATTGCACTGATCGAGGCTCTGCGCCGTCATCTCAGCACACTCCCACAGAACACGCAATCATGATACTTGAAGCAGTGCCTTGCAGCCGCAGCGCTGGCGATAACAGTACGCCCAGCTATCCATTCAACACACATACCTGGGGTTTGAGTGGGATACGCTCAATGAGATCTATGAAG
>CBDURC010000241.1:0-4846 GCA_965369635.1 uncultured Anaerolineales bacterium | reverse complement strand
TCCCCGGGAATACGACACCAAGAAAGAGATCTTTGCCCAGTGGCTGGCCTACGACGACAGCCAACTGCTTCTCGAGGGAGACAACTTCCTCGTCACCACCGACATCACGACCCCCACGCTGCCCGCGCCCGAATACCAGCAATACTCCGATATTGCCTACGATCCGGTCAGTGGCGACCACTACGTCTTCTGGAGCGACGATCGCCTGACACCGGAACAAAGCGAAGATTTCGACATTTACTTCCAGCGCTTGCCCGGCGGCAGCACCGCCGCGATCACAAACACCCCCCTCTATCAGGCTCCACACGTCCAGGAGAAACCCCGCGCCGACTTCAACGCTCAGACCAGCGAGGTGTGGGCCATCTGGCAGAGTTACGAGCGGTTTGGAACGACGCCAGGGAACTTCGCCGTGGAGATGGCTCGCCTGACGCCGGATGGAGATCTGGTTGGCGAGGTCATCACCGTCGCCACCAACACTGCCTACTACCACCTGCCCGACATCGCCTGCAGCAGCCTGAGTGGACACTGCCTCGCCATCTGGTACGAGCGTCCCCCTACCATCTACTACCAAGTTTTCGATAGCAGTGGCGGAGAGTTCACAGAGCCCACACTGCTCTTCAGTACCACGAACTACCGCTGGCTGTTGGATCAGCGAGCGATCGCCAACAACTACAGCGGCCGGCCAGAATTCATGATGACCTTTGCCGACAGCGGGACGATCTACTTCGCCGTCCTCCCGGACAGCATTCCGACACCAACGGTGACGCCTACGCACACGCCAACAGCGACCACTATGCCTACGCCCACTGCCACAGCCACTCCTACGGGCACGCCGACCAGTGCGCCCACGCCGACGCCAACACTAACGGGCGAGCCCGACCTGTCTGCTTCCACTAAGAGCGCCACGCCCGAGGTGGTGGACTACTTCCAGGAGGTCACCTTCACCATCATCCTGCGCAACTACGGCGATGGCCCGGCAGAGGTCAACTTGACGGACATCCCGCCACTGCCCTACAAGGCAGGCAGCGCGTTGGGCGGCATCTGGTGGGATGACGTCGCTGGTGCCATCAAGTGGCAAGGCACGCTGGCAGTCGACGAGTCCCACGTCTTCACGTTCGCCGTGCACGGCCCTGTGCCTACCATCCCCTACGACACCATCTACACCAATAAGGTGACGATAGACGACGGCGTCCATCCGCCCTTCGTGCGCAGCGCCAGCATCTTGGCCAACCCCGAACCCACGCCGACGGACACACCCACAGCAACTCCGACACCTTCACCGACCGCCTGGCGCGCCTATCTGCCGCTTGTCCTGAGGTAATCGAAAAGCTGATCGTGCGTTGAGGGCGACCCATCCGGCACCGCCGCCGCGTGCTTGGCTCGGCTCCTTCGGAAAATGAAGGAACTGTCATCTTCAGCGACCACTTTCTTCATCATCTTGTCATCTTCGTGTGGTATGATATGATAGCGGACAGATACAGCGCAGAATCGGAGCCTGGTTCCTTGAGGGGTCAGAAGCCCGATGGCTGGCGTTTACAATTTTGCAGGGTTCTCGTTCAAGGAGGTGACGATCATGAAGCGATAGATAGAGCGGGGAATCAAAGCCCGGCTTCCTGAGAGCCTGTTTGCGGCGGGATGACAAGTCCCGCCGAAGCAAAAGGACGTAGCGATTATGATTATGAAACGCAAGATTACCGTGGTCTGTCTGCTCGCTCTTTTCCTGGGCGGCGGATTGCTCGCCTTGGCCGATGTGCCGCTGGCCAGCTCGCGCCCGGCAGCATTTCCGATGATCACGACCGATGGGCCGTGGCAGCGGCAGGCGGGCGGGCTCTTCACCGGCGTCCACTTCGTGGACCTCGGCTATGGCTGGGTCGTGGGGCGGGATGGGCTCATCCTGCACACGGCCAACGGTGGCAGCAGTTGGGCCGTTCAGGACAGCGGCACGCAGACCCAGTTGAACGACGTCTTCTTCGTGGATGCCAACGAGGGCTGGGCTGTGGGCAACGGTGGCACCATCCTGCATACCACCGACAGCGGCAGTCTCTGGAGCCCGCAGGGAAGCACTACTTCACAAACGCTAAACAGCGTCTTCTTCCTTGATGCCGGCCGCGGCTGGGTCGTGGGCGCCGGGGGCACAGTGCTGCTGACCACCGACGGCGGCGCAAGCTGGACGCAGCAGCCGGTGCCCTGGAGCGTGCACTTCTACGGTGTGCACTTCGCCGACGAAATCCACGGCTGGGCCGTAGGCGAGTACGGCGCCATTCTCTACACCGCCGACGGCGGCCAGACCTGGGATGCGCAGGTCAGCGGCGTCACCGGCGTCACCCTGCACGGTGTGTACTTCATTGACGCCAGCACGGGCTGGGCCGTCGGTGAGCTGGGCACCATCCGCCATACCACCAACGGCGGCGAAGACTGGATGGGCCAATTGGCTTCCACCAACGAAGTTCTGCACGATGTGCACTTCGTCAACGCCGAGGAAGGCTGGCTCGTGGGCAGCCGCGGGCTCATCCGTACCACCGACGACGGCGGCAGCACCTGGGTCGCCCAGGAGAGCCGCGCCGATGTGGACCTGCTGGCGCTGCACTTCGCCAGTCGCCGCAGCGGCTGGGTCGTGGGCAACGGCGGCACCATCTTGCACACCTTCAACGGTGGCACCAACTGGGCGCCGCAGATCAGCAATACCAGCGACTACCTGTGGAGCGTGGACTTCGTGGACGGGCTCATCGGCTGGGCCGTGGGCGAGGATGGCAGCATCCTGCGCACCAACACCGGTGGCAGTATCTGGGTGGCCCAGGAAAGCGGCACAAACCAACGGCTAGAGGCAGTGCACTTTGCCAACGCCAGCGAGGGTTGGGTAACCGGCGGCTGGGGCGCTATCCTGCACACGAGCGACGGCGGCGGGACGTGGCAACGGCAGAACAGCGGAACGGGAGTGCCGTTCCACGGCATCACTTTCGTAGATGACGAGATCGGCTGGGCTGTGGGCGACAGCGGCGTCATCCGCCACACGACGGATGGCGGAGCGACCTGGATTGCTCAGAACAGCGGCACCGACGGCTCCCTGCGTGACGTCTTCTTCGCCGATGCCCATCGAGGCTGGATCGTGGGACACGGACGCTGGGGCGGCCCGCTCATTCTGTACACCGCCAACGGCGGCGCTCAATGGTTGCCTCAGTCTGCGGGCACGGGCCGGGAGCTGAACGCTGTGCACTTCGTAGACCGTTTCACCGGCTGGGCGGTAGGGGAGTACCGCACCATCCTGCACACCACCAACGGCGGCGGCAGTTGGGTTGCCCAGACTTCCCCGGTGTTCACTCGCTTCAACGACGTGCACTTCGTGGACGACCAGCGGGGGTGGATCGTGGGCGAAGGAGGAGACATCATCTACACCACCGACGGCGGCGCTCACTGGCTGAGGCAGGAAAGCGGCGTCGGCGTGAGCTTGCAGTCGGTGGACTTCGTGGCTGGCGGCCCAGGCTGGATCGTGGGTGAGGATGGCATCGTCCTACGCCACGTGCCCACGGCTGTCACACCCACCCCCACGCCAACGCACACACCCACCCCCACGCCAACGTACACCCGCACCCCCACGCTGACGGCCACGCCCACTAGCACGCCGCCCACACAGACGCCTACCCCCACCCCCACGCCCGCGCCTACACCGGTGCCCGGGCTGCTCCGGAGCTATCGGACCATCACCGCGCCGGCCATTGACGGCAACCTGAGCGACTGGCCGCCGCAATACACCATCTTCCTCGGCGTGGGTACGGCAACAACCATCTACGGATACATCAGTGACGACGTGGATTGCAGCGTGGCCTGTCGTAGCCAGTGGGATGATGACACGCTCTACCTGGGCTGCGACGTGAACGACGATGTGCTCGTCGCCGATAGCGATCCCAAGACACCTTGGAAGGACGACTCGCTGGAACTGGTCTTCGATGGTCTGCACGATCAGCAGGACTTCGGCAGCGACGACCACAAGTACGAGATCAGGCTGGACGGCAACGTCACTGACTTCGCGCAGGAACTCAGCTCGCCCATTAGCGCCGAGGTGATCCAGCGGACGGGCGGTTACGTGATCGAAGTCGCCATCCCCCGAAGCAACTTCCACGCTGGCGCCTTCCTAGCAGGCAAGGTACTGGGCTTCAACATCGGCCTGACCGATGATGACGATGGGGGCGGAAAAGAGGGGCAGCTCGTCTGGATGGGAGCGACCACCTATGGTGCCTCCGGCGATTTCGGCGACCTGGTGCTCGAAGAGCGGCCGACGCCCACATCAACGCCGACGCCCACATCAACGCCAACGCCAACGTCTACGCCGACGGCCACAGCGACTCCCACTGATACACCGACACTCACCCTGACGCCCACGGCGACGCCCAGCACGGGCAGCATCACCGGCGTGGTCTGGTACGACGAAGATGGAGACGGGATGGTGGACGAGGGCGAGCCGCCATTGCCGGACGTGGAAGTCACCCTCAGCACCGTGGGGGGCGTGCCCATCGAAACGCAGCTCACCACGGCCGACGGCAGCTACAGTTTTACCGACCTGGAGCCAGGCACCTACATGGTGACGGAGACGGACCCGGAGGGTTACTCCTCTACCACGCCTAACCAGGTCATGGTGGCTGTGGTGGCGGGCTCGACGGTGGAGATCAACTTCGGTGACGTGCCCACCGTACCGCCTACCGACACACCGACGCCGGTTGCTACCGATACCCCAACGCCCACACCGACGCCCTACCTGCTCTGGCTGCCCCTCATCCTTCGGTAGTGAGCCCCCTCATGGCCAAAACCCTCTCCCTCTCCCGGATTTGGGAGAGGGAGAGGGGGTGACAGG
>CBDURC010000240.1:0-4853 GCA_965369635.1 uncultured Anaerolineales bacterium | reverse complement strand
CGGCTCGATCACTTCCGAGGCTTCGAGGGCTACTGGGAGATCCCGGCCGAGGAGCCCACAGCCATCGTGGGCCGCTGGGTCAAGGGGCCTGGCGTGCCTTTCTTCCGAGCGATGGAGGAGGCACTGGGACAACTGCCGATCATTGCCGAAGACCTGGGGGTGATCACGCCAGAAGTAGAAGCGATGCGCGACCGCTTCGGCTTCCCCGGCATGAAGATCCTGCAGTTTGCCTTCGGCGGCGAGAGGAACAGCAGCTTCTTGCCACACAACTTCTCGCCCAACAGCGTCGTATACACCGGCACGCACGACAACGACACCACCATCGGCTGGTATGACTCAACCAGTGAGCAGGAGCGGGACCACCTGCACCGCTATCTGGCGCGGGACGCCAGCGACGTGGCCTGGGACCTGATCCGGCTGGCCTACGGTTCCGTGGCCGATATGGCCATCGCCACCATGCAAGACCTGATGAGACTGGGCAACGAGGCGCGGATGAACTACCCCAGCCAGCCCAGCGGCAACTGGCAGTGGCGCTACACACCGGACATGCTCACCGCGAACATCGCCGAGTGGTTGGCGGAGATGACCGAGCTGTACGGCCGGGTTCTGCAGCGGACGCTTCCTCGAAAAGCAGTCGAAAGGGACGCGGACAACCGCGGATGAGCACGGACAATCAGGAAAGAAGTCCAGTGTCTCCAGTCAAAACTGAGAAGCTGCCAATCGCTATCGTCAGACGCCCACCTGACATGAGAGGACACATGCCAAAGAAACAGAGCACAAACACCGTGCAGATGGAATTCCATATCTCTCGTGAGGCGCGAGATCGCTACCGGTTCGACGAATCGCTGTTTTCGTTGCGCGGCAACGTCATCCTCGCCAATTTCCACGCCACGCGGGTGTTCGCCCAACGCATGAACCAGAAGCGAGATGTGGTCGGTTTTCCAGAACGGGCCGTGAAGGCAGGGCAGATCAACGCCATGGGGCTGATTGACGAGATCCTGCACGTCGTGGTGGGCCTGTATCGCGAGCAGATGAACCCGGAGGCCATACGGCAGGCGTTGGAATGGCTCCAGGAGGAACTCGGCGCAGAAACTGTTGATGCCGCCCTGCGCAGGTTTGTGGCCGACTTCCCTCCGGTCGCCGTGTACCGGCGGGAAATCGGGCCCGAAACCTACCTGGGAGGCGAAACGGCGGGCGTTCCTCATCGCCACATCGTTCTGGAAGAGTTGATCATGCTCTGGCTGACCAACGTCAACCCTGCCTTCTCGCCGTTTCGGGAACTGTTCGACGACACCGCGCTAGAGAGGGAAACCGCCTATACGCAGATCGCCTACAGCCTGAACGAGTTCTTCGAGACCCAACCCCTGTTTGGCCCCGACAACCAGAATCTCGTGGACATGCTGCGCAGTCCGGCCATCGCCGTTCCCCATTCCCTGTCGGGACAACTGGAATACATGCGAGAACACTGGGGCTCCCTGCTGGGCAGATACCTGTACCGCCTGCTCAGTAGCCTCGATCTCATCAGAGAAGAGGAAAAGGCCATCTTCCTGGGGCCTGGTCCGGCCCAGGTGGTCGAGTTCACCGGCATGGAAGCGGAGCCGGAACGGTTCAGCCCTGACAGCGACTGGATGCCCCGTCTGGTGCTGTTGGCCAAGAACGGCTACGTGTGGCTCGACCAACTCTCCAGGCGCTATCAGCAGCCCATTGCGCGTCTGGATCAGATCCCCGATGAGGAACTGGACAGGCTGGCTCGTTGGGGATTCAGCGGCTTGTGGCTGATCGGACTCTGGGAGCGCAGCCCGGCGTCGAAGCGGATCAAACAGCTCTGCGGGAACCCAGAAGCCGTGGCATCGGCCTATTCCCTGTACGACTACCAGATCGCCGCCGACCTGGGCGGCGAAGCGGCCTACCAGAACCTCAAGGATCGGGCCTGGCAGCGGGGCATCCGGCTGGCCAGCGACATGGTGCCCAACCACGTGGGGATCTACTCCAGATGGGTGGTCGAGCACCCCGACTGGTTCGTCGCCCTGGACTACAGCCCCTTCCCGTCCTATAGCTTCAACGGACCTGACCTCTCCGATGATGAGCGCGTGGGCATCTTCGTGGAGGATCACTATTACGACCGCAGCGACGCCGCAGTGGTATTCAAGCGGCGGGATCGCTGGACAGGCAGCGAGAAGTACATCTATCACGGCAACGACGGCACCAGCATGCCCTGGAACGACACCGCGCAGTTGAACTACCTCAACCCCGAAGTACGGGAGGCGGTGATCCAGACGATTCTGCACGTCGCCCGCCAGTTTCCCATCATCCGCTTCGACGCTGCCATGACCCTGACCAAGAAGCACTTCCAGCGGCTGTGGTTCCCGGAGCCGGGCAGCGGCGGAGCCATCCCCACGCGGGCAGAGCACGGCCTGACCAAAACCGAGTTCAACGCCGCCATGCCCGCCGAGTTCTGGCGGGAAGTCGTGGATCGCGTGGCTGCGGAAGCGCCCGACACGTTGCTGCTGGCCGAAGCCTTCTGGCTGCTGGAGGGCTACTTCGTGCGCACGCTGGGCATGCACCGCGTGTACAACAGCGCCTTCATGAACATGCTGCGTGACGAGGACAACGCCAAGTACCGCTCCGTCATGAAGAACACGCTGGAGTTCGATCCGGAGGTTCTCAAGCGGTACGTCAACTTCATGAACAACCCCGACGAGGAAACCACCGTGGCCCAGTTCGGCAAAGGCGACAAATACTTTGGCATCTGCACCATGCTGGCGACGCTGCCCGGCTTGCCCATGTTCGGCCACGGCCAGATCGAAGGGTTCGCCGAGAAGTACGGCATGGAGTATCGGCGGGCGTACTGGGACGAGTCGCCCGATGGCTACCTGGTCGAACGGCACGAGCGGGAGATCTTCCCCCTGCTGCACCGCCGCCATCTGTTTGCCGAGGTGGAGCATTTCCGCCTGTATGATGTCTTCACCCCCGAAGGTTATGTCAATGAAGATGTGTACGCCTATTCGAATCGTAAAGGCGACGAGCGAGCGCTGGTGGTCTACCACAACAAGTTCGCCACCGCGCAGGGCTGGATTCGAAGCTCAGTTGCCTATTCGGTCAAGACCGGGCCAGACGGCGAGGGTTCGGCTTCGCTCACCACAGGCCGGGTGCTGGTGCAGAAGACCCTGGGCGAGAGCCTCGGGCTGCTTTGCGATGACAACACCTTCTGCATCTTCCGCGACCACGTCACCGGCCTGGAGTACATCCGGCACAGCAAGGAACTGTGCGAACAGGGGCTGTATGTGGAACTGGATGCCTACAGGTATCATGTCTTTCTCAACTTCCGCGAGGTGCAGGACAACGAGTGGCACCAATACGCACATCTGACGGACTACCTGAACGGACGCGGGGTGCCCAGCATCAAAGAGGCGCTGCGGGAAGTCTTTCTGCAACCTGTGCACCATCCCTTCAAAGAGTTGGCCAGCGCTGGTATGTTCCGCCGGCTGATGGAAGCAAGTCAGCGAGTCAGCGAATCAGCGAGAAGGCACGAAGAACTCATGGATGAGGTGGAGCAGAAGACCGTTCGTCTGCTGTGGGAGATCAAGCAACTGACCAGCGGCGCAGGCGACGAGACAGCGATTGCCCAGGAGATGCGGCGCGAGCTGGAAGCCATCCTGCAACTGCCCGTCCTGCAACACCGCTTCCCCCTGCCCCGCTCGCGGAAGTACAAGGCCGCCGCTGAGATGCTGCAGACGCACCTGAACGACGATCCAGCGGCCTGGGGCACGCTGTTTGGCTGGCTGTTCACCCACGCGCTGGGCAAGGTGGTCAGCGAGGGAGACTTTGATCAGCGCAGCCGCAGTTGGATGGACGAGTGGCTGCTGGGCCGGATCGTTTCAGGAGCGCTGCAGGACTTCGGACTGGACGAGGGAGCAGCCTGGTGGGCAGTCGCAGTAGTCAAAGTTCTCATCACGCATCAGCATTGGTTCGAGGTGCAGGCCCCTAAGAAGAAACGAGCCCATCAGGTACTGGAATCCTGGCTGCAAGACGAGGACGTGCAGCGGTTCCTGCAGGTGAACCGTTACCGGGACGTCCTGTGGTTCAACAAGGAAGCCTTCGACCAACTGCTGCGCTGGATGCTCCTTCTGGCGGCGCTGACCATCAGCGCCGATCCCCTTCGTCCGGCTGAGGAAGTAGCCCAAGAGATCGTCGCTTGCTACGACGTGGTGAAGCGATTGCAGCGGGCCGAAGAGGAATCCGGCTATCAGGTGGCGAAGCTGCTGGAGGCAGCGAGAGGCTAACCCCACCCATACCAGATTCCAACTTGTTTTTCTCCTCAAGTTGCTGTATACTCTCATTGAGCCTGAGTACAGCCGCATCTACGGCAGGGTGATGGATAATCGCCATTTCGGTGACTACGCAATCGACGAGATGGCGACTGCTGGTCAGACCCAAGAGGATCTCAACGACGCTCGTCGCTTCGTGAGCCGGATGGAAGCGTATCTCACGGAGGGGGGATGGCTATGAACCCACAACTTGATGGACTTCTCCAGGACACTGAACAGGAAGCGATCGAGAGCTTTCTGGCCAATCTGTGGGAGCGTTATCCGAATCGCCTCTTTCAAGCCATTCTCTTCGGTTCAAAGGCCCGTGGCGATAGCCATTCCGAGTCTGACGTGGACATCCTACTCATTGCAGATGAAGACGATTGGCGTTTCCGGCATGCGATCAGCGATGTGGCCGCCGATGTGTCGCTGGAGTATGGCGTTCTCATCGGTCCTCGGGTTATCGGTCAGGAACGCTGGCAGCGGATGGCGCGAGAACGGTTCAGCTTCTACGAGAACGTGGCTCGGGAGAGCATTCCCCTCACC
>CBDURC010000239.1:0-4926 GCA_965369635.1 uncultured Anaerolineales bacterium | reverse complement strand
GGGGGCTGGGAGCATAGGCTGAGTAGTAACACGTGGGAGGGAACAGCACAAGGAGAACATATTCCTTCTGCCCGCAAGTACTGACTATGAACCGACGCGAACAACGCATCACCTCCTGGCGGCAGCGCCGTCGGGCGGCCAATCAAGGGCCAGGCATCGCCGGCTGCCTGCTGTGGCTGGGTGGAGGCTGCCTTCTGCTCACCTTGTTGATCACCGGCCTGTTGGTGGCGATGACAGCGGGAGCGGTGGGCGGTGTGTATGCCTACTTCGCCCAGGACTTGCCCGATGCCGAAGCCATCGAAACGGAGCAGGTCAGCTTTGAGACGGTCAAGATATGGGACCGCACGGGCCAACACCTGCTCTACGAGGCCATTGACCCCCGTCCCTACCGCGGCGACCGTACCTACGTCACGCTCGATCTGATTTCCCCCTACCTGATAAAAGCCACCGTCTCCCTGGAGGACCGCAGCTTCTACGAGAACCCTGGCATCAACCCGCGCGGCCTGATCCGCGCCTTCGTACAGAACCTGAGCGGCGGTCAGGTACAGGGCGGCAGTTCCATCACCCAACAGCTCATCAAGAACGTTCTGATCGAGCGAGAGCAGCGCTATCAGCGGCTCTACTCTCGCAAGATCAAAGAGGTGATTCTGGCCGTGGAGATCACCCGCCGCTATCCCAAGGATCATATCTTGGAATGGTACATCAATTCCAACTTCTACGGCAACTTCGCCGTTGGGATCGAGGCCGCGGCGCGCATTTACTTCGACAAGCCTTCCAGCGATCTGACGCTGGCCGAGGCAGCGATGCTGTCCTCGCTGCCGCAGTACCCTGGCCTTAACCCCATTGACAACCCCGAGCCAGCCAAGGAGCGACAGCAGATCGCCCTGCAAGCCATGGTGGACGCGGGCTACGTCAGCCA
The DNA here is from genome assembly GCA_965369635.1 of uncultured Anaerolineales bacterium. Lineage (GTDB taxonomy): Bacteria > Chloroflexota > Anaerolineae > UBA3071 > UBA3071 > UBA3071. The sequence goes on along the minus strand of CBDURC010000239.1, from coordinate 4,007 downwards.
GGAGGAAGCGGACGCTGCCTTCGCTGAACCGCTGAAAGTGCGGGAGCAGGCCCTGGAGCGCTTTGAGAATCTCAACGCGCCCCACTTCGCTCTCTACGTGCTGGAGTGGCTCAAGGATACCTACAACACGCCGGACGATCCCTACTTCATCTGGCGCAATGGGCTGCAGGTCTACACGACCCTCGACCTGGACCTACAGAAGCAGGCGGAATGCATCACCCGTTCGCACCTCGCCCACCTGCGTCACGAGGAACCGCTCACTGATCCTGCCTGTCTGCCCCGCGATCCGATTCCGCAACTGGAGACGCGCCAGAATGTGGATCACAGTGTCTCCAATGCTGCTGTGGTGGCCATCCGCCCCAGAACCGCCGAGATCCTGGCTATGGTCGGTAGCCTGGACTACAACAACAAGGACATTGACGGTGAGGTGAACGTGGTGCTGGCCGAGCGGCAGCCCGGTTCTTCCTTCAAACCGTTCACCTACCTGACTGCCTTTTCTCAGGGCTACTCACCAGCGACGATGGTGCTGGATGTGCCCCTGGGCTTTCCCGACCCCGAGGTCGGGATCTATGCGCCGGAGAACTATGACCGCCGCTACCACGGCCCCATGCAACTGCGCCGGGCGTTGCAATGTTCCTACAATATCCCCGCCGTCTGGCTGTTGGATCAGGTGGGGGTGAAGAACGTGGTAGAGACCGCCCATCACCTGGGCATCAGCACGCTGACCAAGGACTACTACGGGCTGAGTCTGACGCTGGGCGGCGGCGAGGTGCGGCTGATAGACATGGTCTACGGTTTCAGCGTGTTTGCTAACATGGGCACGATGGCCGGACAGCCGGTGTCTCCGGAGCGGCAGCGCCCCGGCTATCGCACCCTCGACCCTGTGGCCGTGCTGCAGGTCGTGGACATGGATAGCAACGTTATCTATGGTTATGAGCAGCCGGAGGTGCGGGAAGTGATCCCGCCCAATCTGGCCTACATGATGCTCAACGTGCTCACCGACACGGCAGCGCGGCGACCATCCTTCGGCAGCTTTGCCGACTATCTCGAGCTGCCCGACCGCCCAATGGGGGCCAAGACAGGCACGACCAACGACTGGCGAGACGCCTGGACGATTGGTTTCACGCCGCAGCTTGCGGTGGGGGTCTGGGTGGGCAATAGTGACAACGAGCCGATGTACAGGGTGGCCGGCTCCATTGGGGCTGCCCCTATCTTCCACGACGTGATGGCCTATGCACATCGCGACCTGCCTGTGGAGGAGTGGCTGGAACCGCCCGGCCTGGAATGGGTCGAGGTTTGCTATCCTTCGGGGATGCTGCCGACCGACGACTGTCCCCGCACAGTACAGGAAGTCTTTCTGTACGGCCAGGCCCCTACCACTCACGATACCCTCTATCAGCCTTTTGAAGTCAACCGTGAGAACGGCAAGCTGGCCACGATCTACACGCCGCCAGAACTGAAGGAGCGGCGCGTGTATCCCATCTATCCGCCCATTGCCGATGACTGGGTGCGGGACGCAGGCATCGAGCAGCCGCCCCGCCAGTGGGACGATAGCCATGGCCCCAGCCACATTGATGGTGAGACGGCCATCATCGATCCGGCACCCTACAGCTACACGAGCGGCGTGGTGACCGTGATCGGTAACGCCCGCGGCGGCGATTTTCAGAACTACCGGCTGGAGTTTGGCCCAGGGCTCAACCCGCCTGCCTGGAGCCACCTGGGAGGTGAGCACACCAACCAGGTGGGCGAGGGGGTGCTGGAGCTCTGGGACGTGAGTGGCCTTGATGGGCTGTACACGCTGCAACTGGTGGTGAACCGCGGCGGCGGCCCGCGTACCGCGTCCGTGCAGGTCACTGTGGACAACATATCCCCGACTGTCACGCTGCTTCATCCCGAGGACGGAGACGTCTACGTCATGGAGGACGACGAGTGGGTGCGGGTCAGCGCCGAAGCGACGGACGAATGGGCCATGGACCGGGTGGAGTTCTACCTGGACGGGGAGCTTTTCGGTACCACCACCGTCCCGCCATACAGCCAGAAGTGGACCATCGCCATGTCAGACACCATCCCCATGCCGGGCACCATCATCTCCGAGACGCGGGTGATCACCAACCCCGATGGCACAGTGGGCTTGGGAGAGATACGGGTCTCGGAAGTGATCACTGAAGCCGACGGGCGGCTGGTGTGGTGGTTCGAAGACGGCCACACTATCATCTCCGACACGCATGGCTACACCGAAACGCACCTCATCCAGGTCAAGGCCTACGACGCCGCTGGCAACGTCGGCGAGAGCGAGGAGATTCGCATTTTCGTGACGCACGAGGAAGAAGAGGAAGAAGAGCAGGCCACGGCATGGCTGCCGCCCGTGGCGTACCTGGGAAATGCAGGGAAGAGGAGGGAAACGAAGGGACTGAGGGGTTGGGAGCCTTTGCTTCTCGGCAGTGTCTGTGCTACAATGTGGCTGCGGGGAGGAGGTGGTGGACGTGAGCGAACGGCAAATCGCCTTTGAGGTATCCGAAGAACTGTATCAGAAGATGTGCGAGGCTCAGATGGCATACGCTGTCCCCAGCCTGGCTGATTTTGTGCGCCAAGCAGTCGAGGATAAGGTGTACGAGATAGAAGCCAAAGCTTGGCGCGAGGGAATTCGGGAGCTGCAACGACAGATCCAGAAAGCCGGTGGGCTCAAGGCACTGGGGCTTGGTGAGACCAAAGAAGAGATCATCGAGAACTTGCGCAAGGCCAGACAGCAGATCTTCGAAGAAGAATATGCGCATCTGTATTGATAGCAACCAGTTCATCCTGGCCTTGACACAGGCCGATCCTGAGGCCGAGGAGCTGATACTGAACCTTGCGGAGTTCGATGTGTTTGTTCCCCGCTTGGTCATGAAAGAGGTCACACGGAATCTGGCTGCGGATCGGGTAGACTATCTCCATCGGTTGATTGCTGACAACGCCCGATTCCATATCGTTGATGCCTCCACCCCGCCTGAGCTCATCGAGAAGTACGTGGCCCTGGGCCTGCCCGCCAAGGCAGACGCCCTCATCGGCGCTTTCACCGCATGGGTGGGAGCGCAGTATCTCATCTCCGACAATCGCCATTTCCTCAGCCTGACCACAGAACCATTCGAAGTGCTGCAGCCAGGCGAGTTCTTGCAGCGCTGGCGCACGGGAATGCTGGGAATGCTATGAGATGGCCGCCGCGCTCAGTTGCCCGCCAGGTGCGTAGTTTCTTCCTCCTCTATGGATCATCGTCATGACCCAAATCCTGGTTACCAATGACGACGGTGTGCGAGCACCGGGGCTCCTGGCCCTCAAGCAAGCACTAGAAACTATAGGTCAGGTCACTGTCCTTGCCCCTGAGCGGGGTTGGTCGGCCGCCGGTCACACCAAGACGATGCATAAGCCGCTGCGCATCTCGCAGGTCACGCTGGCTGACGGCAGTCTGGCTTACGTCACCAACGGCACGCCATCCGATTGTGTCGGCCTGGCAGTGCTGGAGGCCGTCCCCGTTCAACCCGACCTGGTAGTCTCCGGCATCAATTTGGGAGCCAACCTGGGCCACGACATCACCTATTCGGGCACGGTAGCGGCAGCGATGGAAGGGGTGGTGGCGGGTCTGCCAGCGCTGGCCGTCTCGCTCGATACTTACGATGAGGACGCAGACTACCGGTTGGCTGCGCAGGTGGCGGCGCGGCTGGCAGTGCAGGTGCTGGAACGGGGCCTGCCGTCCAACACGCTGCTCAACCTCAACGTGCCTGCTCTTCCGCCGGCCGAGGTGCGGGGTGTGCGCATCACCCGGCTGGGGCAGCGGGTCTACCGGGACGCGCTCATCGAACGTGCCGATCCCCGCGGCCAGCCCTACTACTGGATCGGCGGCGAGCGACCCGGCGGAGTGGCGGAAGATGGCACCGACGTCGGGGCGCTGGCCCAGGGCTACATCTCCGTGACGCCGCTGACCATGGACATGACGGCGTATTCGTTGCTGGACGAGTTGCGGGAGTGGGAAC
>CBDURC010000238.1:0-4935 GCA_965369635.1 uncultured Anaerolineales bacterium | reverse complement strand
CTGCATCGACTCCAAGATCTGCAGGTCGATCTTCTGTGCCTGCTGGTGAGCGGGAAACAGCACCTCCCGCTGGTACCGGAGCCATCTGCCATAGGCAGCTTGCTCGGGAGCACCCGCTAGAGCATGTCGAGTTGCTTCCTGGAGGAGTCTGGCCCCCTCCTGCGCCTCCCTAAGGGTTCGGGTCTTCTGCCCCTGAAGAGCCGTGATGAGCTTTCGCCGTAGGTCTCGGCAAGGATCCATTCGCCATTCCCCTCTCTGCTACGACACCAACCTAACTAACTTCTTCTGTTAAAGCGCCCAAGAAGCGGTATCGTCGTTCGGGCCTCTTGCTCTTGCTCACGCGTGTGTTGTCGGCGCTCCTGCTCGCTGGCTCAGCGCGGCGGCCAGAGCGTCGTCCCGACGCACCAGGTAGGTCAGGAGGCCACTGGCAATCAGCTCCGCTTGAGTGGCCTTCCACGACTCGGCTGCACCGAAGCTGTCGGCTGCCAGTAGCACGGCCACGCCCTGCACGCCCCGCCTCCGCAGATCGCGCAGGCTCGCCACCCAGTCCATGGCTGTGGAAGGGGTGATGATGATGAGTGTCGTGTTGCGGCTCAGATGCCGTCCTTCCGCAGCCACCACCTGCGAGATGGGGATGTGCCCCCTCGCTTCGATCACGGCTAGCGTTTCCAGTATCTTGTTCAACTGGCGTTCGCCCCGATCCGCCTGGATGACCTCCCTCTGCCGGCTGTGAGCGATGAGCCCCACCGCCCGCTGACGGGTCAGGAAGTACTTGGACAGCGAGGCGGCCACGGTCACGGCATATTCCTCGGTGCTGGGAATCAGTTCCAGCTTCTCCCGCCCCTTCCACAGCACCGCTGGCCCTCTCCGTTCCATTTCAGACACCCACGGTGCGGTCACGTGTATGGCGCTGTCCATGTCCAGGAACAGCCACACGTCGGCGGTGGGGTCCAGCTCGAATTCCTTGACCATCAGTCGGCCCGTTCGAGCCGTCGTGCGCCAGTGGATGCGGCTGAAACTATCACCTGGGGCGTAGTCGCGGGTTCCCGACACGTTGGTGGTGATATAGTGCGTGCGGCGGCGCATAGCTTCGCCGCCTGGCAGATACCCAGCCGAAGGCGCAAAGGCGGGGATGTCCACGGTAGCGGGATAGACGATTATGGTGGATGTGGCAGGGAGTTGGCGTTGCAGGTGGAAGAGGCCCAGCGGATCGCCGCTGCTGAGGGTCATGGGGCCGAGGCGGAAACGGCCCCGCTGCTGACAGTAGGTGCGCACCATCCAGCGCTGCCGCCGCCTGCCGCCGAGGTTGCTCAGGACGCGGCCAGCGTGATGCCCGGGCAGCGTCGAATGATCCCTCACCTCCAGCCACAGCTTGGGCAAGATCGAGCGATTGCTGACCTCGAACTGCTCCTCGGCCAGCTTGCCTACCTGTGAGCGACGGCCGCGGGTACGACGCCCAACCTGAACCCAACTGACGTTGGCCCGGGCCCACAAGTAGGAGAGGACGATGATCGCCGTCACCAGGTAGGCCAGATTGTAGGCTAGTGGCCTGCCCGTCTGCAAGGCAAAGGCCCAGGACAGGAACAAGATGAGTAGAATACCCCATATGCGACGCATGGTGGTCAATTCGTAATGTTTGGTGCTAATGCGTAATTCCCCGCCCCGCGCGGGGCCAATTGCGATTCACGAATTACGCGTTATGAGTTCCCTATCGAGCTTTCACCCGTGTGCCAGGCACGGGGACGGAGTTGATGACTTCCTCCACCACAGCGCGGGGATCTACGTTCTTGATGCGTGCCGAGGGGCTGACGATCAGGCGATGGGCCAGAGCGGGTAAGGCGAGCGCCTTGATGTCATCAGGGATCACGTAGTCACGGCCTTCCATTGCTGCCCGCGCCCGTCCGGTCTTGTACAGCGCCAGGCTGCCTCGTGGGCTGGAGCCCAAGTAGAGGTCGGGATGCTTGCGGGTGGCGTTAACCAGGGCGATGATGTATTCCTTGATCAGGTCGTCCACGTGTACCTGCTTGATCGCCTCCTGCGCAGCCACGAACTCCTCTACGTCGGTCGCCTGGTCCAGATCCTCAATGGGATGGCGCAGCCGCTGCGAGTCGAGGATGTCCATCTCATCCTCCGGCTTGGGGTAGCCGATGCTGATGCGCATCATGAAGCGGTCTATCTGCGCCTCAGGCAGGGGGAAGGTGCCCTCGTACTCGATGGGGTTCTGAGTGGCCAGCACCAGGAACGGCTTGGGCATGGGGTAAGTTACGCCGTCCACGGTCACCTGTCGCTCCTCCATGGCCTCCAGCAGAGCTGATTGGGTCTTGGGCGTGGCGCGGTTGATCTCGTCGGTGAGGACGATCTGCGCCATGATGGGGCCGGGGCGGAACTCGAATTCCCGCGTCTTCTGGTTGAAGACGGACACCCCCGTGATGTCGGTGGGGAGCATGTCGGGCGTGAACTGGATGCGCCGGAAAGTACAGCCGGTGGACCTGGCGATGGAGCGTGCAAGCATGGTCTTGCCCACGCCCGGCACATCTTCGATAAGCAGGTGCCCGTCGCAGAGAAGGGTCAATACGGTAAGTTCGATGACGTCTCGTTTGCCCTTGATGACCTTCTCTACGCTGGCGGTGATCTTCTCTACAATAGTCTGGACTTGTTCCATGTCCTCTCTCCCTTTCCTGTACGCTTAGCGTTTGGCGTTCGGTGCGTTCACCTACAATACCACCTTCGAAACCGATTAGGGTTCAGTTACTTGTCGCTCGCTCCTTGCTTCCTGTTCTCTTGCCCCCTGTTCACTTCTCCCTGATGATACGGAAGTGGTCGAAGTCGTTGGCCACAAGCGTGTTCTCGAAGAGTGGCTGCGCTTCGGCCAGGACGTCCTTAGAGCGGTAGCGGCGGGAGATGTGGGTCAGCAGAAGCAACTTCACCTGCGCTTCTCGGGCCAGCCATGCGGCCTGCGCCGCTGTCAGATGGCCGAACTGCCGCGCCAGGTCTGCTTCCTCCTGGAGGTAGGTGGCTTCGATGACCAAAGCATCGGCTTCGCGGGCGTTGTCCACCAGATCGTCCACTCGTCCGGCGTCGCCCACGAAGACGAGCTTGGCGCCTGCACGCGCCGGGCCGAGCACGTCACTGGGATGCACTGTTTCTCCGCTGTCCAGAGTGACGGACTCTCCCTTCACCAGTCGGCGGCGCACTGGACCGGCAGGCACGCCCAGCGCCTCCGCCTGCTCAGCCAGGAAGGGCCGTTTGGCTTTTTCCTGAAAGGTGTAGCCGTAGCAGCCTGGCCCGCGGTGGGTCACGGGGAAGGCGATGAGTTGGAAGGCATCGTCCTCGAAGAGCACGCCTGGCTGGATGGTTTGGTAGCGAATCTGCAGCGGCGGCTTGCCGGAGCCGAAGACGACGCGCATCAGCGCCCGCACTCGCTGCAGCGCCCACTCGCCGCCGTAGATGTTCATCTCGGGTATCATCTCCCAGCGGGCGAAAGTGGAGGCGAGCCCTCCCAGGCCCAGCATGTGATCCAGATGGCCGTGGGTGAGCAGGATACGGTCGAGGCGGCGAAAGCCGAGCCCGCTGGCCAGCAGTTGTCGCTGCGTGCCTTCACCGCAGTCAATGAGGAAGCGATATTCCCTGTGCAGCACCATGGCGGCAGAAAGGCCCCGCCGCACCGACGGGGCCGAAGCAGAGGTGCCGAGGAAGGTGAGTTCGAACACGTGTTGGCCTTTCTATCTGTCGTAGGCTTTCTCATGCACGTCTACGGTGAAGAAGATGACCGTTCGTGAAGGCAACTGACGGCAAAGGGTTTCAGAACAACCGTTGAGTTCCTGCCAACCACGCTTTCTGCACTCCTCGCAGATGGCAAAGATGATCCGTATCGATTTGGTCAGGCGTGCGCTGCGGAGCCCCTTGAGGTTGCCTACAAGCAACTCGCTTCTGCAGTTGCGATACGGGTCTCGAACCAGAAGGTCTATCTTCTTTTCAATGCGTCGAGCGAGGGCCCGGTACTTCTGCAAGTTGCGGGCGAACTCCTCGGTGTAGTAGCGTTCAAAGATTGCCAAATAGCTCCTCGTGCGTAAGTAGGCTCTGGCCGTTCTTAAGTTGTGCCCGCGCACGTTCGATTGATGCCATCAACTCTTGATCAGACATCACATTCAACGTTTCCATCAACCTGCTGAACGTCTCCAGGCTCAAAATCACCGCCTGGGGCTCGCCTTCCTCTGATACAACGTAGCGAATATCGCTTGTCAGATACGACACTGCGGTTTCCTTCAAGACTCTGCCCATGCGACTCCCTCTTCAAGCTGTCATTTTGAATTCATGTTCGATTATATCACTCTGGCGGAAATTCGACAAGACCCACTTGGCCCATTTCTGCCTTCACGTTCACCTGCACCTCGACAAACTGCTTTACCACCCACACGTTGGTCAGCAGATGCCGCGTGATCTCGCTGGTGCGGAAGGCCGCAGCGCAGCCGGCCAGCGCCAGCGGCATAATGAGCTGATCGGCCAGGTGCGGGTCTACCGGCGCGCCGCTGCGATGGCAGGCCAGGAAGGCTTTCGTTGCCTCGTCGGCTACGGCCTCCGCCCGCTTCCCCCGCCGTCCGAAGCCGCTGAAGCCGGCGGTCACCGTTTCGCCGCCCGCGCCTTCGTACTCGGCGAAGAGGAAGACCCCCGCCCCCGGCCCCGGCGACGGCGCGTCCAGCAGCTCGATCTCCGCCCGTTTCCCCGCTGGCCGCAGCCGCTCCAGCGCCCGCTGCCGCATTCGTTTGCGGATGTGCTCGGGTAGCTTGGACGTTGCCGACACACCCCAGATGCGTTTCAACTCCCCACGCTGGACTAACTGGAAAGTGGATACTGGATATTGGATATTGGGTATTGGAGGTTGGAAGTTGGGTATTGGAGATTGGATATTGGAGGTTGGAGGCTGGAAGTTAGAAG
>CBDURC010000237.1:0-4958 GCA_965369635.1 uncultured Anaerolineales bacterium | reverse complement strand
TGGAGACCAGCTACCGGCGCGTTTTGCCGTGGTCACAGAAACACGTGTGCGCTTTGCTCGTAGGTGACCGTAGCAACTCCATTGCTGGACAGGCCTAACACGCGGTTGCAGCTGACCGCGCCTTCGGAGCGCGTTGGATCGGCTCTTTTTGCATGTGCCGATGGTCCTCTGACGGAGCAGGTCTTGCATGGCCCGGTGCGGCGGCTGAACCGCGGGCCGTTGGGCCGCTGACCAACGTTCAACAAGGCGTGGGCTCCTGGACCAGAGCCGATCAAGCTGATGCAAAAAGCACGGCCGGGGGTGTTTCTCCCCAGGCCGTGCGTATCTGTCGTTGAATTGCTTTCCCTGCCAGTACGCCCGCACAAAGATAGCCACGCGGTCGGTCTCCTGGCCGGTGGTGAAGCAGCACCTCGTCCCTAGCCGTTATCCTCTCCCAATTCTTGTACCCTCTCGCTCAGCCACTCCAGAGCGCCCGGCGTCTTGCGCCAAAGCGGCAAAGCGGCCATCACGTGAGAAGCAGCCTCATCCTCGCCGCCAAGGGTAACATGGGCGTGCGTGAGGCGTGGAGGCCGCCTTCGACTCAGCAAGTAGTCTGGCACGTGGCGATTCCACTCCATGGCATCTCTCAGGAGCGCACGGGTCTGGTCACTGTCACCGTGCTGGCGGAAGGCGAAGAGCACTTGCGGATACAGGCCGTCGGCCATGGCGTCGTCGTTGTACTCTTCAAAAAGGGCCGCCAGATCCTCATCGCGTTCGGTCTCCAGGAGCCAGAGCATCAGCGGATAGCGCACGCCTTGGTTATCGCCAGGGTTGAGGCGCAGCATGTCCTGAGCTTGTTCGATGGCCGCGTCTCGTTCCCGCGTTTTCCAGAGGGTGAAGGCCAGACCAAGCCGGGCACGCATGTAGGGGCGGGTCTCGACAATGCCCCAGAAATGCCCAACGTTCTCCTCGAAGAACTCCGGGCCTAGTACTCTCTGGCCAGCCTCCACGCCCTTCTGATAGAAAGCCAGCGCGTCTTGCGGTGTTCTGGCCGTTTCCTCGGCCAGCAGCACGTAGGCATCGGCACAGTCGGGCGATACCTCCAAAGCCTGTCGAGCCAGTTGCACCCGTCGCCGTCCGCTGGCCTCAAAAGCCTCATACATCAACTCCTGAGCCTTCTCCAATGGCGTCGTCGGCTCGAAAGAGAGCACGCCACCACTGGACATCATCTGTTGCAGAAAGGCATTCGCCTCGTCAATGGACTCGAATTCCCGCTCGCTGAGCAGCCGGCCGATGTCGGCCATGGCCTTGTCCATGCTGCGACGATCAAAACTTGGTGGTGAGCTCCCCGTCGCTTCAGGCTGGCGTGTGGCCGGGCTGGTTCGAGCCCCGCCTCGTTTCCTGCGTTTCTTCTTTTTCTTCTTTCCTGCCATGAGCAGATCCTCCTGATGTCAGAGCTTTGGGTCTGGTGCCAGCACGGCTATACTGGATCCCGTCGGGTCTCCCGCCCCGACGGCTGGCTGGTCAGGAGACCATCCAGGAACATAGAATTCGCCCACCTCGGCGCCGCGCTTGGCGGCGTGTTATGTGAATGCTAATACGCCCGGGCGAAGATGGCGACGCAGTCGGTCTCCTTGCCCGTGTGGAAGCAGCGACCGGGCCCTTCCTCCACCTCCAGCGGGAGGCAGCGGATGGTGGCCTTGGTCTCTTCCTTGACGCGATCCTCGTCCTCGGGGCTGCCGGCCCAGTGCACACGCAGGAAGCCGCCCTTCTCCGCCAGAACTTCCTTGAACTCCTCGTAGTCGCCGATGCCCGTGTGGGTGTTATCGTCGCGGAACTCGGTGGCACGCTGCAGTAGCGCGGCCTGCACTTCATCGAGCAGCGCTTTCACCACTTCAGCTACGCCGTCGGCGGGCACGCCGAAGGTCTTGCCCGCCTTGCCCGGCCGATCCCTCCGTGCCAGCACTACGGCGTTCTGGGCCACATCGCGCGGCCCGATCTCCACCCGCACCGGCACGCCGCGCATCTCCCAGTCGTTGAACTTGAAGCCGGGGCTGACCTCCTCCCGGTCGTCCAGCTTGACCCGCACACCAGCGTCGGCGAGCTGTGCTCGCACCCGCTCCACCGCCTCCAGCACGACCACGCGTTGCTCCTCTTTCCGCCAGATGGGCACGATAACCGCCTGGATGGGCGCCAGCACCGGCGGCAGGATCAGGCCCTGATCGTCGCCATGGGTCATGATGATGCCGCCAACCATGCGCGTGCTCAATCCCCAGCTCGTGGTCCAGCAGTGCTGGAGCTCGTTATTGCGATCCAGGTACTTGATGTCGAAGGCCTTGGCGAAGTTCTGACCCAGGAAGTGGCTGGTGCCCGATTGCAGCGCCCAACGGTTGCCCATCATGGCCTCGATAGTGTAGCTGTCCACGGCGCCGGCGAACTTCTCCCGCTGGCTCTTCTTGCCCTGGATGACGGGGATGGCCGCATCGTTGATGGCGAAGTCGGCGTAGACCCCCAGCATGCGCAGGGTCTCCTCGACTGCCTCCTCCTCCGTGGCGTGGGCGGTGTGCCCCTCCTGCCACAGGAACTCGGTGGTGCGCAGGAAGAGGCGCGTGCGCTTTTCCCAGCGCACGATGTTGCACCACTGGTTGATGAGCAGAGGCAGATCGCGGTAGGAGCGGATCCACTGCGCATAAGCGTGGCCGATGATCGTCTCGGACGTGGGGCGCACCACCAGCGGTTCTTCCAGCTTCTTGCCGCCACCGTGGGTGACCACGGCCAGTTCCGGGGAGAACCCCGCGACGTGCTGGGCCTCCTTCTGGATGAAGCTCATGGGGATGAGGAGCGGGAAGTAGGCGTTGACGTGGCCTGTTTCCTTGAAGCGGCGGTCCAGGCCTGCCTTGATATTCTCCCAAAGCGTGTAGCCGTAAGGACGGATGATCATGCATCCCTTTACCGGGGCATGGTCGGCCAGTTCCGCCTGCCGCACGATGTCGGTGTACCAGCGGGAATAATCCACACTCCTCGGAGTGATTCTCTCAGCCATAGTGTCTTCTCCTCCAATCAGGGTGTCCGGAAGGGTATGTCCCTCCGGGGATTCTCTTCATTGGTGTATCTCGCCCTTGCTGGCCTGAAAATGAAAACTCGCAGGCTGACAACTCAAGTCAGCTGGAAGCCGACACCACCTCAGTGCGCCTTCAGGGCACTTGAGCTCTGAGCCTGGCGATTTGATCCCCAGGCGGGCTGGTTTAGCCCCCCTGGCCTGATGAACAAGCATCAAGCCGGGGGGCGGGTAGGCATGGGCAGGGCACGGAAGTCCCTCATATAACTCCTCATATCATGAAAAAGTACTCACGCTTCATGGTCGTCCCACCCTCTTAACAAAGATATCGCTTTCTCAACGGTCTCCGCTACCTGGGCCAGCGCTAGGATGGACGATCCCATCTGCGTATACTGCGCAAAGGCGTCCACCACGCCGCGCCAGTCTTCGCCCAGCAGGATGAGGGGACGCGGCGAGAGCTGCCCTATCTGCAGCAGCCCCCAGGCGAGCATCACCTCCGTCAGCGTGCCCACACCGCCGCGCAGGGCGATGAAGGCATCACCGATGGAGGTCATCGTCTGCAAACGAGCGTGGAGATCAGGCGTCTTCCGCTCCTCGGTCAGCCAGAGGCTAGGCGCCAAGGGATCGAAGATAGCACTGGTGACGCCGATAACGTGCCCGCCGACCTCGGCTGCGCCGCGGCTCAGCGCCTCCATCGTGCCCTGGTAGCCGCCGCTGGCCACGTCGTAGCCTGCCAGCGCCAGTTGCCGACCCAATTCATACGCTTCTTGGTAAGCCGCGCTGCCCTCCGGCACTCGCGAGCCGCCAAACACAGCGATGATACGCATACTCATGCTCTCTCCCTGCTCAGTCACGGCGCTCTCGTGTTTCAACCACAGATCACACAGATTCCACTGATTCTCTATCTGTGAAATCAGTGGTTCACCTCCAGGATGCGATAGCCGTAGGTGTTGATCACTTCCGTCTGATGGTAGCTGGTTTGGGTGACCTCGTCCGGCCTGTACACGTGCTTGTGGCCGTGGATCAGATAGCGCGGCCGGAACCAGCGCATGAATGTCAGAAAGGCACGAAATCCCCGATGGCAAAGGTCTGGACCGTCATGGATGCCGAACGGCGGGGCGTGCGTGATCAGAATGTCCAGATAGCGACCATGGCGCAACCGATTCCACAGCAGACGGGGGGCCATCTTCAGCATCTTGGATCGCATCTCCATTTCCGTGTACTGGAAACGGGGATTCTTGTTGTAGCGGATGCACCCTTCGAACCCGGCGATGAGCACCCCCTGCTCGTTTACCACCCGACCGTTCACGTTGCAACCTTCAGGCAGACACCTCTGTTGCTTCTGGTACTGCTCTTCGCCCCATCTGAGAAACTCCGCCCCCTGCGCGTGGTTGCCGTGAACGAAGTAGCAAGGCACATTGAGCGTGGACACCACGTAGTCCAGATAGTATTGGGGCAGGTCGCCACAGCCCAGCACCAAGTCTACGTCACCGACAACCCGCTTGAGCCCGGGGCCGTAGAGCATCGGCTCTACTTTGTCGCTCAGAGTCAGAATACGCATGGCCGTAGCATCACCCTACGTCCCCTATCACAAAAAACTAGCTCTCCGAATGGCTGGTCTGGAGAGCTAGCTGGCGGTCAAGACTGGGCGCGCTTACAAGTAACCGCAGCAAACCTATCCAGACCCAAGGTCTGGCTCAGGGCCAGGCTGCGGGATGGCGGAAACAGCAACGATCTGGGAAGAAACGCCCATGGTTACACTCGCAGGCCGGTATTCATAACACGCCAACAGTATACCACGATGCTGCCATTCTGTCAATCACGCAGGCGGCGCGCTGCGAGGATCGTTGGCCCGTTGGTGAGTTGCCGTGTTGCGAATGCAGCGTTTTGGGGTTATACTATCTCAGACAGACGCGTCAGG
>CBDURC010000236.1:0-4964 GCA_965369635.1 uncultured Anaerolineales bacterium | reverse complement strand
CGTGAGGTTCAAGGACACTCCCTGGCCCAGGTAGAAGAAGTGATCCGCATCCGCCAGAAGTTTCTGGGCGCGCTGGAAGCCGGGCGGTGGAACGAGCTGCCCAGCGAAGTGGTTGGGCGAGGCTTCCTGCGCAACTACGCGCGCTTCCTTGGCCTTGACCCCCAAGACGCGCTGGCCCGGCTGCACCGCGGCGAGCCCACGCCTCCGCCCGAAGCGGCCGTGCCACCGGCTGAAGCCGAAGAACCGGCGGAAGAACTGAAGGAGAAGGAACCGACACCGCCGCCTCCGGTAGCTAAAGAGCAGCCCGCGGAGTACACGCTTCTGGAGGAATCGCTCTTCGAGCCAAAGCGCGTGCCCTGGCTGCGGATACTGGGCGGCTTGCTGCTCGTCCTCGCCCTGGCCGCGGTGGGATTTGGCTCGTGGGCCTACTGGAACAACCCCCAACTGCTGGTGAACCTGGGGGTGCTGCAGCCCGCTGCCACGTCCACCCCCACCGTCCCGTCGGCTACTCGTGTCATCCGCCTCACGGCCACGCCCACAGATACTCCCACGATCACGCCGACACGGACTGGCACGCCCACCCTGCGCTCTACGCGTACCTCCACGCCCACGCCGACGGTCACGCCGACGGTCCGCGCGACGCCTGCTGAGGGGCTGGAGGTCTTCGTGCACATCATTGACCGCTGCTGGCTGGATGTGTACTTGGATGACGAACATGCATTTGAGGGGCTGCTGGAACCGGGCGAGGTCAGCGCCTGGCAAGCGCAGACACAGATACGCATGACCATCGGCGACGCTGGCGTGCTAGAGGTGACCGTCAATGGCGAGCGACTTGGATTGCTGGGGCAACGCGGAGACATAGTCTGGGTATCTTGGACCTTGGAGGGTGGCCGCATCTTGCAGACGTGGTTCACTCCCACACCAGAGGCTCCTGAGGCAGAGGAGACAGTCCCTGCGGAAGCCGAGACACCCGAGGCAGAGGGGACGGCCCCTGCAGAAGCCGAGACGCCCGAGCCAGCGGAGACGGCCCCTGCGGAAGCCGAGACACCCGAGGTTACGCCAACACCGAGCGAGTAGCTGGCGCGCTCCAGAGCGACCAGCCCGCAGCAGCGAGGACTCGAATTGCAGAAGGGGCTGAAGGGACTGAGGGGGCAGCATGGCCCCCTTGGACCGCTCAGCCCCTTTGTTGATGGCCTGAGTCAGATGGAGCCACGGCAAGGAGCAGATGCACTTCTATTTCCTGACCCTCGGTTGCCCCAAGAACATCGTGGACAGCGGGGCCATGTCCGAACTGCTGCGTGCACAGGGGCATAAGGCTGTGGCCGAGCCCGCCGATGCCGATCTGCTTATCGTCAACACCTGCGGCTTCTTGGCCGCGGCCCGCGAGGAGGCGCTGGTCGAACTGCGCCAACTGGCAGTGCAGAAGCGGCCTGATCAGTTCCTTGTTGCCGCCGGTTGCCTCCCGCAGCGGGATGGAGATGACATCGTTCGCCAGGTGCCGGAAGTGGACGCGCTGCTGGGCACGCGGCGGTGGATGGAGATGGGGACGCTGGTGGCGGAACTCCAGAAACGCCGCTCGCGCCGTCAGGAGACTGCGCACATAGCGTGGCTGGGCAATCCGGCCCTTAGCCCACCAGCGGTGAGACCCCGCCCGTCGGCTTCCAGCGGCTGGGCCTATCTTAAGATCAGCGATGGCTGCGATGCCTCCTGTGCCTTCTGCGCCATTCCTGCCATCAAGGGGCCACTGCGCAGCCGACTGCTGGATGCCCTGGTAGTCGAGGCACAGTCACTGGCCGCCAGCGGTGCGCAGGAGATCATTCTCATTGGCCAGGATACTACGGCCTACGGGCGCGACCTGGGTTTGAGCGATGGCCTGCCGCATCTTGTGGAAGCCATCCTGGCCGGCATGCCCGAACTGCGCTGGCTGCGGCTGATGTACGCTCACCCAGCTCACGTGAGCGAGTGGCTCATCGAGGTCATGGCCTCGGAACCCCGCATCTGCCACTACCTGGACCTGCCATTGCAGCACGGCCATCCGGACACCCTGCGCCGCATGCGCCGCCCTGCGAACGTGAAGCGCACCTTGCAGCTCATCAAGCGGCTGCGTGTGGCCATGCCCGACATCGCCCTGCGCAGCACCTTCATCGTCGGCTATCCAGGAGAGACGGAAGCGGAGTTCCAGGCGCTGCTCGACTTCGTCGAGGCCATCCAGATCGACAAAGTGGGCGTGTTCACCTTCAGCGTCGAGCCAGGCACTATGGCGGCGGGGCTGCCGGATCAGGTGTCAGAAGAAGCGAAGCGGGAACGCTACGAACGGCTGATGGCAGCACAGCAGCGCATCTCGCTGACCCGCAACCAGACCCAAGTAGGTCGCCGGCTGGACGTGCTGGTGGAAGGGATCGGGGATGGTCTCAGCGTGGGACGCTCCTACCGCGACGCGCCGGAAGTTGATGGTCTCGTGCTCGTCTCGGACAAGTTGCCGTTGGCGCGCATAGCCCCCGTGGTCATCACGGGGGCCATGGAATATGATCTGCTGGGCACGGCAGTCTAGCTGGCCGCTGGGAGATGGAAACTACTCTGGGAAATCCTGGGGCGGATTCTCACCTGCCCCAAAGGCGAGACCAGAAGCCGCGGCGCGGCTCCTCAGCGTAGCTTTGCCACTGCTCTACCAGTGCAGCCAGCGTGTCCTCCACCGCCTGTAAGCGAGCTTCGAGCGGCTCCCGACGGGCTGCATCTTGCCGCCTCAGTTCGGAGAGCGAGCGCTCCAGCTCCAGCATGCGATCCCGCAGTTTGGCGTTTTCGGCCTTGAGGTTAAAATTGTCCTGTATTGCCACGCTCAACAGGTCTCGGTTGGCCTGCTGGCTGTTGAGGAGCAACTGCTGACCATCGGCCACGGTGTGCAGCGTGTCGGAAAGCACCGTCACAGCCGGTGCAACTGTGGGGAGCGGCTGCTCGCCCGTCACCAAGGCGTAGACCTCCCCCTCCGGGGCATCGCCTACGCGCAACGCCTGCAAGCGCCTCCTGACCTGGTCGTAGGCGTACCCTTCGGCAAGTAGCCCCTTGACGGTGATCAGCGTGGCCAGGTCCTCGTCGGTGTAGCGACGGTGCCTGTGCTCGTCTCCATCAGAAGGCTGGGCCGTTGACGACATGAAGACGGCGAACTGCTGCGCCCATCGGCGCAGCGTGGACACGGAAACACCGAGACGAGCGGCGACTTCCGATGGCCGCCGATACGTTTGAGCGCTCATGCTCCCTCCTCGTCAATCACACGGTAGGCGGCGTCAATGACTTCTTCACCATCAGAAGCTGCACTTTCAGAGTCCGTTCGGCTGCCTTGCAGGTGCTCCTGCACAATCCCTTTCGGGCAGAGTTCGATGAACAACTGCATGCCCAGCAGAAGGACGGCCAGATCATCCAGTTGCCCCAGAACAGGGATGACATCGGGGACCAAATCCCAGGGCAACAAGAGGTAAGCGATCACCAGTACCGGAATAATGGCCTTGAGCCCGGTTGAAATGCGGTTGTCGGTCAGCAAGCGCCAGACGAGTTTGAAATGCCGCACGACATCGATCTTGCTGGTCTGGCGTTGAGGGGTAGATGCGTTGTTGCTACTCATAGGGTCTCCAAGGGTTCTCCAAGGTTCGTGTATTGTACTCCGCGTCATGTCTTGCACGTCGACGGGGCGATTATACCGCGCCTTGGCCGATTTGGCAAGCGGCTACTCGCCCATCAACGGTGCTGATTGGCCCTCTTTCGCCCGACGGATCGCTCAGCAGCGTGCATGCTCACTCTGGCTAAGTAAGGGGCTTGCATGAAGACACTTCAACAGTGTCTCCTGGACTACCCCCTCGTGTTGTTACAGGCCATCGCTGAGCTGAGGGGCGTGTCATTGACCAGCCATGTGCAACTGGAGGCAGCAGATCAGCTAGCCGCGGCCCTGACGGACCCGCCCAACATCGCCACCGCCGTCAACTCGTGCGGCCCCGAAGCCAAGGCTGCGCTGAGGGAATTGATCGGGGCGGGCGGACGCGTCACCGCGCCCGCTTTTGTACGCGCTTACGGTGAGCTGCGAACCTTCGGCCCTGGCCGGCTGGCTCGGCAGACTCCTTGGCGTCATCCAGCCAGTGCCGCGGAGGAACTGTGGTACCGCGGTCTCACTGCCCGTGGCTTCGCCCCCCTGGGTGAGAGCATTGCGGAGTTCATCTTCGTGCCCAGCGATGTGCTGCCGCACCTGCCGCTGGAAGCTGCCGAACCGCCCAGCTTCGCCCTCGCTCCGGCCGGCGAGCCTGCCTCCGTCCGTCTCGCCGCCGACGCGTTGCTGGAAGACACCTGCACGCTGCTCAGCATTGTGCAGGAGGAGGGAACGTGGGTGGATCACCGCGGTCGCTGGCAAGAGCGATCGCTGGCCGCCCTCAACGAACGACTACTGCGCCCGGCTGTGCTTGCTGCCTTCGACTCGGACGAGAGCGGCGATGCACTGGCGTTGCTGCTGCGTCTGGTGAAGCGTTTGGGCTGGCTGCGGGAGGAGCAGCGCCAGCTACACCTGCAGGCGGCGCCGGTGCGCTCGTGGCTGGAGGCCACGCGTGCGCAGCAGCGACAGACGCTGTGCGTCGCCTGGCGGGATGACGCCGAGTGGGATGATCTCCGCCGGGTGCCTGGCCTGCGTTGCGAGGGCACCTGGCATCACGATCCACTGGCCGCTCGGCACAGGCTGCTGAGTTGCCTGGGCTGTTGCGAGCCAGGCGTCTGGTACATGGTGAGCGATTTCGCTGCCGCTATCAAGCGCGTTGATCCTGATTTCCAGCGGCCCGATGGCGACTACCGCTCCTGGTACGTGCGGGACGAGTCCAGCGGGCGTTACTTGACCGGGTTCGAGAACTGGGAGCAAGTGGAAGGAGCACTCATCGCCTACGTGCTGACGGGCCCCGCCCACTGGCTGGGGGCAACGGACGTGGGGAATCTCC
>CBDURC010000235.1:0-4977 GCA_965369635.1 uncultured Anaerolineales bacterium | reverse complement strand
CGTGCTGATGATGGGGGTGCGTTGAGACCCCGGGATGGTGAGGTGCATTGTCCCAGCCGCGGATGAGGTCGTTGCCCTCATCGAGCCAGAAGTAGGCGTACTTGCGCAACTCACCGTCGATCCAAACCTCGGAGATGCGCAGGTTGGAGCCATCCGCCAGCAGCGTCTGGGCGCGGAAGAACTCGATGTCCTCCCTGACTATGTGCTCGAAGAGAGGAATGGCTAGAACCAGGTCAGTGTACTGGTCAAGCAGCGGCTTCATCGCTAGTCAGGCCCAGATTGTGAAGCTTGTGCAGCGTCTCAGTTTGGCGTTCCAACACTGACTCCCAGAAGAGCCAAGCATTGTAGTCATGGTGGGCGTCAGCTGATGAGAGTGCGGGGAGCACTCGTTCTTCGAACGCTGAGAACGTGACACCATACCGGGCTTCGAATTTACGAATGTGTTCCTTCGCCTCGATGGTCTCGGCCTGTAGCTCTTGGGCGCGCTGGCGCGCGTAGTGTCGGAAAGCTGTGTGCAGGAGCCGATCCTGCTCTGGCTCATATAGGTCGCCAAAAACTTCTGGGACCCGTACTTGAATGACCCGCATTGCTCGCTCCTCCTATCTTGTCCTGTTCCTCGTGGATTATACCACAGGAGAAGGAACTTAGGAAAACCGAGCTAACACGGCAGGAGTATGATGAATTGGGTTATGGAGGCTAGCTTTCAATGTCCATTCTCATAGACGAAACCAAACGCGTGCTGGTGCAGGGCATCACCGGGCGGGAGGGGATGGCCCGCACCCTTCTGATGAAGGGATATGGCACGCAAGTGGTCGCCGGCGTCACGCCGGGCCGCGGCGGGCAGGAGGTGGAAGGGATACCCGTCTTCGACACCGTGCAGGAGGCGTGGGAGAACGTGGGGCCGTTGGATGTCAGCGTGCTCTTCATCCCCGCGCCGCTGGTGAAGAGCGCCGCACTGGAGGCCATCGAGGCAGGCGTCAAGCTGCTGGTCACCATCCCCGACCGCGTGCCCATCTACGACGTGCTGACCATCGCCAAGGCGGCCAAGCGAGCAGGAGCGCAGTTCGTCGGCCCCAACACGTTGGGCGTGCTCAGCCCCGACAAGGCGGTGGTGGGCATGATGGGCGGCCGCGCTGTGTCGGCCCGCTCCTGGTTCTTCCAGGGGCCGGTGGGCATCGTCTCCCGCTCCGGCGGCATTACTTCATCCATGGCCTACTATCTGGCGCGGGAGGGCATCGGGGCCACGACACTGGTGCACGTGGGCGGCGACCCCGTCGTGGGCTTGCCTGCGCCCGATGTCGTCCGGCTCTTCGAGCGAGACCCCGACACCAGGGCGGTAGCCATGTTCGGCGAGATTGGCGGCACACAGGAGGAGCGGGTGGCCGATCTCATGGAGGCGGGGGAGTTCACCAAGCCGCTTGTGGCCTTCATCGGCGGCAAAGCGGCCAAGAGTGGCACGCGCTTCTCTCACGCCGGGGCCATCATCGAGGGCGGCCGCGGCACGCACGAGGGGAAAGTTGCCCGGCTGCAGGGGGCTGGTGCGGTGGTGGTGGATGCCTTTGATGATATCCCCAAGGCGATGAAAGAGGTATTGGCAACCTTGTAGCCCATCATCCGGGGTGAGGTGGACGCTAGTACCTGATCAGGGTGGTTTTGATATGGTAGAGAGTGCCGGAGTCCCCAACTTGTTGGAGGGGGGCACGATGGTCCCGAACAAGTTCGGGAGTCCGGTGCGTCATGCAGAGACGGAATCGCTACCATCACGCATCAAAACCGACGTGGTTACTACTCAGCCTATGCTCCCAGCTCCCGTCCCGGGGGCGGCTTGTGCGGCAAATAGCTGCTCAAAACGAGATACTCTCGCCAGAGGTGCCCTCGAGGACGAGGGCTAAGAGCCCAAAACATCCAATTCCGTGGCGGCCTGAGTAGTTGCCCGTCGTGATGGATTGCTAGTCGCCCTGTACTGATGCATTGCCACTTGGCTTGTGAAGTGCGTAGCAGATTTGCGGCATCTGGTGGTGTGTGCAATGGACGCTTCAGCTTGCTGCGGCGTCCAGCGGTCTATTGCACAGATTCGTAGCTGTGGTCACTCGGCCTCGTCCTGAGCTGCAGTCACGATGGGCTCGAGCTGTGCCAGATGGTCCGCTGCCAGGTGGGGTGCCAGCCGGTCGGCGTCACCCTGTAGGTCGGTGTAGTAGTCCTGGACGGCCAGCCAGTAGTCGTTACGGGCCGCATCTAGAGTCGGTCCCTTGCTACGGAGATTGAAACGATCATCGCTGATGAAGAAGTGATCGCCGTCGAAGCGGATGTGGACAGGGATACCGTGGATCTCGCTGCGAACGCCGGCTTCGGACAAGAGACTGATCAGCGTTTGGTAATTGGGTACGCTGACCAGCACGGCAAGAGGCTTGCCATGCCGCTGCACGGTGTACTGCTGGCCTCCATAAGCCACTTCGTTGATGACTTGCGAAAGCTTGTCACGAGCGTCGGCAGCACTGATGTATTTCATCTGCACATCCCCCCCAACAAACAAGAACTAGCCGAATTGTACGATTCGGACGGATTGTAACATAGAAAGGATTCCGTGTCAATTCTACAGGCCCACCACAAAGAGCTTCCTAAAAGGTGCAACACACTTTTGTCTTCCGGGAAACCGATTTTCTTGCGTTACCAGTCTGTTTACACAGTTCGCCAAGTGCGCTGCACCCACCACGAAAGGTGAGTTTGACATTTCTCCACTGTGCATGTAGAATTGGGTACATAAATTACCCATTTGGGTACTATTCGTACCCGATTCCCGCCACTCCAGTCGAGGGAGGTAGAGATGACCTTGGCCGCTGAGGTTCTTCAACGCTATCCGCTGCCTGTAGGCACGGACCGTCTGCGGGACAGCGTAAGCAACATTGAGCAGCAGATTGCAGCCTATGTCAGCATCGTCCACCAATTCGAGGCACGGCACGGCTGCACACTGGAAGCATTTGAGCACCAGATTTCGCGGGGAGAAGTGCTGGAACACCCCTCCTGGGAGGAAGCACTGGAGTGGGGTGTTGCGCTGGATGAAATCGACCGATTGCGCATTATCCAGAGGGCCCTGCGGTGGATCCTCGACTTCTTGCGCTAGGCCCTATCTTTGAGAGCGAGTGCCGCCACGTAGTGAGTCGCCAGGTGTTGCCCACCAAGTTGCGCTTCGTCCTCCAGGCGGGCTACATCTGTGACCTGTTCTTTCGCTCCCTCACTGGCGGCTACTCCTACGTACTAGTCAATGGTGGACAACGGGTGATGATGGGTTGGGACAACGCGGTTCATCACCCTCACGTTCCAACCTCTCCACATCATTTTCATACGCCAGAGGGAACGATCTCTTCCTCTTCTCTCGTCGGCGACCCGGCACGGGACGTAGTCCACGTTGCCCACGCGATCAACCACTACCTGGAAACGGGCTCAACTCCCCTGCCCGTTCCTTGACTGTGCTCTCCAAGATCGGCGAATGGATTATGGACTTTCGGAAGTCAATCGCAGGAGGTTCGTCATGTCAGTCCGCCGATCCGTCTACAGCCTGCTGATCGGAACTGTGGTGGTTGTACTGCTGGCTGTCCCCAGCCGCAGCCAGGAGGCACCCTCTGCGGCCCCTCTTGATATTCCTTTCTTCTCTCAGACCGCGCTGCGAGGGCAAACTGATACCCAGGGGCGTCTCCTCTATCTAGGTAACTCGTCAGCCTCTCAGCTCTGGGAGTGTAGAATTGGGGACATGGATTACCCGCTTGGGTGCTGTTTGTACCCAATTGGTCAGGCGAAAGAAGGAGGCTTGAAGTGCTACAAGAGTTGATCACTCGGGAGTGGATGAAATCATGAGTGAGAAAAAATGGCTCACCGCCATCACCAAGATCGAATCCAATGAAGTCGCTGTGCGTGGCTATCGCATTGATGAGCTGATGGGACAGCTCTCCTTCGGCCAGGTGGCCTATCTGGTACTGAAGGGAGAACTGCCCTCGGAAGCGTACGGCAGGCTAATGGATGCCATCTTAGTCTCCAGCGTGGATCATGGGGCGACGCCGCCATCGGCGCTGGCGGCGCGCACTGTCGCCTCGGGCGGCGCCCCGCTAACCACAGCGGTGGCCGCGGGCATCATGGCCGTCAACCGCTATCACGGCGGAGCTATTGAGGGCTGCATGCGAGTGCTGCTGGAGGCGGTCAAGCGCCAACGGGAGAGCGGCAAGGATGCTGCGACCGTGGCGGCGGAGCTTTTTGCCGAATATCGGGCGCAGAAGAAGCGCATCCCTGGCTACGGCCATCGCGTGCACACCGACGATCCGCGTACGCGGCGCCTCTTCGCTCTGGCCGAGGAACTGGGCGTGGCCGGCGACTACGTGCAGATGGCCGGCGTCCTGCGGGACGCCATGCGGGAAGCGCTGGGCCGCGATCTGCCCCTAAACGTGGATGGGGCCATCGCCACCCTGCTCTGTGAGATGGACTTCCCGCCGGAGCTGGGCAACGGGCTCTTCGTCATCAGCCGCACGGTGGGGCTGGTGGCTCATGTATACGAGGAGCAGACCCGCCAGCGCCCCATGCGGCGCATTCACCCTACGGCGCACGAGTACGATGGGCCGGAGGAGCGAACGCTGCCCGGCAGCGGACAGGAGTTAAGCTCATGACCTCATCCGTCGATCAGCCGCCCAGGCGCGGCCGCTACTTCGAGGAATTCACCGTCGGCCAGAAGATGACCAGTCTTGCCCGCACCATCACCGAGACGGACGTGGTGAACTTCGCCGGGCTCACCGGCGACTGGAACCAGATACACACCGATGCCGAGTTCGCCAAGACGACGATCTTCGGCCAGCGTGTCGCTCATGGCCTGCTCATCCTCTCCATTGCCAGCGGGCTGATTGGTCGTCTGGGCGTTATCGAGGGCACGGCGGAGGCCTTCCGCGAGCTGCGCTGGAAGTTCCGCGGCCCGGTCTTCATCGGCGACACCATCCA
>CBDURC010000234.1:0-4984 GCA_965369635.1 uncultured Anaerolineales bacterium | reverse complement strand
CGATAGCGTATTCGCTCGGCATACTCCCTGTAGCCGTCCAGTTCCTCCTGCAACATCCGGTCCTCCAGCGCCGTGCGGATAATCAGCGACAGAGCTGCCAACGCGCCTGCCAAGAGTGCCCACAGCGATCCGAACATCAGCGGGGCCACGAGAGACTGCAAGATGATTCCCACATAGCCAGGATGACGCACGAACCGGTACGGGCCGGTATTGCATACCGTGTGGCCCCGGTCGTCCTGAATGCGGACCGCTGTGGAGAAGTAAGCGTTGGAGATCATGGCCCAACTGAACATCGCGCCGCCCAGGACGTAGGCCACGAATGCAGCGATCTGGGTCGCCAGCCCGATCTGCCCAGTCCATCCTAAGCGCTCATCTAACCCGGCCGCCACAAGAATGCCGATGAAGTAGAGAACGGCGAACACGATGCCTATTATCTTGTCCCACTCCTTCCAATTCGTGGAGGCAGCGGCTCCGCCCCGTTCTACGATGGTCTCTGGATTGGAACGCAACATGAAAACGGCATTGACGGCAACCCCGGCCAGGTAGATGCCGACATAGGCCCACGCCTCCCACCAGCGGAGCGTGCCCGCTGAGAGGAACAGCACCACCGCCTGGATCAGGATCGTGATGAGGACCTGAACCATGCGCCTGATGATGCCCGCTTTGAGGTCGTTATTCTGCTGCTTGTGTGCCGTCCGTGTGGTCATGGTCCTTACCTTCCCTGCCGCTTGCCATCCGTTTACCGATCTACCTGTGGTGGAAAATGCTCTCATTTCCTTTCATTTCACCTCGTTGACATCACCAGACACCCGGCAGCAGGCGATAGCGCACCTGCTGCGCATATTCCGCGTAGCCCTCCAGCTCTTCCTGCAGCGTGCGGTCTTCCAGCGCCGTGCGGACGACTGTGACCAAGGCCTGCAGACCGCATGGAATGAACGCCCACAGCGAGCCCAGCAGGATCGGCGTGGCGAGGCAACTTACGATGCTCGTAGCGTAAGCCGGATGGCGCACAAAGCGGTATGGCCCGTCGGTGACGGCAGTTTGGCCTCGATCCTTCTGGATGCGCACGACGGCGGAGAAGTACCTGTTCACCGCCATGGCCCAGATGCCCACAACGTAGCCCAGCACCATGATGACCAACGCCACAAGCTGGAGCGCCAGCGGAATCCGCGGCGACCATCCAAAGCGCTCATCCAGCCCGGCCACGATCATCCACAGCAAGCCGAGCAGGAACAGGAAAAACAAGAGCATTCGGTCCCAGCCTTTGCCGTCCTCCCTTTCGAGGGATTGGGCGCGTTCGGCTATCAAATCAGGGTTGGTACGCATCACGATAATCCGGCTCAGAAATGTGCTGAAGAGGACAAGCCCGACGTAGACCCACCCCATCACCCAATTCAGGCGGCCGGCGGCGATGAACAGAACCGCCGGCAGCAGCAGCATGAAGGCGGCGAACCTGAGCCATACTTTCCAACCGATCCCGCTGAGGGCATTGGATGCCCTTTCTGTTTGCTTGGCAGACCCATTGATGTTCATTCTGTTCCTCCTGAACAGCATCCTGTCGCCTCTCTTGGCGACTACCACACGCCGGGCAGCAGCCGGTAGCGCGTCTGCTGAGCATACTCGGCGTAACCTGGCAGTTCCTCGTGCAGCGTCCGATCCTCAAGCGCCGTGCGGATGAGGGCAAGCAGCGCGGCAAGCACCCCGGGGATGAGCGCCCACAGCGAGCCGAGCATGATCGGCGTCACAAGCTCGAAGGCCATCGTCCCGGCGTAACCCGGATGACGAACGTACCGGTAGGGGCCACCGGTGACCACGGCGTGGCCCCGCTCTTCCTGGATACGAACGACCAGAGAGAAGAAGGCGTTCACGGCCATGGCCCAGGTCCCCAGAGCGTATCCCAGCACGGCGATCACCAGCGCGGTGATCTGCAGTGCGAACAGCATCGGCGACGTCCACCCGAAGCGTACATCCAGCCCGGCCAAGATGTGTTTGGCTATCGTAGTCAGGCCGATGATGCTGAGAATCACTGTATCCCAGGTTTTCATGCCCTCCTTGAGCGTGGCGCGTTCGGCCAGCAATTCGGGGCTTCTGGGGATCAGAATCAATGCATTGGCACCAGACCACAATGCGTATATGCCAACCAAGGCCCAACCCCAGGCCCAGTCCCAGCGGCCCGCAGGAATGAACAGGGTAGCGACCACCATCAGCATGCCCATCGCTCCCCTGATCAACCACCTCACAACCCCGCGAGATGTATCGGCTTTCGTGTTTCGCTGTTCTGCAGACAAGGTGTCGTTCATCTCTCCCTCCCAAGGAGTCCTTCCCACTTGGTACAC
The DNA here is from genome assembly GCA_965369635.1 of uncultured Anaerolineales bacterium. GTDB lineage: Bacteria > Chloroflexota > Anaerolineae > UBA3071 > UBA3071 > UBA3071. Next base: position 2,648 of record CBDURC010000234.1, on the reverse strand, counting down.
TGGTACATTGGGAAATTGGGAACTGCTTCACCACTCCGCCACGGCCCAATCTACCAGTTTACCAGTCTACCAATCTACCAGCTTACCAATCTACCGACTCACCGCTCCACCGCAATGTTCACGAACGCCGTCATCCCCCAGAGCAAGCGTGGGTCCACCCGATCCAGTTCAACGATCGCCGTGTAGTTGGTGCTGCCCTGCTCCACGGTGGACATGGGGGCGATGCGGGTGACGGTGCCTTGCCACACCTCCCCCTGCAGGGCGTCGAAGGTCACCTCCACCATCTGCCCCACCACCACCTTGGCCACGTCGGTCTCTCGCAGGTCGGTGGTCTCCACACGCAGGTGGCCGAGATCACCCAGGATGATCACCGGCCGGCCCGGGGCCAGCAGTTCCCCTTGCCGCACCAGAACCTGACCCACTGTGCCAGCGAAAGGGGAGTGCAGCCGCGCTTTGTCCCGCGCTCCTTCCGCCTGGGCCAGCGCCGCCTGCGCCTGATCCACCTGCGTCTGGGCCACGGCGATCTCTTCCGGCGTGGCGCCGGCGCGCAGCAGGTCGAGATGCGCTCTGGCCTGAGCCACCCCCGCGGCGGCGCTGGTCACCTGCGCTTGCGCCGCCTCCACCCCCGCTGCGGCACCGGCCACCTGCGCTTTCGTTGCCTCATCTCCCGCTTTAGCCTGCGTCAACTGCGCCTGCGCAGAGGCCACCGCCGCTTCGGCGATGGCGATCTCTTCCTTAGTAAGCTGGGCTTTGGCCAGGGTGAGTTGCGCTTGTGCTGTGCTGTGCGCCGCTGCGGCCGCGTCCCGCTGATATCGCAATTCCTTCGCCGCTCCCTCACCAAAGCGGTCGAACTGGCTCTGGGCGAAGGAGAGTTCGGTAGCCGCCTGCTGTACCTGCGCTTCGGCGACGGCGATGGCTTCCTGACGCGGCCCAGCCCTCAAGCGGGCCAGTTCAGCTTCCGCCGCAGCCAGCGCGGCCTGGGCTGCTTCCGCACTCGGCGCCGCCGCCCGGGCTGCTTCCAGATTCGCCTCCGCCGTGGAGACGGCGGCCTGCGCGCCGGCCTGCGCCGCCTCGGCCGACTGTACCTGCGCCTCGGCTGCGGCGATCTCGCCAGGCCGCGCACCTGCCTTCACCTGAGCGAGCTGCGCCTGGGCCAGCACCAGCGCCGCCCGGGCCTGAGCCACACCGTGCTCCAGATCGGGCGCATCCACCAGGGCCAGCAACTCGCCGGCCGCCACCTCCTGTCCCTCTTCGACCCTGAGCTCGCCCAGCCTGCCGCCCGCTTCGAAGCCCAGGGAAGCCCAGCGGGCCGGCAATAGCGTGCCCGAGGCCCAGATCATCTCCGGGCCGATATCCGCGACCGTCACCGGTTCCGGCGTCGGCTCCACCTGCCCGGCCACGTAGGCCGTGTAGCCCCAGTAGCTGGCCGCTGCCAGCACCAGAATGCCGATGATGATGCCGAAACGTTTCATGGTTTGCCTCCTACACAAAAGGTTGATGGATTGGTGAATCGATCAGCACCCAATCTACCAATCTACCAGTGTACCAATGTACCACCCTACTCATATCGCAGCGCCTCCGCCGGGCTGAGCCGCGAGGCCCGCCAGGCGGGGTAGAGCCCGCCCAGCCCACCCAGCAACAGTCCCATGCCCATCGCCTGCAGGAACAGCCGCGGCTCGTAGACCGCCTGCAGAAACGATCCCATCATCGGCGCTCGACCGGCTAACTCACTCAGCCCCACGCCCATCAGCGCGCCTGCCACCCCGCCCAGCAGGCTCAACAGCAGCGATTCCCGCAGCATCATGCCCAGGATCATGCGCCGCCGCCAGCCCAACGCCCGCAGGGTGCCGATCTCCCGCGTGCGCTCGTACACGTTCATGGTCATTGTATTGGCCACCACGATGCCGCCTATCAGGACAGCGATGAAGGCGATGCCGCCGATGTATTCCTCGAACATCTGCATGTCGTTGGTGTTCTCGGCAAACTCCGTGGAGAGGGAGACCAGCACCTCGGGAAAGCGCTGCTCGATGGCCCGGCGCACGAACTCCACGTCATCCCGCTCCCGCACCTTGATCTGGTAGAAGCTCACCTGGCGGCGCTTGCCGAACAGCCGCTGCGCCTCCCGCAGGTCTATCACCCCCGCCCCATCCTCCATGGCCACGCCGCTTTCGTAGATGCCCACGATGCGATAGCGATTGTCAAGCACCTGGAGCGTGTCGCCGACTTCTTTCTTGAACATCTTCGCCGCCGCGTGGCCCAGCATGATCTCGCTGGGGCGCTGAATGTACCGTCCCTCGACGGGGGCAAACTGTTGGATGCCCCGGCCGGCCGGATCCAGCCCCCAGGCGAGGAAGAAGGGGAGTTCCTCGCTGCTGGCGATGCCCATCACCATACCCGTCACCGCCTCCACCTGCGGCATGCCGGCGATGGCCCGCCCGACGCGCTCGTCGATGCTGGAAAGGGAGGTGTCGGCCACGTCTGCCTGGCGCAGCATCAGGTCGCCGCCACCAGTGCTGCTGATCTGGTTGAACTGCTCCATGAATCCGGCGCCCATGGCGTTCAAGGCTACTACCGACGCCACGCCCACGCCGATGCCGGCCACGGTAAGCGCCGTGCGCAAACGCCGCCGCCACAGCTCCCTGAAAGCG
>CBDURC010000233.1:0-4984 GCA_965369635.1 uncultured Anaerolineales bacterium | reverse complement strand
CGAGGGCTTCGGCTTTCCGGTGTTGGAGGCTCAAGCCTGTGGCACGCCTGTGGTGGCCTCCAACATTTCTTCCGTGCCTGAGGTGGCTGGTGATGCTGCGTTGCTCGTGGACCCGCATGACACCGAAGCGCTGGCCGTTGCCCTGGCCCGTGTCCTGCACGATGAAGCTCTGCGGGCTGCTCTCATCGAGGGAGGCTTTGCCAACGTGCAGCGGTTCTCGTGGCGTCGTTGCGCCGAGCAGACGCTGGCCGTCTTGGAGAGGGTGGGGCGCGGCTAGGGGATAACATGGGCTGCAGACAGGTACACCCCGCCCCAAGCGGGGTACACATACTCGGCGTGCGGGTTGATGTGGTCACCAGTGCCCAGACACTCGACATAATCGAGTTGTTCGTGCAGGAGGGCCGGCCAGGGCAGGTGGTCACAGTCAATCCCGAGTTTGTCATGGCGGCCCAGGCGAATGAGCGGTTCCGCCGTGTGCTGAATGGTGCGGCACTGGCTCTGCCCGATGGCATTGGTTTGCTCTGGGCAGCCCGTTTCCTCGGCCTACGGCTTCCAGAGCGGGTGTCTGGCTCAGACATCGTGCCCTGTATCGCCGGGCGGGCGGCGGCGCAGGGCTGGCGTATCTTCCTGCTTGGCGCTGCGCCTGGCGTGGCCGAGTTGGCCGCGACGCAGCTTGCCGCTCGACATCCTGGCCTGATGGTGGTGGGGACCTATGCGGGCTCTCCGGTGCTTGCCGAGGAAGATGACATCGTGGCCCGCGTGCGCGCGGCGCGGCCAGACATCCTCTTCGTGGCCTACGGCGCGCCGGCGCAGGATCTGTGGATCGCGCGCAACCTGGAGCGGCTGCATGTGCCCGTCTGCCTGGGAGTGGGCGGAACCTTGGATTTCATCGCTGGGGTGCGGAAGCGGGCGCCTCGATGGGTGCAGCGGCTGGGGCTGGAGTGGCTGTATCGCCTCGTTCGTGAGCCCTGGCGCTGGCGGCGGCAGCTCGCGCTGCCGCAGTTTGCTCTTGCGGTGCTGGCGGAGCGGCTCACAAGAACACGAAAGGAACGAAAGAAGGATAAGGATCGAGGTGAAGCTTTGGGAGAAGTTGTATCCGCTGCGAAGGCCGGGCAGCGCTGTGCTGCATGGAGGACCGCCGGCCGCACTGTAGTCTTCACCAACGGCCATTTTGATGTGATGCACCTGGGTCACGTGGATGTCCTTCAGCGTGCCCGCGCTCTGGGTGACGTGTTGATCGTGGGCCTGAACAGCGATGGTTCGACGCGGCAACTTAAGGGGCCGTTGCGTCCCATCGTGCCCCAGGCGGAGCGGGCGGCGATGCTGGCCGCCCTGGCCTGCGTTGACCTGGTGATCATCTACGATGAACTGGCGGCCAGCCACTTGGTGGCCGCGCTGCGCCCCGACATCTACGTCAAGGGCGGGGACTGGGAGCCAGAGCAGGGCCGAGAGGGGCCGCCCGAGGCAGCGGTAGCGCGCGGCTACGGGGGCGAGGTGCGCTTTCTGCCCTACCTGCCTGGGTTTTCCACGTCGGCTCTGATCCAAACCATCCTTGACCGTTTCGCGCCGCAGGCCCGCACCGAATCCTCGGACACATCATGACCCAAGCAACCGACCCCGCTCGACCTGCAGATCAGGCCGTGCCGAGCCTGGCCCGTTCCGCCATCATCCTCTCGCTGGGCAATGTCGCCAGTCGCGTCCTGGGCCTGGTGCGGGAGACGGTCATCGCTGACTACTTCGGGGCCACCGGTGCGGTGAGCGCCTTTCGGCTGGCTGCCCGCGTGCCGACGATGCTCTACGATCTGCTGGTGGGCGGGATGCTCAGCGCTGCGCTGGTGCCAGTGCTCAGTGACTATACCCGCCCAGATCGTCGAGAGGAGCTTTGGCAGACAGCCAGTGCTGCACTCAGTTTCGTGGCCGTCATCCTGGCAGCCGTAGTTCTGGCCGTGGAGCTGCTGGCCGAGCCTCTCGCCTACCTGCTGGGTACTGGATTGACGCCCGAGTTGCAGGCGGTCACGGCTGGCTCGCTGCGCATCGTTGCTCCGACCGTGTTCATCTTCGGCTGCGCGGGCTTCCTGACTGCGCTGTTGTACGCGCTGAACCGTTTCACCTTCCCCGCCTTCTCTGCCGCTGTGTTCAACCTGGGCATCGTCGTCGCTGTGCCGCTGCTGGCCGGACGGCTGGACATCTACAGCCTGTCCGTTGGCATCCTGGGTGGTAGCCTGGCGCAGTTGCTGATCCAACTGCCGGGGCTGCGGGACGCTCGCCTGCGCCTGCGCTGGGACCTCCAGCATCCAGCGCTGCGCCGCATTGGCAGACTCTACCTGCCCGTCGCCGTGGGACTGGTGGTGGGGCAGCTTCAGGTGATCATTGACGGCAACCTGGCCACACGCACGGGCGAGCAGTCGGTCGCCTGGATGCAGAACGCGACGACGCTGCGGGAATTGCCGCTAGGGCTGGTGAGCGTGGCCATCTCCTTGGCCGCCCTTCCCGTGCTTTCCCGCTTCGCTGGCGACAGGGATTGGGAAGGGTACAAGCGCACACTGGCCCGCGCCCTGCGGCTGGTGCTGGTGCTGACGCTACCGGCGGCCTTCGGCCTCTTCGCCTTAGCCAGGCCTGTGGTGCAGCTCATCTTCGAGCATGGCGAGTTCACTCCCTTTGATACGCTCTGGACGAGCCGAGCGTTATGGGGCTACATTCCGGGGCTGATCTTCGCCGCCGTAGATTGGCCGCTGAACTATGCCTACTACGCCCGGCAGAACACCCGCACGCCGACGCTGGTGGGCATCGCTGCCGTGGGGGTTTATCTGGTGGTTGCCTTGGCCTTGTTGCGACCGTTGGGCATGATCGGCCTGGTGCTAGCCGATTCGGCCAAGCATGCATTCCACGCTGTCACCATGCTGGCGCTGTTGCGGCGAGACATCGGCAACCTGGGCCGGCAGCGGGTCGTCAGCACTGCGTTCAAATCGCTGGTGGCCGCGGCGGTGATGGGGGGAGTGATCTGGCTGGCGCTGCCTCCGCTGAACCGTTGGCTGGGCACGGGCACGTTCTGGCACGAACTGCTGCTGGTCAGCGTGGCAGGTGGGCTTGGAGCAGTCGTCTACGCTGGCTTGCTGGCGCTGCTGCGAGTGGAGGAGTTGGGGTTGGTGCGAGACCTGGTGGCGCGGCGGCGGGCATTGTCTTGAGGCCCTGCCCTCGGCGCAGTCCAAGATCAATATGGTTCAGTTGGGAGGGAGTTGAACTCCCGACCTTGGCAGTGCGACTGCCTGAGAACGGGGGCTTGCCTTGAATGAAGTCTAGGACGCCAGTCCAAGGTCCGCCGGTTGACGCCGAAGGCGGGATGGGGTATAATGCCGCAGAACTACTTCAAGTGCGTGAGGAGTGACAACGTTTCATGGCCAAGAAATCGAAGGGACGCAAGAGCAAGAAGAGGAGAAAGGCGACACGACGGCACCAGCCGAAGCGCCCGGTGACCGGGCCGGTGGCTCAAGAAGATGCTGTGACGCCACGATTGGCGGCTGCACGGCGCAAGGCCGCGCCAGCGCGGACAGCGCACTCCCAGGTGAACTTCGCTGAGGAGTACGCGTATGTCTACACCGACCTGAAGCGGGTGGCCATCATCGCTGTAGCCATGCTGGTCATCCTGATCGTGTTGTCCTTCGTCATCACGTGAGAAGAAGTGATGTAGACAAGTACACAGGGAAACAGGTAGACAAGGGAACGAGTGGACGAGGAAACAAGCGCAGATACCGCTTGTCTCTGCTCTGGGTTGGATCCCATTGGGTCTCCTGACCCGCTGGCTGGCCGGTCGGGAGACCGGCCAGAACTTCGGTTTTCGTGCTTTGTGGTGCCCGCAAGGGCACGTGAAGCCTGCACAAAGTAGAGATGGACACACATGGAGATAGCTATGCTGTCGCGCCCAAGATCGCTCAGTTTGGCCACGGCAGCGCTGCCGATACTGGCCCTGTTACCCGGCTCGCCCACCAGCGCCGCACTGCCAAGACCATCGACCACAGCGAGTGACGCTGACGCCCCTGCGACCCGTTTCAGTGGTGTCACCGCTTCTCCAGTGACATCAGTGGTTCCCGCCAACGCCGAAAACGTCCAGTTTGTAGGCCGCAGCGGCGGCCCAACTTGCACCATAGCCGTGCAGGGGGACTACGCCGACATCCATTGGTGGCGACTGGGCAGTAACACCGTCCGGTCACGGCGGGAATGGTGCCGTTCACCGGCCAAGGGTGTCTGGCTGGCTCTGGGACCGTATCGCGAATCAGAATCCAGACAAGCTAGCTTGTCTTCCACGCGTCAGTCGAAGCAGACGCTCTCAGCCCACAACCAATGGACAGTACACCACCTCCGAGGGCACCAGCGCCGACGCATCGAGCTTCCACAGCTCCCTGCCGTGAATACCATCGCTGACTGCGAAGAAGAGCATGTCATCGACGACCGTCAGGAACTCAGGATATCCCCAGTCAACTGACGGCCGGATGTCCTTGACCAGCACAGTGCCCAACTCCGTACCGTCGCTCCTCCACAGCTCATAGCCGTAGAGGTAGTGATCGGCCGAGAAGAACAGCATGTCGCCCATGACCGTCAGGAACATCGGGCCACCAGGATTGACCTCGGGATTGATATCTTTGACCATCACTGTGCCCGCTTCGGTGCCGTCACTCTTCCACAGCTCGAAACCGTGGACTGAGTCACTGGCTCTGAAGACGAGTGTACCATTCATGTCCGTCAGGGCGTCCGGCTGAGATGCCCGACGGCCGGGTTTGATGTCGGCGACCATTTCTGTGCCCACCTCTGTGCCATCACTTCTCCACAGCTCGTGGCCGTGAGAGCCGTCGTCGGCTGCGAAGAACAATGTGTCACCTACAACCGCTAGACTATGGGGATACGAGGAATCGTTGCCATGGATGTCCTTGACCATCACTGTGCCACCCTCCGTGCCGTCGGTCTTCCACAGCTCAACACCGGTGGCCTC
>CBDURC010000232.1:0-4991 GCA_965369635.1 uncultured Anaerolineales bacterium | reverse complement strand
GAGCCGCCCTCGAGGACGAGGGCTAAGAGCCCAAAACATCCAATTCCGTGGCAGCCTGAGTAGTTACGCGCGCGTTGCACCAGACAACCGCACTCGGTCCAGTGCTCCGTGGTGCGATGCCGTATGGCCGCACTGTCACAGCACCAGTGGCGGTTCCAGTCCATTTGTGCTAGAATCGGGCCCTACCAAGACAACCATCCTCCGGAGGAATGATGATCACCATCGACGAAGCCCACCGACTGTACGGTGATGACGATGCAGCGCACGATTTCGACCATGTGCTGCGGGTGCTGGCGCTAGCCGAGCGCATTGGAGAGGCCGAAGGCGCAGACATGGAGATCGTGCGGACCGCCGCGCTGCTGCACGACATCGCCCACGCCGAGCCGGCGCATCACCTGCGCGGGGCCGAGTTGGCGCGAGGAGTGTTGGCGGACCAGCGACCCGCCTTCGTCGAGGCCGTGGCCCACGCTATCGAAGCGCACCGCTTCCGCGCTGAACCGCGACCGCGCACGCTAGAAGCGCAAGTGGTCTACGATGCCGACAAGCTGGATGCCATGGGCGCGGTGGGCGTGGCCCGTGCCTTCGCCCACACTGCCCATGTGGGGAACCGGCTATTGGTGCCTCTGGACGACGTTGATCCTCAGTCGCTGGCCTCAGGCGCTGGTCACACGGCCGTTCACGAATTCGTCTTCAAGCTGTCCCGACTGCGAGACCTGCTGCACACCAAAACCGCCCGCGAGATCGCTCGCGGGCGGCACGAATTCACGGTTGCTTTCTTCCAGCGGCTGGACGCTGAGGTGCGGGGCGAAGCGTGAGCCTCCGCCTCAGTCGCGCCGGTCAGGAGACCGGCGCAAGCCGGATGGGAGAGCAGCTACCGGTCATCCCCCCTTACCTTGCGCCGGTAGCGCTTGGTCTCGCTGCGCCGCCGCTTCTGTGCCAGGCGGCGTTCCCTGGCCCACCTCGGCACCTTGCTGCGGCGACGCCGCTTGGGGATATGCAGCGCCTGCCGCAGCAGCGTCTGAAGACGCTCAGTCGCCTCTTGGCGGTTGCGTAGCTGACTGCGCTCTGACTGGGCCGCCACACGCAGAATCCCCTCGCTGTCAATCCGCCCTGCTAGTCGCTTCAGCAGCCGTTGCCGCTGTTCTTCGGTGAGACTCGGCGAATGAGCAACATCGAACAGCAGCTCCACGCGAGTGGCAGTACGGTTCACGTGCTGACCGCCAGGGCCGCCGCTGCGGGAGAAGCGAAAACCCAGTTCCGACAGCGGAATAGCCAACTGATCGGTGATCGGCAGTATCTCTTGGTTCATTCTGAGCTCACGAATCGACGAAGCTCCCTCAGTCGCCGAAGAAGGTGATGCCGTAGATCAACACCGTCAGCAGCGCATCCGCCAGTGTGAACCACATCACGGCGGAGAACAGCGCAGGGCGCTCCGCACGGCGCCAATAAACACGCCAGAAGATGAGCCCGGCCACTGCGGCGACGATGATCAGCATTATCACCGACCAGGCACCCCGCAGCCAGGCGGGAATCAGGCTGAGGCCCGGAGGCAACATCAGCACCGGAGACAGCACCATCAACTTGGCCAGGAAGTAGATCACAAGAGCGATGAAAAAGCCAATGAGTGGGCCACGATCAGAGAGACTATCGTCTGCGCCGAAGATGTAGAAGAGCCCGCACCAGATGATCACGGGCACCATCAGCATGATCACCAGCGGCAACAAGGAAAGACCGGAGACCAGACCCCACGCCGTGTCTGCTGCTCCCAGCAGGAGATCCTGCCTCGTCAGGGTATTGAGGTGCGCACGCGCAGCCGGTGCTGTGCTGGCGTAATACACGCCGTGCTCCGTCGGCGTGTCATAGTCCACCCATACCAGATGCAGGTGACCACGGTCATCGGCTGCAGCCACTGGCCACTGAGAAAGGCTGGTTGTACGGCCAGCCATCTGATAGGCCACCAGTTGCCCGTCCTTGTAGAGCGCCAGCACCACCTGGTTGTCGTCGCTGTGGCGATACCCCACCCGCGAGCCCACCACCACTGCCAGTTCCTCACGCTGGCCTGGAACAGGCCATGGTGCCTCCAGGAAGCCACTCGGCCGCCCCATGCTCGCCGGCAGCGCCACCAGCAGATGCTCCAGGCTGTAGGCTTCTGCCTCCCGAACGGGTCCGGTCAGCGCGTCATATGCCTCGGCAACCTCCGGTACCCAAACGTTCTCTCGCCGCGCATCCTGGGGTCGGCCGAGCGGGAAGTGCACATAGGGTGCTTCGGCCGAGCCCGCCGTGAGCCCACTGCGCCACTCGACCGACCAGAAGACGTACACCTGGCGCTCATCCAGGCCTATGACAATGGGTTTCTGAATCCCTATGCCCTCTGCCGGTATGCTTCCTATCTCTGTACCAGCAGTGAAAGCCACCTGGCCTTGCGGGAAGGCCGCGTAGCGCAGTCGCCTGTCCCTGCCAGCGCTGGGACCCATCCACGCCAAGTGGATCGTGCCCTCTCGATCCACCTGCGCTGTGGGCTGTTCCCCTTCAGCGATGCGCTTTGCATTCGTCTGCGGCAAGCCGTCTGGTCCCAGTCGCTGGTGATAGAGCGAGGCAGTCTTTCCTTCTTCTATCGCCCAGAAAACCTCGACGCTGCCATCGCCACTGGTCGCGACTCCGTAGTTCAATGTTGCTTGCTCAGCCGACGACAGTTGCAGCCCTTCGCCCTGAGGCGCCCCAACGGCGTCCAGCAACATGTAGAACAGGCCATCCTGGGACTTGGCATCCCTCCGCGCCAGGGCGAAGAAGTGCACGCTTCCCTGCGAGGTAATCATTAGGCGCGGCTGGCGCGGAAGGAAGAGGAAAGGCAGCACCTGCTCAGCCACTGTCTTGCCCTCGCCGTCCAGTTGCGCGTAGTACAACTCCGTGTCTTGGCCCTGGGCTTCTCGGCCGCTCCAGGCCACGTGCACCCGCTGTCCATCGGGCTCCACGGCCAAGGCACTGAACTGCAACAAGGAAGCATGGCCCACTCGCTGGCCTCGACTCCAATCATCGCCCACCTTGATCGTGCGATCCGGCCGCGTGCTGCAGGCCACAAGCGACAGTAGCAGAATCGCAGCAGTCAGCATAGTCCAGCCCCGCCCCAAGCGGGGCCAGCAACGCCTGGCTGCGCAGGCAGGCCGGACTGTCTCTGGTTTCACTTGCATTGCGGTTCCTCCCGCGAGTTGTTGTCTCCGATCATCCTAGAAGCCTCGGGCAGAGCCTCGCCGCGCAGAGCGGCGCGCAAGGCGGCGTGGTCGCTCCAGGGCTCTTCGTCACTGCCAAAGCACATCGAGCGTTCGTGCCCTTTGCCAGTGACGATGACCACATCGCCGGCCTCTGCCATGCGAACGGCAAAGGCAATGGCCTCCGCCCTGTCGCCGATGCGCCAGTAGTCTTCACTCTCCTGCCGCCCCGCCTCCTGGCAGCCATGGGCGATTTGTGCCATGATCTCGTCCAATGGCTCGGTGCGCGGGTCCTCAGCGGTGATGACCACCCGATCCGCCAACCGCCCGGCGATGCGCCCCATCCACGCCCGTTTCTGCACATCACGCAGCCCCGCGCAGCCGAAGACGACGATCACCTGACCAGCGGTGAGACGGCGCGCCGTCTCCAGAGCGACTTCCAGCGCCCGCGGCGTGTGGGCGAAATCCACGAAGGCCAGGAAACTCTGACCCTCGTCAATGCGCTCCATGCGCCCGATCACGCCTTTCATGCCGGCTATGCCACGCTGGATGGCCTCCACCTCGATAGAGTGCGAGAACCCCACGGCCACCGCCGCCAGGCAGTTGTAGACATTATACTCACCGATGAGGGAAGTCTCAAGTTCAAAGCTCGAACTGTGTGGATGGGCTGCCATCCGGCGCACCTCAACGGTGAAGCGGGTCGCGGACAGCGCGTAGCGAATGTTCACGGCGCGGACGTCAGCGCTCTCGCTGTGGCCGTAGGTGAGCTGGACGTCGGCAGGGATGCTCTGCAACCGCTCGAAGGAGCTGTCATCAGCGTTGAGGATGGCGATTTTGGGCACGCCCAGCTTGCGGTGGCCGTGGCTCAGGCTCTCGAAGAGCAGCGCTTTGGCCGCCACGTACGCGTCGTGCGATCCGTGGAAATCCAGATGATCGTGGGTGATGTTGGTGACCACAGCAACGTCGAAGTCGCAAGCGACCACGCGGTGCTGCGCCAACCCGTGCGAGGTCGCTTCCAGGACACCGTATTCGCTGCCAGCAGCGACCATCCGCGCCAGATAGGCCTGCACGTCAGGAGCATCTGGGGTGGTCGTGTGCAGGCCCGTGCCGTAGCTCTCCTCGCCGAAAAGCGCACTGACGGTACTGATCATGCCCGTCCTGTGCCCGGCGGCAGTGAGCACGGCGTGGATGAGATTGACCACCGTCGTCTTGCCGTCAGTGCCGGTGACGCCGATCATCTTCAGATGACGGGAAGGGTAGCCATGCCAGGCGGCGCACAAGTGCGCCAGCGCTTCGCGGCCGTTGCGGACGCGAATGTAGGGAAAGGAGAGAAATGAAGCAGATGAAGAGGGATGAAGGGACGAGGATTCCCTCGTTGCCCTCCCTTCCCCTCTGGCCCCTATGGCCCTCCATCCCTTTTCCCCTACAGCAGCTACCGCTCCCCCCGCCAGCGCCTGACCGATGAAGTCATGCCCGTCAGCACTGACCCCCTCGTAGGCGACGAACAACGCGCCAGGCTGTACCTGGCGCGAGTCGGCGGTGACGGCAGTGATCTCCACCGCCTGGAGAGCATCGTCAGAGACGGTGCAGTGCTGCACTTCCGGCAGAGCGGCAACAAGTTGGTCAAGTCGCATCTAATACCACGCCTACCACACGAAGCTGCTAGAACACTTCCGGGCCTGAATGGTCAGCGGAACAGCGGAACAAGCGGAATGACCCCCTACCTTTCCGCTCTTTCCGCTTCTCCCTCTCCTTCCGCTGGCCTTGCTGAGGCCTGAATGGTCA
>CBDURC010000231.1:0-5008 GCA_965369635.1 uncultured Anaerolineales bacterium | reverse complement strand
AAGAAGGGGAGTGCATTTCACTTTGGGGCGAATTTTGCGTAAGCACATCGGCTGAGGCGTCAGTCTAGAAAAACGTGCCAAAACCACCGATCTTGGGCCGAAAACCCCACAGAAAGAGCGCAGAAGGCCTTCAAAAGGTTCTCAAACTGCTTGTAGCATGTCCAGAAACTGCCCCTGAAGCGAATGTAAGGCACTCAATCTCATGGATTATGGCAAGTTTGCCCCAGAACTGAAATGCACCCCAAGAAGGGCCATTCAGTTCTCGGCTGCCGCTGGCAATCTACCGCCAAGAGCGTGGAGAACGCAGAGAAAACCAAGCAAATCTCAGTGTTCTCCGCCTGCTCTGCTGTGAAATCCAGCTATCCGATGGAAAAGTGAGTGACCCTGCTCAGCTACAAGGTGCAACGCACTTGATTCTCTCCATGTTCGACCGTTTGCTTGACCGAATCGCGCTTCGGAATAGACTGATTCGACAACCGAAGTGCGTTGCACCTGAGCTAGCCTGAGTGGTGGAGCATGTTCCAGGCCAGGCTTTCATGAAGGTCGTGTCGCCTTTTTGACAAGCCACGTTTCCTGTGCTATACTCGCATTGTTATAGAAGCTGAAAATTCGTTGGTGTGGCCATGTCCACCTCGAGTGCTGGGCCATGATCGAGGCCGCCAACAGCAGGGCGTGCAACTCGCGGTCTGTTACTACCAGCGGTTCAACGCCCGCCATCAGAAGGCACGGGAGTTGGTTGAACAGGGCGCTATCGGCCAAGTGACCATGGCCCAGGCCGGCCAGTGCTTCCTATACCCTCCGCAGCCGGATAACTGGAGGCAAGATCCGACCCAGGGCGGCGGCGGAGCGATCATGGACGTGGGAGTGCATTGCATTAACACGTTGCGCTTCACCCTGGGTGAGGTGGAGGCGGTTTGGGCCTTGAGCGTAGACGGCATCGCTGCCCCGCAACCGGTATTGTGCTGCTATATCCACAGTTTCTCACGCAACTGATTTGCGACTTGTGATTTGCCGATTTGCTGATTTGCACGGTGTACCTGGAGAGATAGGCGCAAGGCACGATGACAGAGGAGCGAGCGAGCGTCATCAAGAAGGCGGTTGTCCTTGTAGCGGGCATGGGGACGCGCCTCCTGCCGGCGACAAAGTCTCAACCAAAGGAGATGCTGCCAGTGGGGCGGAAGCCCACTGTCCAGTATATTGTGGAGGAACTGGCCTCTGCCGGCATCAAGGAACTGCTGTTTGTCACTGGCCGAGCGAAGCGCTCCATCGAAGACCATTTCGATCACGATGAGGGGCTGATCAGAGAGTTGCTGAGCAGAGGTAAGGTGGAGGTGGTGCAGGAGGTATCGTGCGATGACCTGGGTGTGCGCTTCTTCTACACGCGCCAGAGCGTTCCACTGGGCACCGCTCATGCTGTGTTGCAGGGACGCGAGTTCGTGGGGGATAGTACCTTTGTCGTCGCGCTGGGTGATTCCATTCTCAGAGCGAGCACTATACCAGACTTGCTTCTGAGAATGATGGCTTCACATCGCGCTCACCGGGCCAGCGCCACCATTGCTGTGGAGAAGTTGCCCCGAGAGCACCTTGGCCGATATGGTGTCGTCAAGCCGCGGGGGACAGCAGGAGATGAATTCGAGATAGCAGATATCGTGGAGAAGCCCAGTCCTGAGGCTGCCCCGAGCAACCTGGCACTGGCGGGACGATACATCTTCGACGCCTCCATCTTTGACGCCATCCTTCGCACCACTCCCAGCGGTGAGGGCGAGCTGCTGTTGCCGGACTCCATCAGACTGATGATCAATGAGGGACATGTCGTCAGAGCAGTCCGACTGGTTGGTGACGAAAGGCGCTACGACATCGGCAACTTCGAATCGTATTTCAAAGCATTCATCGACTTTGCCCTGGAGGACGAAGAGTACGGCGATCTCGTTGACCGCTACCTGCGTCAGAAGCTGCAGCAACGCAGGGAGACCGCCGCATGGAACTGACTCTACGCGGAAGGAGTAGCCTATGAGCGACCCAGTAGCAGTAGATGTGACCATCATTGGTGGAGGGATGATCACGAACGACCTGATCCTGCCTTCAATCTATCATCTTGAGAGAATGGGCGTTGTGAAGAACATCAGCGTCTGCGCCCTCACCAATGCGCCTCTCCGGCATCTGAAGGAGAACGGGGAGTTGCTGCAGGCGTTTCCTGGCCAAGACTTCCATGCCTATCCATCCCTCTCGCAGGCTCCCGACAAGATGCTCCCCGACCTGTACAAGGAGGTGCTGGCGGCAATGCCTTCCCGCCAGGCCGTGGTCGTGGCCGTGCCCGATCAGCTTCACTATCCCGTGGTCATGGAAGCGCTGAAGAACGATCAGCACGTCCTCTGCGTCAAGCCGCTGGTCCTCAAATACGCTCAGGCCGTCGAGATAGAGGGGCTGGCGTTCGAGAAGGGACTGTTCGTCGGGGTGGAGTACCATAAGCGATTTGACCGTCGATCGCTCATGGCCAGGCGTCGTTATGCCCTTGGCCATTTTGGCGAATTCGTCATGGGCGAAGCCAAGATGATTGAGCCCTATTACTATCGGCATTCCAATTTTCAGAATTGGTTCACCACAGACAAAAGCGACCCCTTCACGTATGTCGGATGTCACTATGTGGATCTTGTCTGTTTCATCACCGGCCTCAAGCCAGTCGAGGTCTCCGTATCGGGCATCAAGGGCAAGTTCCCCAACGGCAACGAGGGATACATGTGGGCGAACGGCCGAGTTCGATACGAGAACGGGGCGCTCCTCTCTGTGATCAACGGGCTGGGATACCCCGATGCAGGTGCTGGCAGCAATGACCAGTGCCTGGTCATGTACTGTGAAGGAGAAGACGGTGCAGGGCTGATTGAACACGATGACCAGTACAGGGGCGTAGCACATTGCTACCTGGATGAGATCGGCTGCGGAGGCTCACGATACAACTACGTCAGCCCGGATTTCTACCGTCTGGTCCCATGGAGCGGCGGGCCTGGTGCCATGCCTGTTGGCTATGGGTACGATTCCATTGCCGCGACCATCAGCATGATCGCTCACATCGAAGATGAAGTGACGTCTTTGGATGTCGCCGCCTCTCTCCTGAAACGCCAGGAAATCATCAGGGAGACGGACCAGCAGGGCATCATCGCTACGCCAGCGAACAGCTCCATCAACGAACTGGTCACGGAAGCGGCGCGCCTGTCGATCCTCAACGACGGTGCCTGGGCCAAGATCGTCGGCGGCGAGAAGCCGCACGTCGAGATGAGACAGTAGCGGCGACCGGCCGGTCGCCCCTACAAGGAGGCAAGTCATGGCCACTTATGATCTTACACCGGTTGATGTACCCAAGGTAGAGACGAAGTTCCGGACTATCAAAACCAAGCTGCCTGTCCCTGAGTCCCTGCCCGTCTTCGAGAAACTGAAGCGGTCCGAGCCGAGGTCCATGTGGGGCCAACCTCCCGTTGTCTGGCACAAGGCGAAGGGGTTCATCGTCAGCGACAGATGGGGCAACCGCTGGATTGACTGGTCATCTGGCGTGCTGATCAGCAACGTCGGACATGGCCGAAGAGAAATCGAAGACGCTTTGCGTGCCATCTTGGACCGAGGGCTTCTGGCCACGTATGTGTTCGTACACGAGAAGAGGGCCGAGCTGACGGAGATGCTGACCGGACTCTCCCCTGATCCGGAGAACTACCGGACTTTTGTACTGACCACGGGCAGCGAAGCATGCGAGAACTGCATCAAGCTTGCCAAGACCTACGGGCTGGAGAAACATGGCCCTCACAAGAAGTACTTGGTCTCTTTCAATAATGCATTCCATGGTCGTACCATGGGTTCGCAACTGGCAGGAGGGATGGAAAAATCCAAGACCTGGATCGTTGACCGTGACCCATCTTTCGTCCAAGTCCCCTTTCCCGATGGCTACAAGAACGAGGATCAGTCCTTCGATCTCTTCCTGAGGACGCTGGACGAGAAGGGCGTGGCTCCCCAGGATGTCGCCGGCGTCATGTCGGAATCCTACCAAGGGATCGGCCCTGATTTCTTCCCCGTTGAATACGCGCAGAAGCTGGAGGCGTTCTGCAGGCAGCACGATGCTGTCTTGATCATGGATGAGGTGCAGTCAGGTTTTGGCCGCACGGGCAAGATGTTCTGCTTTGAGCATTATGGCATCAGGCCAGACCTCATCGCTTGCGGAAAAGGAATCACATCTTCTCTGCCGCTGTCCGCAGTGATAGGACGGCGGGACATCATGAATATATACGCTCCCGGTTCCATGACGTCGACTCATTCGGCCTCGCCCTTGCCGGTGGTTTCGGCCGTTGCGAACCTCAAGGTCCTGCTAGGCGAAGGGATCGTCGAGCATGCTGCTTTGATGGGGGAGATCCTCATGCCTGAGCTGGTGAGAATCCAACGGAAGCATCCTGAGGCTCTTGGATGTGTCCAAGGTAAGGGTCTCGTTGCCGGCATACAGGTTGTCAAGCGGGGCACGAAAGAGCCGGACGCCGAGACAGCCGTCAAGATCAATGTGGCCTGCTTCCAGAAAGGGCTGCTGATGTTCGCACCCGTCGGAATCGGCGGTGAGTGCGTCAAGATCGCACCGCCTTTGGTGATCTCTGAGGAAGCTCTCAGGGAATCCATTGCTGTGCTCGAGCAGGCAGTGGATGAAGTACTTGACTGAAATGCGAATAGCGTGCGCGCGCTGGCGCTGTCAGCCTCGTCTGCACGGCCTCGCGTTTGAGTAGGGGCGACCGGCCGGTCGCCCCTACAGTGATGTTCTGTTCGCCCGTTGGCCGACGCCGGAGTTCCCGTTAGGTCGACATCGTTGGACGTAATAAGCAGATCACAGGAGGAAAGTGCATGTCAGAGATTCTAGGTAAGATCGCCACAAATCTGTACAATGGTGACGACGGATCCGTCGCTGGGTTGGTCCAACAAGCGTTGGATCAGGGATTGTCGCCGTCCGAGGTCCTCAAGGGCGGGCTCATCGCCGGCATGGACG
>CBDURC010000230.1:0-5011 GCA_965369635.1 uncultured Anaerolineales bacterium | reverse complement strand
GGCTGAATTCGCTCGCGGAACTCCACCCACACCACGCGGCTGCCGTCAATGTCCACCTCCGCCCGCACCTCCAGCCCTTCGGGCTCGATGGTGTAGTGGCCACCGCCCAAGGGGGCGAATTCACAGGCATACGGACCGTACTCCGCTTTGCTCCCTGTCAGTTGCACTATCCCTGACCAGCCCTCAGTCCACAGGTGCACAGGGAGGTCAGCCAACCCATCCACGGAGCAGCGTACTACGCCGAAGCCAGGGCCAGGGCCGCCGTCCCACTCCTCCCAGGTCCAGCCCTCAGCCACCACCAGGTCTAGCACCTGCTCCCCTTGCCCGTCCAGTGCGATGCCGCTTGCGCTGGTCGCAGTTCCTTCCACGGTCAAGGTGTACTCGCCGCGGGGCAATTCCTGGAAGCGATAGGCCTCATCTTCGGCGATGGTGGTCAGGCGATCGACCGTGCCGCTCAGTCGCAGTACATATCCCACGCCGCCACTCACGCGGCCACGCAGCACGCTCTCCCGCGGCGGCTCAATGTGCTCTGGGGTCAGTTCCATTTCCACAGTGAGTAGCGCCTGCCCCTCTGTCAGTCTGACTTCCTCGCTCAGTTCGGTGCCGCGCACCATCAGGCGATAGCGGCCGGTGCGCAATCTCTCGAAGCGGAAGCTCTCGTCCGATCCCACGTCGGTGACGCGGGACACGGGGCCGTCGAGCAACAGCGAGCGCCCCGCGCCGTTGTGCACCCAGCCCTCAATGATCCCTTCTTCCCAGATGGGGCCGAAGTCCTGCCGAGGCTGCTTGGGCAAGGCCTTGAGTGCATCCACGACCGGCAGGTGGCCACCGGGGCGGGTGGGACTGTACCAGGCGTGCGATTCCCAGCCATCGAACAGCACCGTGCCGCCCAGCAGCCAGAAGGCGGTGCAGAAGTACTGCGGTGGTGCGGGGTCGAAGCGCTGGCTGGTGCCCATCATGATGCGGCACATCTCCAGCACCTTGTGGCCATGGCGCTCCGGCGTAGTGGCGGGATAGCGGGGATCGTCGTCTTCGCTAACGATAGGGCCGTTCTCGGTGGAGAGGATGGGCAGCGGACGGCCCAGGTGTTGCTGCACCAAGTCGTCCAGTCGGGTGTAGGCCAGCCAGCAGGAGGGGTCGTCGTGGATGGTGTGGCCTGGGTTCACCCCCAGAGTGCGCTGCTCGTTGATCCACTCCAGGGAACGGTGTCCCCAGTTGCGGCCATCCCAGGCCCCCTGGCGGTTCAGTTCCTCGTACTCCTCGCCAGTGAGTTGTTGTCCCTGCTGGTTCACGCCGTCGTGGGGATAGTCCAGAGGGTGATTGATGTCGTAGTTGTGCACTGCGATCCAGACCGGCTCATCGAAGAGGTCATAGCGGCCTAACTCGATGATCTTGCCGACGAGGTCCCACTTGGTGCCAATGGCCGGGGCGGGCACGGCGGGGTCGCCACCCTGCCTAAGGATCGTCTCCATGTCGATAATGGCGTTGCGGGCGACGATTTCCTCGGCGCTGGGGGGCACTTGGCCTCCATCCCACTCGCTGTGCAGCTCCGGCTCGTTGTTGAACTCGAAGTAGCGCACACCAATGGACACGTAGCGTTCCAGGTACTCGATCTCGCTCTGGCCCAGGGTGCCCTTGCCCGGCGAGGGGTCGGTGGAGTTGGGCTGGTAGCGGTAGAACCGCACGATGGGCATGATGTCGTTTTGCAGCAGCAATTCGGCAAGCTCCACGCCGCCGTCGTGCAGGATCTTCACCCACTTGACGCCCAGGGCGAGAAGTTCGGGCAGCCAGTAGCTGCGCAGTTCTCCCATGCCCACGGCGCCCGCGTGGCCCGCGCTCCAGTGCACACCCATGCCCGTATCGTTTGGTGGTCGGGGATAGTCACGCAGCTCCACCTTCATTCCTCCTTTTTTCGTTCCTTTCGTGTCCTGCTCCTTCCGCTACAGACGCCGTTTCAGCCAGTCTTCAATCTCTGCCAGCGATATCCGCTGTTGTTCTCCGGCTGCCATGTCCCGCACCGTCACTTGGCCAGTGGCCAGTTCGTCCTCCCCCAGGATGAGCGTAAAACGCACGTTGGCGCGGTTCGCTTGTTTCATCTGCGATCTCAGGCTGCGCTGGCCGAAGGCAAGCAACGTGCCGATGCCCGCCATCCTCAGCTCGCTGGTCAGCGTCACCGCCCGCGTCTTGGCCTCGCTGCCCCGATGAGCAACCAACAGTTGTGGCGCTACCAGTTCGGGAACGGCTGTTCCTTGAGCTTTCATCGTCAAGATGATGCGCTCCAGCCCGGCGGCGAAGCCGACGCCCGGCGTCGGCGGCCCGCCCAATTCCTCGATCAGGCCGTCGTACCGGCCGCCGCCGCAGACGGCATTCTGCGCCCCCAGCCCCTCCTCGGCCCAGACTTCGAACACCGTCTTTGCGTAGTAGTCCAGTCCCCGCACCAAGCGGTGATTGAGCGTGTAAGACCGCCCCAGCAGGTCCAGGTAGCCCAGCAACGTCTCGAAATGCTTGGCGCATTCACCGCACAGGTACTCCCGTATATGCGGTGCACCCTCGATGATCGGCTGGCAGGTCTCGACTTTGCAGTCGAGGACGCGCAGTGGGTTGCGCTGCAACCGTCGCTTGCAGTTCTTGCAGATTTCGTCCAGGTGTTGTTCGTAGTAAGCCACCAGATGCCTTATGTAGACGGGCTTGCAGGCGGGGCAGCCGGTGGAGTTGAGCTGGAAGGAAAGCCCCCTTGATCCCAGCGCCTCGTACAGGTCCCAGGCAACGGACATGATCTCCAGGTCCACAGCGGGGTCCTGCTCGCCTATGGCCTCCACGTTGAGCTGGTGGAACTGGCGGTAACGTCCGGCTTGGGGAGCTTCGTAGCGGAAGGCAGGGCCGACGGAGTAGAGCTTCACCGGTCGCGGCCAGGTGTGCATGTTGTGTTCGATGTAGGCTCGCATGACGCCGGCGGTGAACTCCGGTCGCAGAGTCAGTTCCCGCCCGCCGCGGTCGGTGAAGGAGTACATTTCCTTCTCCACAATGTCGGTGGCCTCGCCGACGCCGCGCACGAAGAGGGAGGTCTCCTCGAAAAGGGGCGGTTCAAGGCGGTGGTAACCGTAGCGGGCGCATAATTCGTGGATTGTGGTCTCCAGATGCCGCCAATAGGGGGCATCCTGGGGCAAGATGTCCTGCGTGCCACGGACGGCTTTGTACATCTTTTCGTTCCTTTCGCGTCCTGGGTTCTTCTCCTGTAGTAGCTCCTGCGCATTATAGCGTATCTCGCCCTGCTTGTCCATTCAGGATGGCTGAAAAGTGGACAAAAGGACACGAAAGGAACGAAATATGGTAGGCGAACGATGGAGGGTCGAGCGGACTTGTCCGGTTAGGGGATTGGCGATATAATGAATACACGGATTGCGTTTCAGGACTCTGCTCAAGAAAGTCAGAAGCCATCAGCCAAGGACACGAAAGGAACGAAAGAATGAAGTGGATGGAAAAGGAGACCACGCCTTGGACATTTCCCCTGAACTAGCCAAACTTCGAGACTTCCTGCCCTCGCTTATCGAGGACATGGAAAAGCACGTGCCCTATGCGGCGGCGCTGGTGCAGCAGCAGACAGGGCACACGATTCGCGTCGATAGCCGCGAGCAGCATGTAGAGCCCGCCGACCCCTCACTGGGTGTGGTGCTCAGCGCCTGGACGGGACGCCGCTTCGCTGAGCTCTCCACCACCGAGTTGGACCCCGAGCGGCTGGCCCGCAGGGCCCATGAATTCGTGGCCGGGCTCACTGTGGAGACAGGCGGCTTCACCGTTGACCCCGGCGAGCCGCTGGAGCAAGAGTTCGCCACCTCCTGCGAGATTGACCCCGCCACCGTGCCCCTGCAGGAGAAGTTCGCCCACTGCGTGGAGATTCAGGCGCGCATGGCCGCGCTGGATCCTCGGGTGATCACTGCCCGGGCGGTGTACAAGGACGAGGCGGAAACCAAGCTATTCGTCAACCGCAGCCGTCGCCTGCTGCAGCGCATCCAGAGGGCGCGGCTGATGCTGTTGCTGCTGGTGACGGACACGAAAGGAACGAAAAAATGGAACAGGCGCACCGCGTACGACTGGCGTATGCAGGATGGCACGAAGGGCTACGAGGTTACCCGCGTGTCAGATGAGACGCTGGGCTCCCTCCGCGACGCGGCGCTGGCGCTACTGAGCGCCGAGCGCATCGAACCCGGCTTCTACGACTGCATCTCTTGCCCCGGCATCTCCGGCTTCATCGCCCACGAGGCCTTCGGCCACGGCGTGGAGTTGGACATGTTCCTCAAGGGCCGCGCCCGCGCTCGCGACTACATCGGCCAGCAAGTAGCCTCGCCGCTGGTGAGCATGGTGGACAACCCGCTGGCCGTGGGCGGCTACGGCGGCTTCTTCTTCGACGACGAAGGCGAGCCAGCACGGTCCGTCACCATCATTGGCGATGGTATCCTGGAGCGGGGATTGGGTGATCTCACTTCCTGCCTCTACCTGGACGTTCCCCGCACGGCGAGTGGTCGCCGCGAGAGCTTCGCCCGCAAACCCTACGCCCGTATGTCCAACACCTACATTCTCCCCGGCGAGAGTGCGGTGGAGGAGATGATCGCTTCCGTGGAGCATGGCGTCTACCTGGAACATGGCTCCAGTGGCATGGAAGACCCCAAGGACTGGGGCATCCAGGTGATCTGCCATTACGGCCGCGAGATCGTCAATGGTCAACTCACCGGCCGCGTCTTTGCTCCCGTGGGCATCACCGGCTACGTGCCCGACCTGCTGCAGAGCATCAGCATGGTGGGCGACGACCTGAAGCTCACCGGTGGGTACTGTGGCAAAGGCTACAAGGAGACCGTGCCCAGCGGCACCGGTGGCCCGCATCTCAAGTTCCAGGCGCGGCTGGGTTAGGGCTTACGAGACAAGGACACAACAAGGTGACGGAGCAAGGGGGTCTGTCTCCTTAGTCTCCCCCTCTTTCCCCCCCATTGGGGGGGATGAAAGGGGGGGGAGGAGT
>CBDURC010000229.1:0-5030 GCA_965369635.1 uncultured Anaerolineales bacterium | reverse complement strand
CCACGATGGGCTGGCCATTGGAGATGCCGCCTTCGATGCCACCAGCGCGGTTGGTTCTACGAGTGATCTCGGTTCTATCGGCTCCATCGGCTGATAGGGAGGCAGCGTCTGCCCTGCAATTCTGGTTCCTGATCACCGAGTCCCGATCACTGGACAGGAGCACCTCGTCGTGAACCTGGGTGCCGGTGAGGCGGGCGTTGTCAAACGCTGACCCAATCTCTACGCCCTTGATAGCTGGGATGCTCATCATAGCTGCTGCCAGGCGGGCGTCCAAGCGGCGCTCCCAGTGCACGTGGCTGCCCAATCCTACCGGCAGGCCCGTGGCCACGATCACGAAGACGCCGCCCAGCGAATCGCCCGCTTCCCGTGCGGCATCAATGGCCGCCCGCATGCGCTCAGCAGCCACTTCATCAGGACAACGCAGGTCGTTGGCCTCGGCCAGCGCCCAGATCGGTTCTATCGGCTCCATCGGCTGATTTGGGTCAGGTTGTTCAGCCACCACGCCGCCGACTTGGACCACGAAACCGCCCACGGCGATAGCGAATTCTGCCAGCAGCAGCTTGGCCAGCGCACCGACGGCCACACGCGCTGCCGTCTCCCGGGCGCTGGCCCGCTCCGATACCGGACGGGCATCGTCGAAGCCATACTTGATCATTCCAGCGTAGTCAGCGTGGCCGGGCCGGGGCACGGTGAGTGGGGGCAGGTCTCGATCCTTCCAGTTGACCCAATCCCGGTTCTCGATGCGCAGGGCCACCGGCGCGCCGCTAGTGCGCCCTTGCCACACCCCACTGAGCAGTTCCACTCGATCTCGCTCGATCTGCATCCGTGCGCCGCGCCCATAGCCGCCCTGCCGCCGCAGCAAGTCACGGTCAATGGCTTCTTGCTTCACACGAAGCCCTGCCGGCAGCCCTTCTACAATGGCTAGCAAGCACGGCCCATGCGACTCGCCAGCCGTCAGGAAGCGTAGCATCTTATTCTACTCCCAGTTGATTCGGTTCTATCGGCTCCATCTGCTGATTCGGTTTTCCCCCCAGTGCCTGTTCGCAAGCCGCACGCATCACCTCCAGCGGCGGCGGATGTCCGGTCCACATCTCGAAGGCCAACACACCTTGATGCACGAGCATCCCCATTCCTTCGACAGTCGCCGCTCCGGCCTGCCGCGCCTGACGCAGTAGCTTCGTCTCCCGTGGCCGGTAGATCAGATCGCAGGTGAGGAGGTGGTGCGGAAAGGGTACCGTGTCTGGCCAAGGGGATGCCTCTTCATGAGGCCACATGCCGACGGGTGTGGCATTGACCAGAAGGTCGGCGCGGGCGGCCTCTTCGGCAAGAGCATCATGGCTCAATGGCCGCGAACTGAGAGAACTCGTCGGTACTGAGGGAGCAAGGTGCTCGACCAGCGCCTGGGCCCGAAGCAGGGTGCGGTTGAGAATGACTACCTGCGTGCCAGACCGAGCTAATGCGTAGACAACTGCCCGTGCTGCGCCGCCCGCGCCCAGCACTAAGGCACGCCGGCCACGGGAGACGAAGCCCTGCGCCCTTAGGGTGGCAAGGAACCCCGCCCAGTCGGTGTTGTCTCCTACCGTCTGGCCATCATCGTCCACGACGATGGTGTTCACCGCTCCAATGGCCTGCGCGGACTTTGTGATGTCATTGAGATGGGGCATCACTGCCCGCTTGTGGGGCACGGTCACGTTTCCACCGCGGAAGCCAAGGGCCACCATGCCGAGCAGCGCGGTTCCGAGTTGCCTGGGCGGGACCGGCAAGGCCAGATAGGCCCAGTTCATGCCCAGAGCAGCGAAAGCGGCATTGTGCATTGTCGGCGAGAGCGTGTGCTGGATCGGCCAGCCCACGATTCCCAGTAGCCGAGTCTGTCCGTCAATCTCGATCATCTGACATTTGCCCCCAGCCGGCGCAGCGTCTCAGCGAAGCCGGGGAAGGAGTCGGCGATGCAGTCCGCGTCATGCACTAGCGTCTCGCCCGAGGCCAACAGCCCCGCCACAGCCAGCGTCATGGCCAAGCGGTGGTCGCCGTGGCTGTCCACTTCGCCCCCCACCAGCGGTGATGGTCCCCGCACCACAACTCCATCGGGCAGGCCTTCGATCTCCGCCCCCAGCTTGCGCAACTCGGCCACGGTGGTGGCAATGCGGTCCGTTTCCTTTACCCGCAGCTCGGCGGCATCCCGAATCCGCGTCGTGCCCTGCGCCTGGGTGGCCACCAGAGCCAGCAACGGCAGTTCGTCAATCAGGCGAGGGATCAGCGCTCCCCCTATCTCCGCAATCAGCCGATGGAGCCGATAGAACCGATCCGTTGCCTGCAACTCGCTGGCCCGCACCGTCAGATCGGCCGCCGGCTCGTTGCCCCAGTCCCGCCCGCCTCCTTCCTTCGTGGCATCGGCTAGCAGGATCTGGGCGCCCATGGACCGCAGCACGTCCAGCGCGCCGGTGCGGGTGGGATTCACGCCCACTTGGTCTAGCGCTACGTCCGAGCCGGGCACCAGGGCAGCGGCGGCCATCAGGAAGGCGGCGGAAGAGATGTCACCCGGCACGGCAACGTGGCGAGCCCGCAGCGGTCGGCCGGGACGCAGTGTGATCACGGGGCCATCCACCGTCAGGTCTGCGCCCATGGCCTGTAACATGCGCTCGGTGTGGTCGCGGGCTGGGCCGGGTTCCCGAACTGTCGTCGGGTCGCCTCCATATAGCCCGGCCAGAAGTATAGCCGATTTGACCTGCGCACTAGCCACCGGAAGCACACAATCCATGCCACGCAATTGCCCTCCCATGATGATCAGAGGCGCGTGGCCGTCCGTATCGTCAACCGTAGCACCCATCCGCCGCAAGGGAATGGCGATACGCTCCATCGGCCGTTGACCGAGCTGTGTGTTGCCCGTAAGCACACTGCGGAACGGCTGCCCGGCCAGGATGCCGCTCAGCAACCGCATCGTCGTCCCTGAGCCGCCGCAATCGAGCGGCTCGCTCGGTGGCCGCAACCCGTGCAGTCCCCCTCCGTGCACGATCAGAGTGGTGGCATCGAGTTCTTCGATCTCCACGCCCAGTTGGCGCAGACAGCGCAGCGTGGCCTGGCAATCGGCGGCGGGCAGAAAGCCACTTACCCGGCTCGTCCCTTCGGCCAGAGCGGATAGCAACAGCGCCCGGTGGGAGATGGATTTGTCGCCTGGCAGGCTCACTCTTCCGTGCAGCGGTGCGCCGGGCTGTACGGTCAATTGGCTCATGGGAACATCCTCAGCCTCTCCTCGCGAATGCGACCCAACACCATTTGCATTTCCTCTTCGTCGCTCGTCTCCACGAGACAGGTCAAATCGTGCAGTTGCCTGGCATAGGCGCCAAGGGCTTTCAGTACCTCGGCCCGGTTGGTCAGCAAGATGTCGGTCATCATGGTCACATCACTGCCGGCCAGGCGTGATGTGTCGCGGTAGCCGCCGGCCACGATCTCCCACGCCGCGTGGTCGGCAGAGGTTGTGGCATCGGCCGTGGCGACGAGCGCACAGGCCAGCAGGTAAGGCAGGTGGCTGAGGGTGGCTACCAGGAAGTCTTGACGCTGGGCCTCAAGCACCAGCGGTTGAGCGCCAATGGCTTTGGCCAAGGCGCGGCCCAGGGCCAGCGCTGCTTCTGAGGTGCGCTCCAGCGGTGTGAGGATGAAGGTGCGATCCTGGTAGAGCGCCGGGTCTGCTGCCTCGAGACCTGATACTTCCTTGCCGCACATGGGATGTCCACCTAGTGGCTGGATGTGATCAGGCAGTCGGGCCATCTTGGCGACGATCTGTCTTTTGGTGCTGCCCAGGTCCATCAGCAGGCAGCCTGGCGGCAGCAGCGGCCCGATTTCGCCTAGTTGTTGTATGATGACGCGCACGGGCGTCGCCAGGATGACGATATCGGCCTCATGTACGCCGTCCGCCAAGTCAGTTGTGCCCTGGTCAATCAGGCCGTGCGCTAGAGCGAATTCGATCGTCTCACTCCTCCGCGCCACGCCGGCGACGCAGCGACAGGCTTCGTGAACCTTCAGCGCCGCAGCAAGGGAGCCCCCCATCAACCCTAATCCGATCACACTTACCTGTGCGCCGCCCAAATCACTCACGCGCATCTAGTCCTCCTGAAGCGCCCTGCCCTTTTCCGGCTTTCCCTTGTCTACTTGTGTACTGGTATCCTTTTCTACCTGTCTAATTGTACCCTTGTCTACTTTCATATCGTCCGACCCACTGCCTCCGCCACCAGATGAAGTTCATCCATCAGGGCAGCGAAACGCTCCGGCCTCAGCGACTGGGCACCGTCAGACATGGCCTGCTCTGGGTGACAGTGTACTTCAATGAGCAGCCCATCGGCCCCGGCAGCCACTGCCGCTCGCGAGACCGCCGCCACCAGCTCCCATTTGCCCGTGCCGTGGCTGGGATCCACGATCACCGGCAGGTGTGTGAGCTGCTTGAGCAAGGGGATGGCGTTGATGTCCAATGTGTTGCGGGTGTAGGTCTCGAAGGTGCGAATGCCCCGTTCACAGAGCATCACCCGCTCGTTGCCTTGGGCGAGGATGTACTCGGCCGACATGAGCAACTCTTCCACCGTGGACATCATGCCCCGTTTCAGCAGCACCGGCTTGTGCGCCTTGCCGACGGCTTGCAGCAGGGCGTAGTTTTGCATGTTGCGGGCGCCGATCTGCAAGATGTCGGCGTAGGTTGCCACCAGAGGCACTTTTTCAGGTGACATAACTTCGGTGAGCACCAGCAGGCCGGTCTCTTGGCGCGCCTCGGCCAGGATCTTGAGCCCTTCCAGACCTAGCCCCTGGAAGCTGTAGGGTGAAGTGCGAGGCTTGTAGGCACCGCCTCTCAGGATAGTCGCTCCAGCCTCCTTGACCGCCTTGGCGATTTCCAACACTTGCTCGCGGCTCTCGACGGCGCAGGGCCCGGCCATCACAATCACCTCTTTCCCCCCGACGCAGATGCTGTTGAGGCAGACGACTGTGTCCTCCGCCCTGAAATCGCGGCTGGCGAGTTTGAAGGGATGCAGGATAGGAACGACCTT
>CBDURC010000228.1:0-5035 GCA_965369635.1 uncultured Anaerolineales bacterium | reverse complement strand
GTCTTGCTGAATACGTGAAGGTCATAGATGTGCAGGCGGTGACAGGGGGCCGGCTGTTGGAGGTGGTGATGAACGCCGAGGAGAAGAAGGCGCTGGGATACGTGCGGAGCTATGGGTCCGTAAAAGTATAACTTCCCAACACGATGTCATTGCGAGCGTTTTCTTGCGAAGCAATTCCCACGTTTGTCCAGGACGGAGATTGCTTCGTCGCAAAAAGCGCTCCTCGCAATGACGCGATTGAGGAACTTGCTTATTTACAGGCCCTATGCACCACCGTGAACAGGCGGTGCCAGGATCAGTGTGCCCTGAACAGCCAGTGCAGGGATCGGTATGCCCAGCACAGGCTCTTCAGGCCAGTGCAGGAGGACATTTCATGCTATCCCTTGCCGGAGATATCGGCGGAACCAAGACCAATCTGGCCATCTTCTCGCCAGAGGCTGGGCCGCGGGCGCCGCTGGCGGAAGCAACTTTCCCCAGCGGTCGCTATCCCAGCCTGGAAGCGCTCGTGCAGGAGTTTCTGTCTCAGGTCAATCTGAAGGTGGAACGAGCCACTTTCGGTGTGGCCGGCCCGGTGGTCGCAGGGCAGTCAAGGATCACCAACCTCCCTTGGGTGATGGATGAACTGCAACTCCAGGAAGCCCTGGGCCTCTCGGGCGTCCGGCTGCTGAACGACCTGGAGGCCATTGCCAACGGTGTGCCCTCGCTGGAGCCAGCCGACCTGCACACTCTGAACGTAGGCGAGCGAGCCAGCGAAGGGGCCATCTCCATCATCGCGCCGGGCACTGGCCTGGGTGAAGCCTATCTCACCTGGGATGGCTCGCACTACCAGGCACACGCTTCGGAGGGCGGCCACACCGATTTCGCCCCGATCAACCCGCTGGAGATTGGATTGCTGAGCTATCTTCTGGAACGCTTGGGGCACGTCAGCTACGAGCGGGTTTGCTCCGGCCGGGGCATACCCAACATCTATGCCTACCTTAGGGACAGTGGCTACGCCGAGGAACCGGATTGGCTGGCCGAGCAACTGGCCGCTGCCGATGATCCCACTCCGATCATTGTCAACAACGCCCTCAAAAGCGACAGCGCGTGCGACCTGTGTGTGGCCACGCTCAACAGCTTCGTGTCCATCCTGGGAACGGAGGCAGGCAACCTGGCGCTCAAGGTGCTGGCCACTGGCGGCGTCTACCTGGGCGGCGGCATCCCGCCGCGCATCCTACCGGCTCTGGAGGAGGGACGTTTTTGGGGCGCTTTCCGGGCTAAGGGGCGCATGTCAGACCTGATGGAGCGTATGCCGGTGCACGTCATCCTCAACCCCAAAGTCGCACTCATGGGCGCAGCCAGCCACTGCCTGAGGATGTAGGGAGGGAAAATCTACGTCCTTGGCTACATGGAAAGGCAAACCGTATGGCGAAACAACACACTGTTGAGCACAAACGCCTGGCCGATTCGGAGGCCCGCCGAGCCGACTGGAAGCACTGGGGGCCGTACGTCAGCGAACGGGCCTGGGGCACCGTGCGCGAAGACTACAGCGCCAGCGGCGAAGCCTGGGACGCCTTTCCCCACGACCACGCCCGCAGCCGCGCCTACCGCTGGGCCGAGGACGGCCTGGCCGGTTTCTGCAATCGCTTCCAGAATATCTGCATGGCCGTCGCCCTCTGGAATGAACGAGATCCGATCCTGAAGGAGCGGCTCTTTGGCCTGGCCGGGCCCGAGGGCAACCACGGCGAGGACGTGAAGGAGGTTTACTTCTACCTCGACGGCACGCCCACCCACTCCTACATGAAGATGCTCTACAAGTACCCGCAGGTCGAGTTTCCCTATGCCTTGCTCGTGGAGGAGAACCGGCGGCGGGGCCGTGACGCTCCAGAGTTCGAGTTGACGGACGCACTGCGCGAAGCCTTCGAGCAGGCCCGCACCTTCGATGTCTTCATCGAATATGCCAAGGCCGACCAGGAGGACATTCTATGCCGCATCTCGGTCGTCAATCGCGGCCCAGAACCAGCGCCCATCCACGTCCTGCCTCACTTGTGGTACCGCAACACGTGGTCGTGGGGCTACGGCCGTCCTCACCCTGAACTACGGGCCATCGCGCCGGATACAGTGTACACAGACCACCGACATCTGGGCGAGAGGTGGTGGTACGTTGGGGCGCAGCATGATGTAGGGGCGACCGGCCGGTCGCCCGTACGGGCGCACGGCCATGCGCCCCTACTGTTCACCGAAAACGAGACCAACGCTGAGCGACTGTTCAACTGGCCTAACGTCACGCCATACGTTAAGGACGGTATCAACAACGCTGTCGTCCACGGGCGCTCAGATCTAGTGAACCCTGCCCAGGTGGGCACCAAGGTGGCTGCGCACTTCCAGGCCATCGTCCCGCCCGGCGAGACCTTCACCGTGCGGGTGCGCTTTTCCAACCGCCCCCACGACGACGCCTTCGCCGATTTCGACGCTCTGTTCGAGCAGCGCATCGGCGAGGCCAACGAATTCTACACGACCATCCAGCGGCCTGACCTGAGCGAGGACGAGCAGCGGGTGCATCGCCAGGCCCTCGCCGGCGTGCTGTGGACGAAGCAGTTCTACCACTACAGCGTGGAACTGTGGCTGGAGGGCGACCCATCGCAGCCATCCCCGCCCGACGGCCGCCTCCACGGGCGCAACAGTGACTGGGCGCACATCTACGCGCTGGACGTGCTCTCCATGCCCGACAAGTGGGAGTATCCCTGGTTCGCCGCCTGGGACCTGGCCTTCCACACCGTTCCCATCGCCCTGATTGACCCCGAATGGGCCAAGCGACAGATCATCCTACTTCTGCGGGAATGGTACATGCACCCCAACGGCCAACTCCCTGCCTACGAGTGGGCTTTCGGCGATGTGAACCCGCCGGTGCACGCCTGGGCCGCCTGGCAGGTGTACA
Organism: uncultured Anaerolineales bacterium; assembly: GCA_965369635.1. GTDB lineage: Bacteria > Chloroflexota > Anaerolineae > UBA3071 > UBA3071 > UBA3071. The sequence continues at coordinate 2,118 of CBDURC010000228.1, read as the reverse complement.
AGATCACCCGCGATGTCACCGGCCAGGCCGATACCGCCTTCCTGGAGCGAGTTTTCCACAAGCTGCTGCTGAACTTCACCTGGTGGGTGAACCGCAAGGACCATGACGGCCATAACGTCTTCCAGGGTGGTTTCCTGGGCCTGGACAACATCGGCGTCTTCGACCGCAGCGCACCGCTGCCCACTGGCGGGCACATCGAGCAAGCCGACGGCACAGCCTGGATGGCTGCGTACTGCCTTAACATGCTGGCCATTGCCCTGGAGTTGGCGCGCACCCGGCCAGCCTACGAGGACGTGGCCACCAAGTTCTTCGAGCACTTCATCTACATCGCCAATGCCTTTTACGACATGGGCGGGCATGGCATCAGCCTGTGGGACGAGCAAGATGGCTTCTTCTACGATGTGCTGCACACCTCCGACGGCGGTTTCGTTCCCCTCAAGGTGCGCTCGTTCGTCGGCCTCATCCCGTTGTTTGCCGTGGAGACGCTGGAACCCGATCTACTGGAAAGGCTGCCCCGCTTCCGGCGGCGCATGAACTGGTTCATCAAGTATCGCCCCCGTTTGGTGAGCAACGTCTGTTCACTCACCATGCTCGGCGAGGGTGACCGGCGGCTGTTGGCCATCGTCAGCAAAGGGAAGCTGGCGCGCGTCATGCGCCGCATGCTGGACCCGGCGGAGTTCCTCTCGGACTACGGCCTGCGTTCGCTCTCGCAGTACCACGCCGACCACCCCTACAGTTGGCGTGTGGGTGGTCAGGTCTACACTGTGCCCTACGAACCGGCAGAATCGAGCACGGGGCTGTTCGGCGGAAATTCCAACTGGCGCGGCCCCATCTGGTTCCCCATCAACTACCTGATGATTGAAGCGCTGCGCACGTACTATCGCTACCACGGCGATTCGTTCACCGTCGAACTGCCGCGCGGCTCGGGCAACTTGGTCACGCTGGATGGGGCAGCCGACGAACTCAGCCGCCGGCTAGCGCGCATCTTCCTGCGTGACAAGGCCCGGGGGGGCCGACGCCCCGTGTTCGGCAGCGACGAGATCTTCCAGAGCGATCCGCACTGGCGAGACCACATCCTGTTTTACGAGTACTTCCACGGCGACAGTGGCGCCGGCCTCGGGGCCAGCCACCAAACGGGCTGGACAGCGCTCGTGGCCAAGTTGATCCAAGACTGTGGTGGCAGGGGATAGAGCCATGCCCACGGGGAGCAAGGGTGCGGGTGTGCCGTGGAGCGGAGGAGAGTTCTCCCATGCTCCTCTGCTCCTCTGCACCCATGCTCAAGAGAGGAGCCATGCTCGATTTCGGACGTGACATCTGCGGCCATCTGGCGATTGCCGAGCGTCGCGAGTGGCTGGTGACCAACTCTATCGGCGGGTATGCTATGGGCACCATCGCCACCTTGCCGACTCGCCGCTACCATGGATTGCTTTTCGCCGCGCTCAAACCGCCCCTGGGCCGCACGCTCCTGCTGGCCAAGCTGGACGAGACGGCCACCTACGATGGGCGCGTCTACCCGCTGTGCGCCAGCCGCTGGGCGTCCCCCTCCCCCGCCCTTCCCCAGGAGTGGGGGAAAGGGCAGCAGGCAGTGGAGCCGACCGGCTTCCAGCACCTGGAGCGGTTCCACCTGGAAGGCAGCACGCCGGTGTGGACCTTCGCCTGCGGTGATGCGCTGTTAGAAAAGCGGGTGTGGATGCAGCATGGGGCCAACACCACGTACATCCGCTACGACCTGCGCCGCGCCACCGCGCCGTTAGCCCTGAGCATCAAGGCTCTGGTCAACTATCGGGATCATCACGGCAACACGCACGCCGGTGATTGGCAGATGCAGATCGAGCCGGTACCGCACGGTCTGCGAGTGACACCCTTCAAGCAAGCTGTGGACTTCTACCTGCTGAGCGACCGCGCCGAAGCGACGCCGCAGCACGAGTGGTACCGCAACTACTTCCTGAGCCTGGAGGCATACCGCGGGCTGGACGCGCTGGACGACAACCTCTACGCTGGCCTCTTCACGGCCACGCTGCGCCCCGGCGAATCGCTCACTATCGTCGCCAGCACCGAGGCCCATGGTTTGGGCAGGGGTGCTCCTCCGCTCCCCTGCTCCTCCGCTCCCCTGCTCCT
>CBDURC010000227.1:0-5042 GCA_965369635.1 uncultured Anaerolineales bacterium | reverse complement strand
CTGTGTTGCGGATTTCTGCAAAAATCACCCCCTTTCGCTTTGTGTGGGTTCAACGGTGGGGGCGCACGTCCGTGCGCCCCTACTGCCGAATCAGGTGATCCCGATAAGGGACCCTCTCCAGGATGTCTATCCCCGACCATCCAGCCAGCTCGCGCAAGGCGTCAGCCCACTCGCCCAGAGCCAGCGGGTAGTGGTGGGGCAGGCCGTGGTAAGCCATCGTCTCCATGAGGTCCGGGATGCTCGCTGGCTCGCCGTTGATGCGCAAGTTGCTCAGCCAGCCCCGACTGCCGTCATAGCCTCTCGTGGGGCCTTCCACAATATCGCCTGTCATCAGGAATGCACGGTCGGTGCCCGAGTTGAAGCGCATGATCGTGGCCGGGCCAGGGGCCAGAACCAGGTCGGCAGCGGCGCCGCTGGGTGGCTTGTCGGGCGGGCTGGCTCGGTCCAGCGTGGGATGGTAGATGACCCGCAGACCAGCCTCGTCGGCCAGGCTGGCCGCAGTGGGGCCGCAATGCCAGAACTGGATCAGACCGTCTTCTTCCACGACCGCCACCAGGTCCATGAGGGTCGTTGGTTCGTCGCTGAGGAAGTGAAGGGCGAGCATGCTGAGCGCACCGAGCACGTCGCCTTCACACGAGGTCACCAGGCCGGTGTCATTCAGCCAACTCACTGCAGCACATGGGCCGAAGCCGCCCAACTTGCTCTGGAACTCGGGAAAGCAACGCAAAGCCAGCGCACTGTAGCTCCCTTGATCGGCCAGGTCACGAATTGCCAGAGCGACACGGCCGGTGAGTTCCAGCCAGTCTCTGCTCACTGCCACATCGGCCGCTCGCCCCGCCATCTCGGTCACGAAGGCTGTCACCTGTGACGTCTCATACTCGGGTACTCTCTCGAAGACCTCGTGCAACGACCGCTACTCTACGCGCACTCCCAGGCGTTCGGCGATGGAGTCGACATTGTAGGTGAGGTTATAGAAAGTCGGCGCAACGTCGCCTATCAGCGCAATGCGGGTCTGTCGCAGTCGCTTCAGGGTGGTCAGAGCTTGCACTGTCAGCAGGAGGCGGCGGCAGAACCGGTCGTCGTCGGGTTCGCCGTAGAACCACTTGAAGGGGAAGCGTCGTTCTGGGAGATTCAGCCGGACGATGCTGGCGAACATGTTGAATCCGGTGAACGAGTTGAGCGGGATCTCTCCGTCCAGCGAAGGCTCCGGCACGGCCCATAGGCCCAGGGGAACGTCCATCCGCGCCACCGGAAGGATGACGTCGCCCATGGCGAAGGAACTGGCTTGAACGAGGACGAAGTCAACGCCAGCGTCCTCCAGTTGTCGCTGGGCCGTCTCGGCCTGCCCGGCGGTCTGAACGGGTTCCGCTACTGTGACCAGGTCGAAATCCCATTCCCTGGCCAGTTTCTCTAGTGCCGCTATCGCCCGCGGGTAGATGCCGTACCGCTCTGCCGCGAAGTTGGGGAAGGATGCCCCGATCAAGCCTACTCTCAGCCTGTCCATGTTTCATCCTAGCACATTTCTATTCAGCCGTCAAGGTTGAAGCGATGACGATTTTCAGGGATTCGCCTGCTTGTTGCAGCAACTGGATCGCATCGGCTACCCGATCTAGCCCGAAGCGATGGGTGATCAATTCCTGCGTGGCGATGCGGCCACTGGTCAAAAAGTCCAGCACCTGCCGGGTCTCGATGTGCGTTGTGGAGTAGGTGGTCGTCAGCGTGAGTTGTCGGAAGAAGAAATCGTTGAGGTTCAGTTTGAGTTCGGTATCGGGCGGTGGCGGGGCGAACACCTGCACTGTTGCCCCCTTGCCCGCCAGACTCAAGCCGAACTCCACTGGCGCCAGTTGGTTCGGCGTCACGATGACTGAGTCGGCTCCACGGCCGTGGTTCAGTTCGAGGAGCCTTGCCTTGCCATCCTCCGTTTTGGGGTTGATGGTATGGTCGGCCCCCAGCCTCCGTGCCTTCTCCAGCCGCCACTGCGAAAAGTCGAAGGCGATGATCTTCGCCGCTCCCCACATGCGGGCGAACTGGATGAATGCCAGGCCCATCAGTCCTGTGCCGATCACGGCCACACTGTCGCCCGGCTGGATGCCCGCCACTTTGATCCCCTTGAGCACGCAGGCCAGCGGTTCAATCAAGGTGCCTTCTTCAAAGGAGACATGGTCAGGCAATCGGTGCGTGTCCAGCCGTACTAACTCGGCTGGCACCCGGAAATACTCTGCGAAGCCCCCAGGTTCGATGTGCACCTGCGTGAAGTGCTCACACATGGTGAAGTCGCCATGCTGGCAGTAGTGGCAGGCCATACATCCCACGTGATGATGCACGTAGACGCGGTCGCCCTCCTTGAACTCCTTGATGCCTTCGCCCACCTCAACAACCGTGCCGGTTGGCTCGTGGCCCAAGATGATCGGAGCCTTGTGGAGCAGGTACCACTCCATCGTGTCGCCGCCGCAGAGCCCGCAGGCTTCGACCTTGACCAACAGCTCCCCAGGGCCGATCTGCGGTATCGGACGTTCCTCCAGGCGCACGTCACGGTTGTTGTAGTAGACCGCGACTCTCATCATCATCGTCTTGGTCACTTGCTCTTCTCCGTCAGCCGGGCACGATCGCCGTCTTGACGCATTGCCCTTCCATCATCATCTGCAGTGCTTCTTCCAATCGCTCCAGCGGCAGTTCGTGTGTGATCAGCGCGTCAGCGTCTATCACGCCCGCTTCGATCAACCGCAGCGCCCGGAAGCAGTCCCGCGGCGTGAGATGATACGGACCGATCAGCGTCAGTTCGTCGTAGTGCAGACGGACAGCGTCCACCTCGATTCTAGTGCCGCTGGGCAGCCCACCAAACCACAGCACCCGTCCGCCCTTGCGTACAGCAGCGACCGCCGTCAGCCAGGTGACCTTGGCGCCGGCGCTTTCGATGGCCACGTCGGCCCCTCGCCCGTCGGTCAGGTCACGCACTACCACTGCCGGATCCTCGCGCTCAGGGTTGACTATGCGGGTCGCTCCGAGCCGCTTGGCCACGGCCAGTCGCTCGTCCTTGAGGTCAACGGCGATCACCTGCACGGCACCCTGTCGCAGCGCCAACTGCAGGTGCATCAGCCCAATGGGACCTCCAGCGCCAACGATGATCACGGTCTCCCCTGGGTGGATCTGCACCAGGTCCTGCCCATGCACGACGCAGGCCAACGGTTCCATCAGCGCCGCATGGCGGTAGGGAAGAGTGTCTGGAATTCGGTAGGTGTTCTGGCGCACAATGGGACCGGGCACTTGGATGTACTCGGCGAAGGCTCCGAGGTTGATCAGCAGGTTGTCGCAGAGGTTCTGTTGACCCTGCTTGCAGTAGAAGCAGAGGTTACAGGGCGCTGAGTTGCCGGCCACAACCCGCATGCCGGGTTCGAACCCCTGCACCTCCTCGCCTACGGCCACCACGTCACCGGCGAACTCGTGGCCGAACAGTGTCGGTGGAAGGATCTTGGGATGGCCTCTGCGATAGGTTTTGACGTCCGTTCCGCAGGTGAGCGCGACGCGAACTTGCACCAAAATGGTGTCAGGGCCGACGCTAGGGATAGGCACCTGGCGCAATTCCAGCACGCCAGGCTCCAGATATACGGCAGCGCGCATCGTGTCGGTTGCCATAGCGTGAGCGAACTCCTAGCCTACACGGAGATGGGGTAGTGGCCGTACTTCTCGGCTGTCCGTACCATCGCCTCGACGTTCTCCAAGGGAGTGCCTTCACTCAGGCAGCCGGACGCACTGAGAATGTAGCCGCCGCCGGGGCCAGCCTTGGCAATCATCCCCCGGCATTCCTCTTCGACTTCCTCCGACGTGCCGTTGAGCAGGGTTAGCAATTGGTGCATGTTGCCGATCAGGCACAGCCGGTCGCCGACGCGTTGCTTGGCCTCACCGATGTCTATCTCCGTAGCCAGGTGGAGCGCGTCGATGCCGGTGTCGGGGTACATGTCGATGATGTGGCTGACCCGATCGCAGTTGTGGGCGATAACAACAACGCCCTTGGGCATGGCTTCTACCAGGCGCTTGATGTAGCGCCCGGAGAACTCCTCCCAGTGCTTGGGCGATAGCTGCGCCCCGGCATCATCGGAGAACATGATCTGGCGCATAGTTTGGCCGCTGGCTGTGTACTGGGCCTCCATGAACACGATGCATGCCTCGGTCACGACGTCCAGGAGCGCGTGCACGCCTTCGGGATCGAGGTAGAGGTCCATGAGCAGGTCGGTGGTCCCTCGCACGAGCGTGGCGACGTCAAAGGGGGCATGCAGGAAGCCGGCAGTGATCTCATACCCGTACTCTGGGAGTCTTTCGGCCAGCCAGCGATAGTGATCGATCACCATGGGCAGCCGCCCGTCTCGTTCCGGGTCCGGCACCTTGAGCTTGGGGACATCGACTTTCAGATCGTGCACTGCCGGGTTGGCGTGGGGCGATTGGCCGGGCAGGGTGACGATCTCGCAGCCCAGGGCGGAGGCTTCCACGGTGGAGCCGTAGGAAGCGCGAAAGCCGGGGAAGTACTGCATGTCGGGGAAACGAGTGTAGAACTCGACCATAGCTTTGAGTTGTATCTCCCGATCGGAGTACCATTGGCTATGATCGATCCCGTAGTAGTTGCTGTAGAAGGCACTGGTCAGCCAGGGGCCGGCGGGCACCCGATCGGGTTCTTGAAGTTTCATGACCGTGAGGAAACGTTCTTCAGGAGTCATCTCTGGCATCATAGTCTCCTTGATGATCCCTGTGCGCGCCCACGCATCAGGGGGGCGTCCTTAACTATAGCACAGAAGTGTACAGATGTCAAATCGCTGTACATTGGTACAGCCGGTCTGGCGGATGCGACCAGGGCCTCTGCCAGGGGACGCTGCGCTTTGATTTGGCAGCGCCGCCAGTTGCTGGTATACTGCCCTCCAATCTTCCTCGGAGGTCGCACCCAAAGACATGAGGTCCCGTGTAGACACTCGCACCCTGGTTGCCATTGGAATGACGCTGTTCTTATGGGCTTCGGGGTTCGCTGGCATTCGAGTTGGCCTGTCAGCCTACGC
>CBDURC010000226.1:0-5071 GCA_965369635.1 uncultured Anaerolineales bacterium | reverse complement strand
AGTATCAAGCGTATGCTGCAAGAGCCTTGGCAAGGGAGGGATGGTAACCTTTCTCCTGCGCTTTCTGACTGGCACAGTTGACAGTGGGCGCGAACGTGGTATACTTGCACCAGTAAATCGCCCAGGAGAGCGGCGAGGGGGTGGACCGAACGGCCCGCTTGCCGGTCCGTGGATGCTCGGTCAGTGTATGCTAGGAGTCTTTCGTGAAGTTAGGGCAGCGTTTCTGCTCTTGGACCAAACGGCTACGCCGTTCGCGACCCCAATTCGATGGTGATCCCGTGTCCATTCTGGCGGACCCCAATCCCCGGCGGCGCTGGGAGACGGCCGCTGCGCTGGCGCAGGGTCCCGTGGATCGGGATGAGATCATGACGCTGGTGGGCGCGCTGGCGGACAAGGAGCCATTCGTTCGCTGGCAAGCGGGGCGGTCACTGGCCGCCCTGGGTAGCCGTGCCTCCCTGGAATCGCTCCTACAGGCGCTGCGCACGCCACCGGTGGCTCGGCAGGCAGCAGCGGCTGAAGCGCTGGGCACGTTGAGAGACAGACGGGCTGTGCCTGCACTGTTGGAGGCAGCCCGCAGCCATCACGTGGGCGTGCGCACCAGCGCCATTGAAGCCTTGGGGTATATGGAAGCGGCAGATGGCATCCCTTTGTTCCTGCAGATGCTGCGCGACGAGGCGGCAGGGGTGCGGCGAGCGGCAGCCTGGGCCCTGGGACGTTCGGGCGATCCCGCAGCGGTGGACGCTTTGCTGGTGCGGCTGAGCGACACACAGGAACATGTTCTTGTGCGCCGGAGTGCAGCCGCAGCCTGGGCCTTGGGGAGAATGGCGCTGAACTCCATGGCCGTAGCTGAGCTCACCAAGGCTCTTGATGACCCAGATCCACAGGTGCGCTGGTATGCGGCGCAGGGGCTGGGCCGCGGCGGGGAGGCGGCGCTCGATGAGACCGTCGAAGCGGCCCTGCAGGCACATTTGAACGATGACGAGCGGGCGCTGCAGGGGCCTGTCAGCGAGGCGGCCCAACAGACGTTGCGGCGGCTTCGCCGGCGGCGCTGGTGGTGCAGGTTCACACGCCGTCGCAGTGCAGGCAAGAGCGGTACTGGGTAGGAGATGACCGTGGCCATCACCTCTTTCGAACAACTGCTGGCAGCAGCGCGGGACAAGGGCCCCAAGAGCGTGGCCATTGCTGCTGCCGACGATCCAGAGATTCTCGAGGCGGCGCAGACGGCTGAACAGGCAGGCATCGCCGATTGTATCTTGGTGGGCGATCGGGCTACAATTCGGCGCATCGCCGCGGAAGAGGGTCTGGATGTCAGCCGCATGATGATCGTGGATGAGGCTAACGTTAGCGCTGGTGTCCGCAAGACGATGGAACTGGTGCGCCTGGGCCACGCGCAGGTCGCCATGAAGGGCAGGATCGAAACCAGTGCCTTCCTCAAGGCGGCGCTGGACAAGGAGACAGGGCTGCGCACTGGCAACCTGCTGACCCATGTCGCCGTTATCGAACTGCCGGGCTACAACCGGTTGCTCTTCGTCAGCGACGGTGGCGTGGTCGTGGCTCCCAGTCTGGAGCAGAAGGTGAACATCGTGCGCAATGCGATCTTTGTGGCCAAGGCGCTGGGCGTGGAACTGCCCAGGGTGGCCATCCTGGCGGCGACGGAGATGGTCAATCCTAAGATCCGGGCCACTCTGGATGCAGCTAACCTGGCCAAAATGGCCGACCGCCATCAGATCCGGGGAGCCATCGTAGACGGGCCGCTGGCGCTAGACAGTGCCATCTCTCCCGAGACGGCGGCTGCCAAGAACATCAACAGCCCTGTCGCCGGACGGGGCGATGTCCTCATCGCCCCGGACGTGGAGGCGGCTAACATGCTGGGCAAAGGGATGATCTACTTCGCTAAGGGCAAGATGTGCGGCGTGGTCATCGGGGCAAGCGCGCCATTGGTGGTGGCCTCGCGCTCTGCTCCTTCGGAGACGAAGCTGACCAGCATCGCCCTGGGAGTGCTGCTGTGCTGATCGGCAATGCGGACATCGAGGTGGTGAGCGATGGCATTGCCCTGCACGATGCGGGTGGAGCGTTTGGGTTGGTGCCCCGTGTGCTCTGGGAGCGGATCATCAAGCCCGATGAGCTCAATCGCATCCCTCTTGTGGTGCGCTGTCTGCTCATCCGCTCAGCGGGTAAGATCATCCTGGTAGACACGGGATACGGCGACAAGTTGACGGCCAAGGCGCGGGAACGGCTCAACTTGCACGGGGAGCGGCGGCTGCTCAGCGAACTGGAGCGGCTGGGCGTGCAGGCCGGGGACGTGGACACGGTCGTCAACACGCATCTGCACAGCGACCACTGCGGCGGCAACACGATCTGTCAGGACGGAAAGCTCGTGCCCACCTTTCCCAACGCAGAGTACTGGATACAGCGGCGGGAGCTGGCCGATGCCCGTTACCCCAACGAGCGCACGCGGGGCACCTACTTTGCTGAGAACTTCGTGCCCTTGGAGGTCACAGGGCAGTTGCGCATCCTCCGCGGGGACATTCAGGTCACGCCCGAGGTGCGCTGCTGGGTGACACGGGGTCACACGCGGGCCCACCAGGTGGTGGTCATCGAAAGCGAAGGAGAGGCAGCGATCTTTCTGAGCGATGCCTGCGGCTGGGCAGTGTCGCTGGAGCGGCTGGCCTGGGTGCCCGCCTACGATGCGGAACCGATGGAGAGCATCGAGAGCAAGCGTCGGTTGCGCGATTGGGCGCAGCGCACCGGTGCGCTGCTCATCTTTCAGCAGGATCCAACGATGGTGGCTGGGCGGGTGCGTGCGGTGGTTGGAAAGCCGGGCCAGTTCGTCGTGGAGCCCGTCGAGATGTCATAGTCGTGATCCCCCATTGACTCGTCGCCTTGTTTCCCCCGTTGACTTCAGCTACTAAAGGAACAGAGAACGGCATGTCGAAAGATAACAACCGAGAGAAACCTGACAGCAACTTCCACTACGGCGGACAGGCGGTCATCGAAGGCGTGATGATGCGCGGGCGCACGCACATGGCTGTGGCCGTGCGCCATCCCAACGGCAACATCGTGCTGCATGATGAGCCGCTGAAGGCCTTCATCTACACCAGCCGCTGGGCTAAGCTGCCTTTCGTGCGGGGGTTGGCCGTCCTCTGGGACGCGCTGGTGCTGGGCATGCGCACGCTGACCTTCTCGGCCGATGTGGCTCTGAGCGAGGAAGAGGACGTCGAATTCAGCGGTCCGATGGCCTGGACGACGATGGCCCTGGCGCTGGCGATCAGCGTCGGCGTCTTTTTCTTCATTCCCAGCCTGGTGGCGCAGTGGCTAGAGCGTTTCATTGCCTCGCACCTGTTGAGCAGCCTGTTGGAGGGAGCGTTTCGGCTGGTGCTGTTCGTTGGCTATGTCTGGGTCATCGGCTTCATGCCCGACGTTCGCCGCGTCTTCGCCTACCACGGCGCGGAGCACAAGACGATCAACGCCTACGAGGCAGGTCACCCGCTGACACTGCAGGAGATTGGCCCGCTCCCCACAGCGCACACTCGCTGTGGCACCAGTTTTACACTGTTGGTGGCTATGGTGTCCATCCTTCTCTTCGCTCCCTTCCACTTCAACCACTGGCTGCACCGCCTGGTGGCACGCCTGTTGCTTATCCCCGTGGTCACCGGCATCGCCTATGAACTGGTGCGCTTGAGCACCAACCACCAGGACAACCCCCTGGTGCGCTGGATGATCGCGCCCGGTCTGGCGCTGCAGCGGCTGACGACGCGAGAGCCGGACGAAGGCATGATAGAATGTGCGATCACGGCTTTGAAGAAGGTGCTGGTGGTGGATGGAGTGAAGAAGGGAACTGAGCGAACTGAGGGGTCCAAGGGGTCTGAAGGGTCTGAGGAAGCTTGATCAGATCCCCTCAGACCTGTCAGACCCTTCAGGGCTGCTAGCCCCTACACATAAACACAAGGAGACAAAGATGTCTGAAAACGCCGGAGTCGTCGTTTGGGCAGAGCCGCTCAAGGATTTCTGCACGCGGGTGTTCATCAAGTTGGATGTGCTGCCAGAAGACGCGGCAGTGACGGCTGACAGCTTGGTAACCGCCAATCTGCGGGGGATCGATTCTCACGGTGTGGCGCGGCTCAGGCGCTATGTCAACGGTCTGCGGGACGGCGTGATGGTGGCCCGTCCCCAGATCAAGGTGGTGCACGAGACACCAGCCACGGCGCTGATTGATGGTGGTGCAGGGCTCGGCCAGCCGGTGTCGGTGCGTGCCATGCGCCTGGCCATCGAGAAGGCACGGCAGGTGGGCGCGGGCTTCGTCACCGTGCGCAATTCCAACCACTACGGCATCGCTGGCTATTACTCGATGATGGCCCTGGAGCACGATTGCATCGGTTTCTCTATGAGCAACGCTGCCGTGCTGGTGGTGCCGACTTTCGGCCGCGATGCTGTGCTGGGCACCAATCCCATCAGCGTGGCCGCTCCGGCGAACGAGGAGCGGGCCTTTGTGCTGGACATGGCCACCTCTACCGTACCGCGGGGCAAGCTGGAGGTGTATGATCGCCAGGAGAAGCCGCTGCCGATAGGCTGGGCCACGGATGAGCAGGGCGTGCCCACCGCCGACTCTGGGCGAGTGCTGCGCAACCTGCTGGCGCGGGCGGGCGGCGGTCTCCTGCCTCTGGGCGGAGCGGACCAGGAACTGGGAGGCCACAAGGGGTACGGCCTGGCGCTGTTAGTGGATGTGCTCTGCGGCGTGCTGCCTGGCGCGGGGTACGCCACCAGCATCTATCCTAAGACGCCGGATGGCAAGCCGCTGCCGGCGAACGTGGGGCACTTCTTCGGCGCGCTGCGGGTGGACGGTTTCCGTCCGATCGAGGGGTTCGAGGCCACCATGGATGACATCATCCGGCGTCTGACGAATTCAGCCAAGGCAGAGGGGCAGGAGCGCATCTACGTTCACGGTGAGAAGGAATTCGAGATGGCTGACGAGCGGCGGGCTCGGGGCATCCCGCTGCATCTGAAGGTCGTTGCCGAGTTGCGGAAGATCGCTGAGGAGACGGAGGTGGAGTACGACCTGGAGTAGTTCCGG
>CBDURC010000225.1:0-5082 GCA_965369635.1 uncultured Anaerolineales bacterium | reverse complement strand
GGCTGTTGTTGCGCTGTTGGCATCGCCCTGGTATAATCCAGTACTGAACGCTTCTTGCCGAACGCCTGGATCTTCATCACTAACAGCACGAATATGCGAATGTCACGGATGACTCTAGTGAAGAAAGGCCAAAAGCCATCAGCGGATCGAGCGGATGAAGCGGATAAGAATGGAACAGAATCAGCTCAATCCGCTGACAATCTTGGGTCTATTCAGAGGAGTCACGAATGCTTTCTGCAAACCTCAGTGCAATCTGTGGAATCTGTCCATTCGTGGCATTCGCGTTCAGAAACCGTCCGGTAGTGAGATATGAGAAAGGTGGGGTGAACCATGGCCAACATTGAGGTCAAGACATCGGAACACAATGACCGCTACGAGTTCGAGGTCACTGTGAGAGAAAGAAGGAGCGAGACCCACCATCGGGTGACCCTGCGGAAAGCCGACTACGAGAGGCTCGCCGGCGGCAAGGCCACCCCCGAAGCTTTGGTGAGCGAGTCCTTTCGCTTCCTCTTGGAACGGGAATCCAAAGGATCGATTCTGCGCTCCTTCAATCTCACGGTGATCGGCCGCTACTTCCCAGAGTACGAGCGCGAGATCGCCAAGCGCTTGTGAGAAAGGGGCAAAGGATGAAACGCAAGCGCTGGCCTCACTGGCCACGATCCTCCACGCGCGCCTTCACCCGCGAGGCACACCGCACGCCAGGCTTTTCATTCTTCGACTGGCTGCACGGACAGGTGTACCTTCGCTGGCCCTACCTCTACATCGGCATCGGGGCTGGAGAGCATCCGCTGGCCCGCGCCTTTTGGCCCCTGGTGCGCAGGCTATCGCCGCTGTTCCCGCCCCCGGCCGATGGCCCAAGCCCCGACAGGGTCACCTTCGCCGACACCTACCACGGCAAGGTCGTGCCCCTGGAGGCGGCCAAGCGGCTGGTCACCGTCCAGCAGGAGATCACCCTCACCGACCTGGAGCAGGTGATCCCCTACACCCGTGCCCGCGACATAGTGCTGCGCAACCCCGACCACATCGCCGTGCTGGAGTGCCCCTGCCGCTCCTCGCGTCCCAATCCTTGCCAGCCGCTGGACGTCTGCCTGATCATCGGCGAGCCCTTCGCCAGTTTCATCGCCGAGCATCACCCGCGCCGTTCCCGCTGGATCACGCAGGAAGAAGCCGTGGAGATCCTGCGGGCCGAGCAGGAACGAGGTCACGTGTCCCACGCCTTCTTCAAAGACGCCATGCTGGGCCGCTTCTACGCCATCTGCAACTGTTGCGCTTGCTGCTGCGGAGCGATGCAGGCCTGGCAGCATGGCACGCCCATGCTGGCCTCCTCCGGCTACATCAGCCAGGTAGATGCAGCCTGGTGCATTGGCTGCGGTACTTGCAGCGAGTTCTGTCAGTTTGAGGCGATTTCGGTGAGCAACGGCACTGCCGCCGTGGATGCCACGCTCTGCATGGGCTGCGGCGTGTGCGTCTCCAAGTGCGAGGAGGGAGCACTCTCGCTCGTCCGCGACCCTAGCAAGAGCGAACCGCTGGAGATCCAGGAACTGATGGCCAGCGCAGCCAGCATTAGTCAGGTTTGAAGGTGAAGAAGACCCCAACGGTAGGCGCTGCCCCTTCGCCTGCTGCCAAGATCGGCCGCCGACGGTTCATGATCGGTCTGTACGCGGCAGCCGCCTTTCTGTACTGGGCGTCGCTCTACCTGTACATACCCACGCTGCCGGTGTACGCTCAGAGCAGGAGTGACAATCTGGCGCTGGTGGGCATCGTCCTCTCCATGTACGGCCTTTGGCAGGCGATCATCCGGCTGCCGCTGGGCATCGCCGCCGATTGGCTAGGTTGGCGCAAACCGTTCATCATCGTCGGCCTTGCTCTGGCCGCGTTGGGGGCGGTAATCATGGGCACGGCGGCCAACGTGAACGGCCTGATCGTTGGGCGGGCCGTCACTGGGCTTGCCGCCGGCACCTGGGTGCCGCTGATCGCCGTGTTCAGCACCCTGTTTCCGTCAGACCAGGCGGTCAGAGCCAGCGCCATACTCACGCTCGTCGCCTCAGCAGCGCGTGCCCTGGCCACGAGCGTGACGGGTTCGCTGAACGACATGGGGGGCTACCCCCTGGCCTTCTTCCTGGCCGCGGGCACCGCCGTCCTGGCCATTTTGATCGTGTTGCCCGCCAGGGAAGACCGTCGCCCGCCGCAGCGGCCTTCGGCGCGGAGTATCCGCACCCTGATCGTCCGGCGGGACGTGCTGCTACCCGCTCTGCTCAATGGCGTCGGCCAGTATGCCAACTGGACAGCCACCTTCGGCTTTCTGCCCGTGCTGGCCAGGCAACTGGGGGCAACGGATGTCGCACTCAGCCTGCTCGTGAGCATGAACATGGGCGTGGTCACGCTGGGCAACCTGGTGGCGACGGCCATCGTTCGCCGCGTGGGCGCTCGGCGACTGGTCTACCTCAGCTTCCTGCTGCTGTTCGCGGGGATCGGAGGGGCGGCGCTGGCCCGCTCACTGCCATTGATCTTCGTCGCCCAGTTCTGCATCGGGCTGGGCCAGGGGATTGGCTACCCGCTGCTGATGGGCATGAGCATTCAGCACGTAGGCGACGGCGAACGCACGATGGCCACGGGGTTGCACCAGGCGGTCTACGCCATCGGCATGTTCGGCGGCCCCTGGCTGAGCGGCATGCTGGCCAATGCCCTGGGCATCCGTCCGACCTTCGGGGTGACGGCATTCGCCTGCCTGTCGCTGGGCTTGCTCGGCACCAGCCTGCTGGCAGAGAAACGGGCGGATTAGTCGCTCATCAGACCAGCCTGGAGGAGATAACTATGCAAGTATTGAAACGGCTGTTTGGTTTCCTCACCCCCTACTGGAAGACCTTGCTGATCAGCGCTATCTTGCTCCTGGGTCTAACAGGATTAGGGCTGATACCGCCGCTGTTCCAGAAAGTGATCGTGGATGAAGTCATCGGTGGCCGCGACCTGACTCGCTTGGGCCTGCTCGTCGCATCCCTGGTGGGCGTGTACGCGCTACAGCAACTGGCCAACGCTGGCGATCTGTACATCCGCCATGCGCTGGGCCAGCGATTCATCTTCGATCTGCGCGTGCGCCTCTACGCCTACCTACAACGGCTGTCGCTCTCTTTCTTCGAGCATACATCCACCGGCGAATTGATGTCCCGCGTGACGAACGACGTCAACGCCCTGGAGAACTTCGTGACCCACGGATCGGCGCTGACGGCAGTAGACCTACTGCGGCTGCTGGGCGTGTCCGTCATCCTCTTTCTGCTGGACTGGCGCTTGGCCCTCGCTGTACTCCTGCCCGTGCCGGTGCTGGCCGTAGCACTGCGCTACTTCAACACTCGCATCCGCCCCATCTACCGCCGCGTGCGCGATCGGCTGGGTCACATCAACGCCCGGCTGCAGGACAGCCTGTCCGGCATCCGGGTCATCCAGGCCTTTGGGCAAGAGGAGCGGGAACTGCAACGCTTCGCTGCCGAGAGCGAGAGCTACTACCAAGCGCGTGTGGCAGGCATCCGCTATTGGTCCACGTTCTTCCCCGCCATGCGCTTCGTGGCCTCCCTGGGCACGGCTATTGTGCTGGGGCTTGGCGCGGCTATGGTCGTGCGCGGCGAACTCTCGCTGGGCACGATGGTCGCCTTCCTCTCCTACATCACCTCGTTCTACCAGCCTATCAACCGGCTGACCGAGATAGACAACATCTTCCAGGAAGCCATCGCTGCCGGCGAGCGCATCTTCGAACTGCTGGACGTGACGTCAGACATCGTGGACGCGCCAGATGCGATGGAACTGCCCCACGTGCGGGGCGAGGTGGCCTTCGACAATGTGTCCTTCCGCTATGACACAGGGGACCCTTCGACAGGCTCAGAGGAGCGCGAAGTACTGCAAGACGTGGCCTTCAGTATGAAGCCAGGCGAGATGGTAGCGCTCGTCGGCCCCAGCGGCGCGGGAAAGACCAGCATCGGCCGCCTGCTCAGCCGCTTCTACGATCCAATCCAGGGGCGCATCACCCTGGACGGTCACGATCTGCGGGACATCACCCTGGCGTCGCTGCGCAGACACGTGGCTGTGGTGTTGCAGGACACTTTCCTTTTCAACACCACCGTACGCGACAACCTGCTCCACGGCAAGCCGGACGCCACGGACGATGAACTCATCGCCGCGACCAAGGCTGCCTACGCTCACGAGTTCATCGAAACACTGCCCGAAGGCTACGATACCGAGATCGGCGAGCGTGGCGTCAAGCTGAGTGGCGGCCAGAAGCAGCGGTTGTCCCTGGCGCGGGCCATCCTGGCCGACCCGCGCATCCTCATCCTGGACGAGGCCACCTCGTCGGTGGATGCTGAGGCGGAGTATTTGATCCAGCAGGCGCTAGAATCGGTGCTAGAGGGTCGAACCTCGCTGGTCATCGCCCACCGGCTGAGCACCATCCGCAACGCCGACAAGATCATCGCCCTGGAGGAAGGCCGCATCATTGAGGTGGGCGACCATCACGAACTGATGCAGCGAGGGGGGCTTTACAGCCAGCTTTACCGCCGGCAGCTAGAGTTGGCTGCGACAGGAGATGGGTGAAGTCGGCGGAAGAAGCGGAGACAGGCACGCTGCGGCGTTGAGCCTGGAAGCTCCATGCCGCAGCGATTTCGTTGTCCTCTGCGATATCTCGAATGCTACAGGCCGCCCCGCTTCACGATGGTTTGCAGTTCGTGCACCAGCCCGGGATCGAGGGGCAAGTGGGCTAGTTTGCGCTGTGTGGCCCGGAAATCGCAGCGCAGATGACGGATGGCCAACTCGCCATCCAGCCAGACAGCATAGGTACCCCGCGGCGTGCCGTGGCGCGGCTGGCCCAGGCTGCCCGGATTGACGATGATCGTCTTGCCCACTTTGCCCAGGCCCAGCATGTGAGTGTGCCCCACGAAGAGAACGTCCGCCTCAATCTCGGCCAGTTCCGCTTCCAGCGTCACTTCCAGCGCCATCAGCAGATGCAAACGCTTGCTCAGCGGCTCAGTAGGCGCGATGTGCAGCAGATGAAAGCTTGCCCCGCCCAGGCTCACCGGCTGCTGCAACGGCAATCCGCCC
>CBDURC010000224.1:0-5114 GCA_965369635.1 uncultured Anaerolineales bacterium | reverse complement strand
CCGTTTCCCGCCCGCTCTACATGTACACCGCCGGCGAGCCAAGTGGACGGGTGAAGGCGTACATGGACTGGATACTCAGCGCTGGGCAGTCGCTGGTACTCGAACTGGGCTTCGTGCCGCTACAGAAGTCAGCGGATTAAGCTGATTGAGCTGATAGGTTAGGCGACAAGCAGGAACGCTAGTGAAAAGCAAGGGCATTGCAGACCGAGCTAGGCGTGAGTACGGTGATCTGACTTTCCGCATCATCGGGGTGGCGATGGCTGTACACAGACGCCTACTCCCGCCCCTCGTAGTTCAACGCAGTGAAGCCTACCAATCCCGCCTGAGGGCGTGGAAGCAGAAGACAGGAACAACCTTCCGCTTAATCCGCTGACTAACCATCCGCTGACTATGAACGAAACCCAACGCTTCCGCTGGACCGAATTCGCTGTCGAGACTCTCATCCGCGTGCTGGGCTTCTCGACCATCGGCTTCGTGGCACTCATCTTTCTCTTCCTGCTCCAACAGGGGCTACCCACGTTCTTCGAGATACCGTTGGGCAACCTGTTCGGCACGCGCTGGTACCCTACCTTCGATCTGTTCGGCATGCTGCCGCTGGTGCTGGGATCAGCGATGGTCACGATACTGGCCATGGCCATGGCCTTGCCACTGGGTGTAGCCACGGCAGTCTTCGTGCGCGAGGTGGCACCTGACTGGGCGCGGGAAATCCTCAAGCCGATGATCGAGGTGCTGGCGGGCATCCCCTCGGTGGTGCTGGGCTTCTTTGGCATGACGGTGATCGCTCCTCTGGTCCGCGAGTACCTGGGTGCTCCCACAGGGCTGACTGCCTTCACTGGCGCTCTCATCCTCGCTTACATGGCGCTGCCCACTCTCATTAGCGTGGCCGAAGACGCTCTCGATGCAGTACCCAAGAGCTACCGCGATGCCGGCCTGGCTATGGGGGCCACGCAATGGCAGACGATCTGGCGAGTGGTGGTGCCGGCTGCTCGTTCGGGCATAGTCACAGCAGTCATGCTGGGCATGGGGCGTGCCATCGGCGAGACGATGGCGGTGATGATGGTGACAGGCAATGCCGCCCGCATGCCGCTCGGCCTCGACTCTCTGTTTCGCCCTGTCCGCACGATGACAGCCACCATCGCCGCCGAGATGGGCGAGGTCGCTCAGGGCAGCACCCATTACCATGCCCTGTTTGGCATTGGCATCATCCTCTTCTTGCTAACCTTTATCATCAACCTGGCTGCTTCCTCGACCATATTCAAGAAACGACACCGAGGAGGGCTGCGCTGATGAAACGCCCGCATCTTCTGCGCCGGAGTTCAACTCCGGCGCAACAGAGCTCTGCCGGCGCAACGAACACAGAAACGGCGCAGTACACACTGATGAATCGCCATCTCCTGCAACGTTTGGGCTTCGCGATGCTGGGCCTGGCCGCTCTGGTGGTGGTCGTGCCCATCCTGCTCGTCATCGGCACCATTGTGGCACGAGGTATTGGAGCTATCAGTTGGGAATTCCTCAGTGCCATGCCCCGCGAAGGGATGAAAGCTGGGGGCATCCTCCCCGCCATCGTCGGCACGCTGCTGCTAACGGTGGGCACGGCCCTCGCCGCCATCCCCGTGGGCGTGGGGGGCGCCATCTACCTGGCCGAATACGCCCGCGATACCTGGCTGACCCGAGCCATCCGGTTGGCCATCATCAACCTGGCAGGGATACCCTCGGTGGTGTATGGGCTGTTCGGGCTAGGGCTGTTTGTGCTCTTCCTGCAGTTCGGCACGTCCATTCTGGCCGGCTCGCTGACACTGGCCATCATGACCTTGCCCATCATCATCAGCACGGCAGAGGAAGCACTGCGGGCCGTGCCGGTAGAGTTCCGAACTGTCAGCGCCAGCCTGGGAGGCACCCGCTGGCAGGGCATCCACAACATCATCCTGCCGCAGGCGCTGCCTGGCATCATCACCGGCGTCATCCTGGGGCTGCTGCGGGCAGCCGGTGAGACAGCCCCCATCCTTTTCACCGTGGCGGCCTTCTTCCTGCCGCACCTGCCTCGAACGGTTCTCGATCAGACGATGACGCTGCCCTACCATCTGTACGTCATCAGCACCCAGGTGCCGGGCATGCCGCCGCAGATCCAATACGGCACGGCGCTGGTACTGCTGGGGTTGGTGCTTTCGCTGAACGTCGTGGCCACGATCATCCGCAGCTACTATCGGCGGAGAAGGCAATGGTGACGAAAGCCGAAAGACAAATGACGAACGACGCGCCTTCGCCCCCCGCCCTTGGTCTTCCGTCCAAGATTCGCATCGAGAAGGTCAGCTACTCCTACAGCGGTAAGTCGGCCTTGCGCGATGTGACCCTGGACGTGCCGGCCAAGGCCGTCACCGTTCTCTTCGGCCCGGCCGGTGGCGGCAAGACGACACTACTCCGTCTCGTCAATCGGCTGAACGATCTGGTAGAAGGGACACAGATGTCAGGGCGCATTCTACTGGATGGACAGGATATCTACGCTTCTGGCATTGATGTCCCTGCTCTGCGTCGGCGGGTGGGCATGGTCTTTGCCCTGCCTTTGCCACTGCCGGGCACGGTGCGGCAAAACGTCATCTACGGCCCCCGTCTGGCTGGCATGCGGGATCCGGTTCGGCAGGAGGAGACCCTCGAGCGCAGCCTGAGGCAAGCCGCCCTGTGGGATGAAGTCAAGGACCGGCTCGATGATCCGGCCCGGGCGCTGTCGGGCGGGCAGCAGCAGCGACTGTGCATCGCCCGCAGTCTGGCTCTGGAACCGGAGGTGCTGCTGCTCGACGAGCCTACGTCGGGGCTGGATCCTATCTCCACGGCCAAGGTGGAAGAATCCCTCTATCAGTTGAAGCAGCAGTATACCATCGTCATCGTACCGCACAGCGTTCAACAGGCCGCCCGCGTGGCGGATCACGCCGCCTTCTTTCTCATGGGCGAACTGATCGAGCATCGACCTGGCCGCGAGATGTTCACCGCCCCACGCGACCAGCGCACTGAAGACTACGTGACTGGCCGCTTCGGGTGAGTCAGCGGATGAAGCGGATTGAGCGGATGAAACGGATTGGACAGATTGGCGTTGGTATTGTCCGCTCAATCCGCTGATCGTCCAGGCACGCCATAGGCAACATGCTACAACAATGACCAAGATCAAAGTAGAACATCTCCATTTCCACTACGGTGATTTTCTGGCCTTGTCGGACATCTCGATGGAGATCCAGGAACGACAGATCACAGCACTGATCGGGCCGTCGGGATGCGGCAAGTCCACCTTCCTGCGCTGTCTCAACCGCATGAACGACACCATCCCCGGCACACGGGTGGAGGGGACAGTGCTGCTCGACGGGCAGGACATCTACGCGCCTGACACCGCTGTGGTCGAGCTGCGCAGACGGGTGGGCATGGTGTTTCAGCGTCCCAACCCCTTTCCCCAGTCCGTTTTTAACAACGTGGCCTTTGGCCCCCGTGTGCTGGGCCTGCACAGAAATGGCCGCCTGACCGACATTGTGGAGGAAAGCCTGCGCGGGGCAGTGCTGTGGGACGAAGTCAAGGACGATCTCAAACAAGACGCGCTGAGCCTTTCTCTGGGTCAGCAGCAGCGATTGTGTATCGCCCGCGCTATTGCCGTCAAACCCGAAGTCATCCTGATGGACGAGCCCTGCTCGGCTTTGGATCCCATAGACACACTGCAGATTGAAGAATTGATGCGCACGCTGAAGGAGAGCTACACCATTGTCATCGTCACGCACAACATGCAACAGGCCGCCCGCGTCTCCGATTGGACGGGGCTCTTTTGGCTGGGCGAACTCGTGGAGTTTGGAGCCACTCAGGACATCTTCACCAATCCGAAACAGGAGTTGACCGAGAACTACATCACCGGACGACTCGGATGAAGCAGCAAAGTGAGGGAGAGAGATCTCATGGTACGGGAAGCCTTTGAACGGGAATTACAGTGTCTCCAGGACGAGGTGCTGATTCTGGGCAGCATGGTGGAGAACGCCTTGCTCGAGTCGGTGGATCTCCTCAAGCGACGGGATCTGGACGGGGCAGCTCGTCTGATCGCCGAGGACCGCGCCATCAACGAGAAACGCTTCGCTATTGAGGCCGATGCGTTGGTGCTTATCGCCACGCAGCAGCCCATGGCTGGCGACCTGCGCACGCTGGCTGCCATCCTGGAGATAGTCACCGAGCTGGAGCGGATGGGGGACTACGCGAAAGGTATCGCCAGGATCAGCCTGATGATTGGCGAGCAGCCGCTGCTCAAGCCGCTCATTGATCTCCCCCGCATGGCGCAGAGGGCGCGCGACATGCTCCACCAATCGCTGGACGCATTCGTGCGGCGGGATGTTGATCTGGCCCGGGCCATTCCTCCCCTGGACGATGAGGTGGACGATCTTTACAACCAGGTGTACCGGGAGTTGCTCACCTACATCATGGCCGACCCGCGTACTATTGACCAGGCCACCCATTTGCTGTGGGTAGCGCATAACCTGGAGCGTACCGCCGACCGGGTCACCAACATCTGCGAACGGGTGGTCTTCACCGTCACCGGCGAGATGGTGGAGATGGATGCGGAGCATTCGGGGTTTGAGAGTATCACATAGCGGGCGCTGTCTCCCCTACTCTCCCTGCATTAGTGATCACTCCCAATCAAGTTCGTATACCCAGTTCTTATACGAACCTCTCCCCAGACCAGAGCGGCGACGGGGCCTGTTTCGCATAGTGTAGTCACGTTTCCGGAAAAACGTTTCGGGGCTCCAGCAGTGCAAGTGAAATGACTATGCGAAATCAGCAATGTCCCTTGCCCAACCCTAGAAACGACCTTAGAAAAGGAAGATGCGGAGCAATAACCATGGTGTACAGGTCTTCGCCCACAGGTCTGTGGCTGATCTTACTTCTGCTATGCCTTACCATCCTTCCCGCCAGCGCAGAGCTTCCTTGCCCAGCGCCAACAGACACGGAACCGCTTTCCCCTCCCCCACCCCCTTCGACGGGGCTCAGGACAGGCTTCCCACTGCCGGCAAACCTGCCCGTGGTGGAAACCATCCACCCACTGAGCCAAGCGGCCAGGGCGCGGCTGCAAGCCAGCGGCTTCGTCGCCCTGCCCG
>CBDURC010000223.1:0-5117 GCA_965369635.1 uncultured Anaerolineales bacterium | reverse complement strand
CCCTTCATCGGCCACCTGGCCGACAGCGTCAGCCTGCGCACCTTCGTCATCCTGGCGCCGGCGGTGACGGCTGTGATGATGAGCCTGCTGGGCATGGCACCGAGCTACGCCGCGATGGCTATCCTCCTGATGGTGGCCGGTCTGAGTTCGGCCAGCCTGCACGCCGTGGGACCGGTGATGGCAGGGAACCTGTCGGGGCGGAGCCTGGGCAGGGGCATGGGCTTCTGGATGGTAGGCGGCGAGCTGGGACGCACGCTGGGGCCAATCCTAATCGTCAGCGCCGTCCAGTGGCTGGGCCTGAAGAGCACGCCCTGGCTGATGATCGGTGGCCTGTTGACCTCTGCCATCCTCTTCTTCCGGCTCAGGGACGTGTCCGGCCGTCCGCCCAACGCAGGTGAGGGGCTCCCTTGGCGGCAAGCGCTGCGGAAGATGGGGCCGTTGTTGGTGCCGCTGATGGGCTTCATCATCGTGCGCTCCTTCATGATCTCGGCGCTGACGACCTACCTGCCCACCTTTCTGAGCGAAGAGGGCGCTGGCCTCTGGTTCGCCGGTGTCTCCCTTTCGGTGCTCGAAGCAGCAGGGGTGGTGGGCGCGCTGGCAGGAGGCTCCATCAGCGACCGCCTGGGCCGCAGGACGGTGCTGTTCATCTCCATGCTGGCGACCCCACTGCTTCTGTTCGTCTTCCTGGAGGTCAAGGATTGGGCAAGGATCCCCTTGCTGCTGATGTTGGGCTTCACCGCCCTGTCTGTGACGCCCGTCATCATGGCGCTGGTACAGGAGAGCTTCCCCCAAAACCGGGCCCTGGCCAACGGCATGTATATGTCGTTGAGTTTCATCCTCCGCTCGGGCGTGGTGGTCGTGGTCGGGGGCTTGGCAGACTTCTTCGGGCTGCGCTGGGCCTTCGCCGCCAGCGCGGTCATTTCGCTGCTCGGCCTGCCGCTCATCCTCCTGTTGCCGAAGAGCAAACCCAGCACAACTTGATGCAGGTACAGCTAGCCACGATGACTACATCACATTTTAGGCGACAAGCACAAGTGGGTTGAGAACAAAGAAAGGGAAGCGATCATGAAAGTCTCCATTGACAAGGTTGAAGAGGGCGTGGCCCTGGCCATCAGCATGAAGGACGGCGTCACCCGCTGGTACCTTCCCCAGAGCTACGTAGACGAGTATAGGCTCTACGAAGGTAAGGTGACCTCCATCAGCAAGGCAGTGCTGGATGCAGGAGACCGACAGACGCTGGCAGCAGTGCCAGCCAGAGGAACGAGGGCTGGCAGAGACACCAGGGCCACCGAAACCAGACCTCCGGCAGAAGAGCTTCCCATCCTCAAGCGATACGAGCCCCTGGCGGACAGCGACGAGACACTGGAGCAAATGCTGCGGGCAGACTACAGCCGCCTGTTGGAGCTAATGAGCGGACTGCGTCCACCGGATACCAGGAGAGCACCCACACCGACGGCGTATGAGTGGCCGGTCAAGCTGGAGGACATGGGGGATATCGAGGCCTGGGCCAGACCGCCTGCGATCCGACGGGCCCCGTGTGGGACGGGGCGGGCCGTCAGCACGCGCAGAGCGACAGGAGAGCTGGCTGTGCACGTCCTCGATGTGGCACAAGGGGACAGCGTGGTCATCGAATTCCCCAACGGCCAGGTCTACGTGGTCGACTCCCACTCCTCTGACCACACCATTCGCTTCTTGAGAGAACAGGGCATCACGGAGATAGATCGCCTGATCGTCAGCCATCCCCACCTGGATCACATCTACGGCATCACGGAACTGCTGACAGCCGAAGACATCTTCGTCAAGCAACTGTGGATGTCCAAGTACCAGCATCCAGGCGCCTACATGCTGAACTTCACTTTCAAGTGGATGTATCACTGGATGAATCACAACCCTGAGAATCGGCTCCACGTGCCCCAGGAGGGAGACGTGATGGACGTTGGAGGGGTCAAGCTGCATGTGCTGGCGCCACCACCCGGCCTGGACAACACGACGGAAGACCACGTCAATGACGCCAGCATAGTCCTCAAGCTGGTATACGGCTCGTTCGCCATGCTGCTGACGGGGGATGCAGAACTGCCGGTGTGGGAGAGGATGCTGCGGTCCAAGACGGAGGAGGAAGCCCAAGAGCTGCTGCGCGCCGACGTACTCAAGATCAGCCATCACGGCAGCCGCACGGGGACAGACGCCGCCCTGCTACGGGGGATCGCACCGCAGCAGGCCATCATCTCAGTGGGAAGAGGGAACCGCTTCGACCATCCGCACGAAGAGGTGCTGGACCTGCTGTCCAGCACCGTTGGGGAACAGAACGTCCATCGGACCGATGAAGTGGGAACCATCTCAGTTCTCGCTGATGGCAGTTCCTACCGCGTGCTTGAGAACGGGTAGCGCAGTCGCTGTCCATTCCAGCTCTTCTATCGCGGTTTCCAGGAAAGACCGGTTATGTCAATGTCCATAAGCTGCACGCCCGATCCTTTCGGGCAGGCATTGTGGGACGCCCACAGCGGCCGCCCTGCGCGTCTCATCTTTCACCGTGACGACGGCCTGGTCAACGAGCAGAACGCGGCGCTCTACCTCGCTGGTCCCGACGCTTTCGACTCCGCCGAAGCCGCGGGGCTCGCTGCCGCACGGGGACGTGTGTTGGACATCGGCTGCGGTGCGGGCCGCCATGCCCTGGCGTTGCAGAAGAGAGGCCTTGCTGTGGTGGGCCTGGACGTGTCGCCACTGGCGCTGCAAGTGGCGCGCCGGAGAGGGCTTCGTCACACGGTCTGGGCGTCGGCCACAGCGCTCCCCTTTGCCGCGGCCAGTTTCGACGCCTTCCTGCTTCTGGGCAACAACCTGGGGATCGGGGGGACTGTCGAGGGCACGGTGGCCATGCTGTGCAGGCTGCGTCGCCTGGCCCGCGCAGGAGGCGTCGTCATCGCCAGTTGCAGGAACCCGACGGCCACGGATAACCCCGTGCATCTGGCCTATCACGACCGCAATCGGGCCCGCGGGCGGCCCATCGGTCAGGTGACCATGCGCGTGGCGTACGGCGGTCAGGTCGGCCCCTGGTTCGATCTGCTGTTGATGACGCCTGCAGAGGCAGCGGACTTGGCCGAGCGGGCTGGCTGGCGGGTGGAGCAGGTCTTGAGCGAGAGAGCGGACCTCTTCACTGTGCTTTTGGCCGCTGGCTGAAAGCCCGTTCTGAAGCAGTTACACTGCCGAGGTCGGGAGTTCAACTCCCTCCTAACTCAACTGTAACTGAGAGCCACCCTGCACGCATTCACCGAATCGCCTCGAGGACCTCGTCGAGGGTCTCGCAGTAGAGATCGCACAGCGCTCTGGTGCCGCTTTCGACGATGTTGCCGCCGCTAATCCCAATGGTCGGCAGCCCAGCCAGCCGGATCGAGCAGACGCCGGCGCCACTATCCTCAATGCCCACCACCGAGTTCCGGTCGTCAAAGTCCATGCCCAGCCCCACCCGAAAGGCTTCGGCGTACAGCCAGGGATGCGGCTTGGGCGAAAGCTCCCCCAGTGTGCCCATTTCCCCCTTGCGCAGTGGGAAGCCGGCGGTGATGAAAGCATCGTAGAATGCCTCTGGATCGCCCATGTCCAGGGTTCTGAACGCCGAGAGGATCTCAGGATAGGCCTTCTCGTAGAGACCAGAACTGACCAGACCAATGCGGACTCCCATCGCCTTCAACTCGTAGAGGAACTCCTTGAGCCCCGGCGAGGGCACAAAGGCATCTGGGCTTCCCCACCCCTCCATGATCTCCCGCATTTGGCGATGAGTGTGTTCGAAGTAGTGGGTGCGTGCGTCTTCCACCGTGCTGCCAGGGCAGTACTTCTCGATGCAGTACGCCAGGTGTTCAGACACGCTGTGCCCAGAAACGTAGGGCAGATCGGCATCCTCCAGCTCGAAATCGGGATCGTCCAGCAAGCTGGCGGTGGTTTTCCGAATGATTCCGATCCAGAATGACTCACTGCGCACGCTCGTTCCGTCCAGATCCATCAGGACAGCCCGGACAGGTTTCTCCAGCCTCACAGGATGCACAG
Source organism: uncultured Anaerolineales bacterium (assembly GCA_965369635.1). Lineage (GTDB taxonomy): Bacteria > Chloroflexota > Anaerolineae > UBA3071 > UBA3071 > UBA3071. The sequence goes on along the minus strand of CBDURC010000223.1, from coordinate 1,082 downwards.
GGTAGTAGGCGGGATAGCCCATCGCCGACTTGACGTAGGCCAGCGTATGCTTCTCGAAGGCAATGAACTCCACCTTCCCATCACCAGTGGCCGTGATGGAGACGACACCGTTCCGACCGACCTTGAAAACGGCGTCACTGCACTCGGTCAGCGGTGTCAGACGCGAATCGTCTGAAAACGAGCCGAGATTGGGGATCGACACGAGATGGGCCATCGTTTCTCCTTGCTGGTGGAGGCCACGTCTCACACGGCCAAGTGGTTGTGCGGTGATCCCTGACAGGAGCACCTATGTCTTCGACCTCGGAGGTCCACTGGGCTCCACGATCGTTGCTGCTGGTGATGCTTGACCCTGAAACTTGACTTTCTGTCGTCTCTCAGTATAATGGTATTGTCAGCGGGTGTAGTTCAGTGGTAGAACGACAGCTTCCCAAGCTGTATGTCGTGGGTTCGAGTCCCATCACCCGCTCCTTCTGGCGGATAGCGGGTAGTCGATCTGCTCATGACCAGGCTGGAACGCAGCGGTGAGCTATCTGCTACCGGCCATCTGCTATGAGCCACAATCGGGGATCGTCTAATGGCAGGACAGAGGACTTTGAATCCTCCGATCGAGGTTCGAATCCTCGTCCCCGAGCCAAAGCCCATGAATCCTACTAGCAGAAGTCTCAGCTAGTAGGATTGAGCACTGCGGAAGGAAAAGGTCACCCACCACCCTAGCCCATCATCCGGGGCAAAGTCACACGCATAGACGACAACAAGCTCCAGGCCCAAGACGCCTTCAGGGCCGTTAGTGACCATGACCCCCCTCCTCTCCTCATGGTAGCACCTCATGGTAGCACAAGGGGCGGGGCTGCGCAAGATCCAGGGCCTGTTCGGGCATCTGCTGATGCAGTTGCAGAGGGTCAAGGGGGCGAAGCACCCTAACGAACTTGACAGAGCCCCTCCAGCCAGAGGCATGCTGTTGTCGAGTATTGCTTATGCGTCGTTTGGGGCCGAGAATCCTCGTCGTTTAGGGCTCCTCTACTCACTCCCCCACAATCCGTCACCTCTCGTTGACACCAATCTTGTCCTCCAGGGCATGCTGA
>CBDURC010000222.1:0-5122 GCA_965369635.1 uncultured Anaerolineales bacterium | reverse complement strand
ACCGCCAACCCCGTCGAGGTGATCATCGCCGAGACAGAACAGGGCCGTGGCATCCTGGGCGTGGTGGATGGGCTGAAGCCGAAGGGAATCGAGGAAGACGAGGACATCAAGTGGCGCAAGGGTTTCTTGCGCATGATTGGGTACAAGCAGTAGGCCAGGAGATTCCGACCACCTATCTGATCACGGAAAGGCGAAAAGACCCCTCTATTCTACTCCCATACACAGAGGAATACCTATGCTTCCAACGAAGATCGTTGTGATCGGCGCGGGCAGCGCCAGCTTTGGGCTGAAGACGCTGGGCGCCATCCTGCGCAGCGAGAGCCTGCGCGGCAGTACACTCGCACTGGTGGACATCCACGCTGAGCGATTGCAGACCATCACCGCGCTGGCCCGGCGTGTCAACCAGGAATGGGAAGCAGGCTTCAGCATCGAAAGCGATACCGACCGCGCCGCCGTGCTGGAGGGAGCCGAGTTCGTCATCCTCTCCATCGAAGTCGGCCCCCGTGAGGACCTTTGGCGGCTCGATTGGGAGATTCCGTTGAAGTATGGCCTGCGCCAGCCTTACGCCGAGAACGGTGGGCCTGGCGGCTTTGCCCACTCGGCCCGCAATATCGCTGCCATCATGCCCATCCTCTGGGACATGGAACAGCTCTGCCCGGATGCCTGGTTGGTCAATTTCACCAACCCCGTGCCACGGATCTGCCTGGCCGCCACTCGTTACAGCACCATCCAGACTGTGGGCCTGTGCCACCAGATCAACGTCGGCTACGGAATAGCCGGCGCGGTGCTGGCGGACGAACTGGGCCTGGACGTGCCCCCGGACCTCGACAGCCACCCCAATCCGGCAGGCCATTCCGGCTGCTCGGAGTTCGCTCCGCAGGCCAAGGAAGTGCTCGACATCAAGGTTGCAGGGCTCAACCACTTCATCTGGCTGCTGGATGTGCGCGAGCGGGCTACGGGCCGCGACCTGACCCCACTGTTCACCGAACGGCTAGCCGAGCAGGGCCTGCCCTTCGAGCCGCTGAGCCAGGCGGTGTTTGAAGCCTTCGGTCTCTGCCCTGTGCCGGGCGATAGCCATCTGTGCGAATACCTGCCCTGGTGTCACGACTCGCAAGCGGAGCCGTGGAAGGAGTACAACCTCCGACTCTACGACTGGGAAGCGGGGAAAGAGGCACGGCAGCGGACGTGGCAGCAGGTCGAGGCCATGGTCCTTGGACAGCAGCCCACTGACGAATTGCAGAGTGTTGCCAGCGAAGGGGCGGTAGAGGTCATCGAAGCCGTCGCAAGCAACGGCAACACCTACGTACCCTCGGTCAACCTGCCCAATGCCGGTTGCATCTCCAATCTGCCCGACGGAGCCATCGTGGAGCTGCCTGGGCTTGCCTGCGGCACGGGCGTCCATGGCCTGACTGTAGGCCCGCTTCCCGAGCCGGTCGCCGAGCTGTGCCGCCGGGAGATCGCCGTCGCCAGCCTCTGCGTGGATGCAGCCGTCATGGGCGACCGCCAGGTAGCTCTCCAGGCGCTGCTGTTGGACCCGATGGTCAACGACATTGACCGCGCCCGCTGCATCCTGGAAGACTACCTGACCGTGCACGCCGAATGGCTGCCGCAGTTTCACGAGAAGCGTTCGGAGCGTTATCGCTAGCCACAATGCCGCCAAGCAACCACGCCGCTGTTCTTTCTGCCTGGCGCAGCAAGCCGTGAAACGTGATGCGTGACACCAACAAACCGCTCACGTTTCACGTTTCACTATGCTCTGACAACTTGTCCTACCGAAAGTTATTCTTCTATCGGCGGTTGTGGTTTCATGGAGCAAACATGTCGCCCGGCAGGATGAACTGCCCTGAGCCCAGCGCCATGGGGTATCTACCATCCCAGCTTTGGACGGCCTGCCACCTGATCACGTCGTCCGTCAGACTGGCGGTGAGGAGACGGTTGGCCTCCGCCTGAGCCAGGGCCACCAGCCTGATGGCATCGGCCTCGGCCTGAGCTTTGACCGTGATGGCCCCGGCATCGCCCTCCGCGATGCCAATGCGCTCCAGCTTCTCTTTCTCTGCTTCGGCCTGCGCCTCGGTGATGATACGCTGCTTGTCGTACTCCGCCTGCTTGGCCAGGTTCTCCTTGGTGATGATGCCCTCCGCCTCAATCTGCTTCTGCTCCACCGCGTTGGTGTACTCTTCGTTGAACTTGATGGAGCGCAGACCGAAGAAGGAAAGCGTCAGGCCATTGCGTTCGAATTCCTCGACGAGGCGGTTCTCGATCTCCGCCTGCGCCGCTTCCACATCCCCTGAATAGAGCTCGGAAGCCGTGTGCCGCTTCAGGATGTTGCGCACGTGCACCCGGCTGGTCGCTTTGACCACCTTCTCTACCGCGCGATCCTCGGGACCGAGGTGCTCGGCGATGTCGGCGGCCTGGTCGGGATCAATGGAGAAGCGGATCGTATAGCGGGCCAGGATGTGCTGACCGTCGGCTGTGGCCGTATCCACTTCGTAGTCACGATAGTCGGCAAGCGACAGATCGGGGCGCTCGCTGGCCTCGTAGACGATTTCCTGCGTGCGATAGGCGATGGTGTCCTGGATGAAAGGTATCTTCCAGTTGAGACCGGGCCTGAACACCCCCACCACACGGCCGAACTGCGTGACCACGGCCACGGTGCCGTACTGCACCTGGGTGAAAGAATCCAGGACCCCCGACACCAGGAAGACCACCAGCACTCCGATCAGCCCGATGATCAGGCCACGTCGCCAGTTGGGCTCGCGTGTGCGGCCAGTGACGCCCACCACAGCGGCCGTGAGACCCACGCCCACCAACAGGGCAAAGAACGTTGCAGCGATGAGTTTACTCATCAAAACCCTCCTCGATGTGTGATTTGTGATGACGGCTCATTACGAGCCGCTCGTGTATATTGTCGCACAAATACCCCAGAACGCGCTTGATAACTGGCAGACGGCTGCCCGCCAAGCGTCTGACAGAACAGCAAAGCGCCACCCCTGCCGTACAGGGTGGCGCCTTGGTCATGATCAACAGGCCGTGGCTGTCTCAAGGGATCACCAGCCGCTGCCCGACATAGATATGGTCAGCATCGCTGATCCCATTGGCAGTCTGCAAAGCCTGCAGGCCCACGCCATAGCGCAGAGCGATGTCCAAGAGCCTTTCACCCGCCTGCACGACGTGAACACGGGGTACAGGCGCCGGCGGCGTAGCTCCGCCGGGGATCGTCAGCCGCTGCCCGATGTAGATGCGATCGGGGTTGGTGATCCCATTGGCGGCCATGATTTCTGCCACCGTCACCCCATAGCGGAGGGCGATGGTGCGGAGAGTCTCTCCCCTCTGCACGACGTGGACCGTAGTCACAGGAGGTTCCGTCGGAATCGGCGTCGGGGCCGTACCTGGGATATTCAACTCCTGCCCCACCTGGATGTCATCGGCGCTCGCCAGGCTATTCAGATCCACCAATACCTCAACCGTAGTGCTGTGCCGCCGGCCGATGGAGAAAAGGGTATCGCCTGGTCCCACGACGTAGGTGAAGGTGGGTTGCGCGGGGACAGGCGTGGATGGCGCAGGAGTCGGCAGCACCACAGGAGCAGATGGGGTTGATGGCACCGGCGTGGGGGAGGCTTCAGGCGGAGATGTTGGCGCGGGCTCAGGGCCGCTTGGCGTTTCCTCCGCACTGATGACCGTAGCTCCCACAGTCGGCCCAGGCGTGGTAACCACGGCTGTGGCCGTGGGCGGCACCCAGTCCGGCTGCGGCGTTGGCGCCGGCTTCTCCCGCGTGCAGGCCGTCAGGCCGACCGCACCGACCGCGGCCAGCGTTAGCATCACAGCAACGATGACACGAGTTCTCTCGCCCATAGCCCGCCTCCTTACATAAGACCGTCCATCTTCCGTTACGCCCACCATGATACCACAATTGGCACGCGGCGTCAAATGACCCCCAACTCCTTGCCCACCTTCTCAAAAGCAGCCAGGCCGATGTCCAGGTCCTCGCGGCTATGGGCAGCGGTGTTCATCACCCGAATGCGAGCCTTCCCTCGCGGCACGGTGGGGAAGCCCAGGGCCATAGCGAAGACCCCCTCCTCGAACAGACGGCGGGAGAAGGTCTTGGCCAGAACCGCTTCACCCAGCATCACAGGCACGATAGGCGTCTCCGTCTTGCCGGTGTCGAAGCCCAGATTCTTCATGCCTGCCTTGAAGACTTCCGCGTTTTCCCACAGCTTGTTGACCAGATCCTCGCTTTCCTCCAGCAGATCCACGGCTGCCAGGCAAGCGGCAGTGTCTGCCGGAGTTACGGCGCTGGAGAACAGGAAGGGCCGGGCCTTCTGCCGCAGATAGTCCACAATCACCTTCTTGCCAGCGATGACGCCGCCCACGACACCGAAGGCCTTGGAAAGGGTGCCGACCTCCACGTCGAACTTGCCGTGCAGGCCGAAGTGGGCCACGATACCCCGCCCACGGCCCAGCACTCCCTCGCCATGAGCGTCGTCCACCATGGTCAGCACACCGTACTTCTCCGCCACCTCGTACAGCTTGTCGAGAGGAGCGATATCACCGTCCATGCTGAAGACGCCATCGGTGACCAGCAGCCCCCTGCGGTAATTGCCGATGTTCTCCTTGATCACCCGCTCGGCGTCCACAGGGTCGCAGTGCTCGTAGACCACGATCTTGGACCGCGCTAACCGGCAGCCGTCAATGATGGAGGCATGGTTGAGCCGGTCGGAGAAGATGACATCCTCGCGGCCCACCAGCGGCGCGATGGCGGCCTGGTTGGCGCATAAGCCCGATTGAACGTAGAGGGCGTCCTCTACCCCCTTGAACTCGGCCAGGCGGCGCTCCAGTTGTAGATGTAGCCCCTGCGTGCCGGCGATGGTGCGCACCGCCGCCGGCCCTACGCCCCATTTGTCAATGGCCCGCTTGGCCGCTTCCTTCATCTTCGGATGGTTGGCCAGCCCCAGATAGTTGTTGGTGCAGAAGTTGAGCACCCGTCTGCCGTCCACGACCATCCAGGCATCGGCGGCCGACTCCATGGTGCGGACGTTGATGAGCAGTCCGCTCTCCTTGAGGCTCTCCACGTCTTCGCGGATGAAGTCCAGTTTGTCAGTCATGTGATACCACTCCTTTCTCT
>CBDURC010000221.1:0-5131 GCA_965369635.1 uncultured Anaerolineales bacterium | reverse complement strand
TCATCCAGCCCATCGGCGGCTGGCTCTCCGACCGCCTGGGGCGAAAGCCCTTCATCGTCCTGGGCAGCTTGGCGGGCTTCCTGGCCATCTGCTTCTACTTGCTGGCTGCCATCTCGGTTGATTGGCGGTGGCTGCTGCCGGGAATCATCCTGTTGGGGGCTGGTCTGGTTTCCCGCCCCGCCGTGCACTCACTGATCGCCGAGTCGACACCAGCCAGCCGCCGCGCCATGGCCTACAGCATCCTGATGGTCGCTTGGATCGCGCCCGGCATCTTGGCCCCCACCCTGGGTGGCTTTGTCGCCGATCGCTGGGGCTTCACCCCCGTCTTCCTGTCGCGCTTGGGCCTGGAAGGACTGCGTGTGCTTCTGTTGCTCCTGCTGCTGAAGGAATCTCTGAGCCAGGCCAGCGGGGTGGTCTCCTGGGGCGATCTGAAGGGGGTGTTGGTCAGAATAGTCTGGCCTCCCAAGGAGTTGCGTGGCCTCTATTGGGCCCTGACCATAGACGTTTTCGTCTGGGGACTGGGAAGTGCGCTCCTCTTCGGCATGTTGAGCGAGAGCTATGGTTTCACCACTGTCCAACTGGGGGTGATGTCTGGCCTGTTCTCCGCCGTCTGGGCCATCACGCAATTGCCCATCGGCAAGCTGGTGGACCGCTATGGCTGCAAGCGTTTCATGGTTTTCTCGGAGGCCATGGGCATCTTCCTCCTTGCTGGATGGCTGTTCAGCAAGAGCTTCGTGGCCTTCGCTGCCCTGCACGCTTACTTTGGCTTCCTTGCTGCTACATGGGTGCCAGCGCAGCAGGCCCTCTTGGCCAACAGCGTCCCCGTCAAGCAACGGGGCGAGGCTGTGGGACGGCTGTCCGCCTTCCGAGGGCTGTTCTCCTTTCCTGCGCCCTACATCGGCGGCTTGCTCTACGACCGCTTTGGGTTTCAGGCTCCCATCCTGGCCAACCTGGCAGGCATCACCATCGCCCTGGTGGTTATCATCGTGATGGTGAAAGAACCGCCGTCAGCGGAGTCCACCTCGTTTGCCTGAGGCCTGCCTGTCCTCGCGCAACCGCCCCGCGGGATTTGACAAGAATCGGTCCCTCTGGTATAGTAGTGGTTGTTAGCCTAACAACTACTATTACCGCGAGGGTCAGGAGCCATGAACAGCACCCAGGTCGTTGCCCGCTTGCAGCGATTAGGCTTCTCGGAATACGAGGCCAAGTCTTACGTCGCTTTGCTTAGGGAGAGCCCCGTCACGGGTTACCAACTCGCCAAGGCCTCCGGCGTTCCCCGCTCCATGATCTACGAAGTCCTGGGCAAACTCACCGCCCGTGGCGCGGCGATGACATTGCGTAAAGGCGACTCGACCCAGTATGCGCCGGTCCCAGCGGCAGAGTTCCTCGCTCAACTCCACCGCCAACACGAGGAACTCGTCACTTCTCTCAAGGACGATCTGGCTGTCCTCCCCTCGCCCTCCGACCTCGAATACGTCTGGAACATTGAGGGTCACGACAACATCATGGCCAAGGCAGGGGAGATGATCGGCAGGGCAAGGGCCCGCATCTATCTGGCCCTCCTGCCGGTCACATTCCCCCCCCTGCGTCCTGTGCTGGAAGAGGCCATCGGGCGCGGAGTGCGGGTGGTGCTTTATACCACGAGCGAACTCGACCTGCCTGGCGGTCGCGTGGTCGTCGCTCACGTGTCCGAAGAGACGCTGGGCCAGGCCAGGGGGCTGGGGTTGGTCCTGGTTATTGATGGAGAAGAGGTGTTGATCGGCGAATGGCTGACCGCGAACCAGGCGCGGGCTTCCTGGACCAGCAGCCCCCTCCTCGTCTTCATCGCCGAACACCACCTGCGAACAGACCTGTATCTCCCCCAAATCCTGGCTCTCCTGGGGGATCGGGCATTGGACCTCATCCAAGAAGAAGATCGGGATCTGTTCGCCCGTGCCCTGGAGAGCCACATAAGGAGCTAATGGAGTTCACCGTCAATGTCATTTAGCTAAGCGTAGTTTAGCTCCTTGTGGGCGTCTTTGGGCAGCAAAAACGGGCACAAGGCCCTATGCTACAACCATAACTTAATGACATTGAGTTCACCATTCTATGAGGAGATAACTATGTCTGAGAAAATCGCTCTGATGATCCAGGGACTGACCAAGTCCTACGGCAAAGTTCGGGCGCTGCGTGGCATTGATCTGGAAGTGCAGCGCGGCGAGATATTTGGCTTTCTCGGCCCCAATGGCGCCGGCAAGACGACGACCATCCGCTGCCTGCTGGACTTGATCCGCCCGGATGGCGGCACCGTGCGCGTGCTGGGCATGGACCCCCAGGCCGACCCGGTGGCAGTGCGCACCCGCACTGGCTACCTGCCCGGCGAACTGCAAGTGGACCCCAATATGACGGTCGAAGGCGCGCTACGCTACCTCAATGCCCTGCGGGGGAACAAGGCGGATTGGGGCTTCGTGCGCCAGCTCACCGAGCGTCTCGATCTCGATCTTAGGCCCGCTATCAAGAACCTCTCGCACGGCAACAAACAGAAGGTCGGCGTGGTGCAGGCCCTGATGCACCGGCCGGAACTGCTCCTGCTGGATGAGCCCACGCTCGGCCTGGATCCGCTGATGCAACACGAAGTCCACCGTCTGCTCAGGGAGGCCCAGGCCGACGGGGCCACGGTCTTCTTCTCCTCTCACATCATGAGCGAGGTGGAGGCAGTGGCGGAGCGCGTGGCCTTCATCCGGCTGGGTGTGATCGTGGAGGTGGCCGAGACTGCTGCGCTCATCAACCGCGCCCTGCGCCGCGCCCGAATCCGCTTCAAGCAGCCGGTGGATATCGGTCCGCTGGCCAACGTACCTGGTGTCACGGTGCTCTCGCAGGATGATGGAACGAGCGTGACGTTGCAGGTCGAAGGGGAAATGGATGCCCTCATGAAAGCGTTGACCACATTCCCGGTGAGCGACTTTGAGACCGAGCGCCCCTCGCTGGAGGAGATTTTCCTGGCGTATTATGAGGGCGATCAGGAGGAGGAGTAGAATGCTGACGGTCTTTTGGTATACACTGCGTCGGTTTAGGGGGCAGATCCTGGGCTGGGGCATCGCCCTTGCCCTGCTGGCCGCGCTGATTGTGGGGATGTACGACTCAATCGCCGACCAGCAGGCGCAATTCGAGATACTGCTGGAAAGCTATCCGCCGGAGCTGATGGCCTTTATGGGCGCCGACGATATGGCAACTTCTATGTTCACGCCGGAAGGCTTTGTCTCCTACGAGTTCTTTTCTTGGATGCCGATCGTCATCGGAATCTTTGCGGTGCTGATGGGCAGCGGCCTGCTGGCCAGCGACGAGGAGAAGGGCACGCTGGACCTGATACTCGCCCATCCCCTGAGCCGCACGCAGCTTTTCATGGGGCGATTGCTGGCCTTTGTCACCGCCACGCTGGGCATCCTGGCCATCGTTTGGCTGGGCTTTGTGGTGACGATGAACTGGTCTATAAACATGAACATTGGTTGGGGCCGCATGTGTTTGCCTTTGCTTGCGCTGCTGGCAGAGTTGCTGCTCTTTGGCGCGCTGGCGCTGCTGCTGAGCATGGTGCTGCCCTCGCGACGGATGGCGGCTTCTGTGGCCGGGCTGGCGTTGGTGGCGAGCTTCTTTATCACTTCGCTGGCGCGCATAGATGAGAGGCTGGAAACCGTGGCCAAGCTCTCGCCGCTCAATTACTATCAGTCTGGCGAGGCGATCCACGGCCTCAACTGGCAGTGGCTGGGCGGCCTGCTGCTGGCGACTATGGTCTTTGTCCTTCTGGCGTGGTGGCGCTTCTGGCGGCGGGATATTCGCGTGGGCGGGGAGGGGGGCTGGCGGCTGCCCTCGTTTTCACGGCTGCACTTGCGGCGCAGTCAATCTCAGCGCTCGCCCGAGCCCGGCCTCAGCGCTCGCCAAAGGCCTTCTGACCGAGGCGAAGGAGGCGCTAAGCTGCGCCGCCGGGGCCAGGCTGTGCTGCTGGCAGTGCAGAGTAGGAGCAAAACACTGACGGTTTTCGGATATACACTGCGTCGTTTGCGGGGGCAAATCCTCGGATGGGGCATTGCCCTTGGCTTGCTGGTCATGTTGGTGGTATCGCTCTACGGTGCATTCGCAGACCAGCAGGCGCAACTCGACCAGATACTGGCGGCCTATCCGCCGGAGCTGATGGCCTTTTTCGGCATTGACACAGCAACCACTTCTATGTTTTCGCCGGAAGGGTTCATCTCTGTCGAGTTCTTCTCCTTTGCGCCGGTCATCATTGGCATTTTCGCGGTGCTGGTGGGCAGCGGCCTGCTGGCCGGCGACGAAGAGAAAGGCACGCTGGACCTGATACTCGCCCACCCTGTGAGCCGCACCTCGCTTTTCATGGGACGGCTTCTGGCCTTTGTCACTGCCACAGTGGGCATCCTGGCAATAGTGTGGCTGGGCTTTAGCGTAGCTACGAGTCGATCTTCGATGGGCATTGGCTGGGGCGCAATACTGCTGCCCCTGCTATCGCTGCTGGCGGTGTTGCTCGTCTTTAGCACGCTGGCGCTGCTGCTAAGCATGGTACTGCCCTCGCGAGGGATGGCGGCTTCTGTGGCCGGGTTCGTGATGGTGGCGAGCTACTTTGTCAGCTCGCTGGCGACCATAGATGAAAGGCTGGAAACCGTGGCCAAGCTTTCGCCGCTCAGTTACTACCAGTCCGGTGAAGCAATCCACGGCCTCAACTGGCAATGGCTGGGTGGCCTGCTGCTCGTGGCCGTGATCTTCACCCTTCTGGCGTGGTGGCGCTTCTGGAGGCGCGATATTCGCGTGGGTGGGGAGAGGGGCTGGCGATTACCTTCTCTGTCGCTGCCTTTCCGCCGCAGCGCTGGCGCTGGGCGGAAGGCATAGCTAAATAGCACGGCTTGGCGGCCCAGACGAGCGAGGTGTACCTCTGCTCGCTGGGCCGCGTGTGTTTTTGTTAGGTGTACCACGTCTCTAGCACAATGTCAGCGCAATCCAGTGAAGCCAAGCCGTCCCTTGAGCGTTCGGGGATGAGGCGCAGCGTGCAGGTTCTTGGGTCTGTCCTTTGAATCGGCGCGCTGCTGTTTCGTCAGCCGATGTAGCCGATGGAGCGGATCGGCTTTATCGGCTCGATCGGCTGACT
>CBDURC010000220.1:0-5133 GCA_965369635.1 uncultured Anaerolineales bacterium | reverse complement strand
CGCCGTACCCCTCGTTCAGCTTGAGCCGCACCCCAGGCCCCCAGCGCAGCACCTGGATGTAGTTGTACGTTGACTCGGTCTCGTAGACCAACTCCTCGTCGGCTTTGATCACCCCACCGCCCGTGGCCCAGGCCAACAGCAAGACGACGACCAACAGCAAGAGATAGGGTAACGCCCGCCGTCCGGTGGTCAGCAGCAGTCCAACCCAGGCCGTGAGCAGCAGAAGCGCAGCGAAGAGGTAGAAGGTGACACGCGTGCCCAGGTTGGGGATGGTGACCAGAACGGGCAGGAAGGTGCCCACGAGGCTGCCCAGCGTGGAGAGGGCATAGATGCGGCCCGCCGTCGCGCCGCCACGCTGCGGGTCACGCAGCTCCAAGCGGATAGCAAAGGGGCTCACACAGCCCAGCAGCGTGACCGGAACGGCGAGCAGCAGCAAGACAGCCACCAAGGGGCCGGCCAGCAGTCCCGCATCCATCTTGGCCAAGCCCACAGCAGCCAGCCGCAGCACAGGGCGGGAGGCCAGGGGAATCAGGCCAATGAGGAAGCCTGCCCAGGTGCACAGACGGCAGAGAGTGACGAAACGGGGAGAGCGATCGGCCAACCGGCCGCCCAGCCAGTAGCCCAGCGAGAGGTAGACCAGTATCAGTCCAATGAGGCTGGCCCAGATCGGTAGCGAATCGCCGAACCAGGGAGCCAACAGCCGCGCCGCGGCCATCTCCACCGCCATGGTGCTCATGCCGGCGACGAAGACGAGCGCGTTCAGCGTGTACTTTTGGCTTCGCATGCGTATCCCCAAGTCACAGAACGTCTTGCGCGTGGCGGTGGCTCAACCCTTCACAAGAATGGGCATGGTTCACAGATTGCTCCCAAGGCGGCGACCTCGACCCGACTCCGCTTGCCCTTGCGAGCCCTGCGATACGCAGTATGGAGATTTTCAAAGGTGTAGATTTGGAGGTAGAGATTCTTGTAGGTCTTCATCCCAACAATCGCCGCGAACATGGTCTGGGGGGCTTTGCCCCCCAAACCCCCCATCAGAAGTCCAGGAATCAGAAGCTCAGAAAATCAGTTTCTTGGAGACGCCACAGCACACCGAAACCCGAAGTAGTAGTAAAGGTAGTCTGGGCTGACGTAGCAGCGAACGGCCACGCGGACGCCCCTCCAAACGCCGCGGAAAGAGCCGCCGCGCAACACCTTGCGCGACCCCGTGTCGGGGCCAGGCGGGTTGCGGTAAGGCGAGACGCTGTAATAGCTGCTACCGTACCAATCGCCCACCCACTCCCAAACGTTGCCGGCCATGTCCATCACCCCGTAGGGACTGGCGCCGGTGGGATAGCTGCCCACCTGGTTGGTGTCGCCCACGCAATAGCCCTCGCTGGAATCATTGTAGTTCAGCCGCGAGCAGTTGGGGCTCTCGTTGCCCCAGGGGTACATCCGCGTGCCGCTGCTCCCCCGCGCGGCCTTCTCCCACTCGGCCTCGCTGGGCAAGTGCTTGCCGGCCCAGGTGCAGTAGTCGTTGGCGTTGTGCCAGGAGACGTAGATGACCGGGTAGTCGTCGTATGCGGGATTGCCATAGTAGGACCAGCGGGTGTAGGATGTGTTGTACTGCGGCGGATCGCACGCCCCGGCCGCCACGCACTCGGCGTATTGAGCATTGGTTACTTCGTACTTGTCGATGTAGTAGGCGTCCAGGTAGACGGTGTGCAGGGGCTGTTCGGGGCCATAGCAGTAGTCGCTGGGGTTGCTGCTGTCGCAGCCCATCTGGAATTCGCCAGCGGGGATGAGCACCATTGCAGGGAGGGCTCCCTCTCCAGAGAAGACTAGGGGCAAATAGATAGGTGTCCCCCCATCAGCCGCCCCGCCCGCTGGTGCCAGCAGAACCAAAATGACCAAGAGCATCGTGAGTACAAGCAGCTTATGTTTCATGTTGGCCCTCCTTTGAAAACGGGGAGACATCCAACGGCGATGCGGATGAGCTGCCAGTTGGAGGCACACGCTTGCGTGCCGCAGGCTGGCCAGCTCCATCCGCTTGCTAGTCGGAGGTCGGGGTCGGTTGGGCAGCCTCCCGGTTTCGAGCAGCAGCCGTGCGAACTGCCTCCGCCAGTTGCGAGTAGCTCATGGCCTCTCCCGCAAGGCGCTCAAGCGTCGGCAACGTAATTGCGTGCTGGCTCCTGGTCCTCTGATCAAGCACTCTGGTTGGCAACACATAGAACTGCCATTGCGCAACATCAGTGGGGTTTACGGTTGCCTTGTCCCTGTGCGCCAGGAGTGCGAACACGTAGACGTCAGCCTGACGCAGGGGCACGTCGCTCTGGACATTGGTGTCGGGATCCCATCCACGGGTCCTCGGAGTCAGAAACGAGATGGCTGATAGCCTTGTCTGATGCCAGCTCTGTAGGTACGCGGCAGACTTGACCTCTACCTTGATTCCATCGGGGGTCAGCAGATCGAAGGCCGCCCACTCGTCACGCACACTCTCCGCACCAATACCGAGCGCACGCGCAACAAGGTACTCGGCGAGGATCCCTCGGGTGATGTTACTCAAGAGGTCGGACATACTCCACTGCCAGAAGCTCAACACATCGTAGGAAAGCTTCTCTTGGCCGTCGCAGAATGGCTCCATTCCTGTCTTCCGCTTGGCCATGCGCCTGCCCAGACTAGATGACATGGGTGTTTTCCTCGATCCAATGGCTCTCGGATGAGCTGCCTGCGGTCAGATCTCTTGTGAACCAGACGCGAAGGAGATTCATCATCTCCAAGATTGCCAGAGAACGTAGCGCACACTAGCCGATCCGCTCCACCCGCACGGCGCAGACCTTCTTCGGACAAGCGCGAAGCCTGAGCCGCAAGCACAGTGCTGACCCAAAAGCGTCTGGTTTAGTCCTTTAGCAGCTCCTCAATGTCTAGAATAAGGGCCGGTAGGTTGGGCTGGGCGAAACTCATGTTAGATGCTGGAACGCGGTGATGCTGAATGTCAGGAGGGATGTGCTTGTGGTGAGGATAGGTGCTGGCAAGAGATGCATCACCGGGATGTGGTTGGGCGTCGTACCAGGCGATTTTGTCTGCGTAGTGCCACAACTCATACCCGTAGTCTTCGATCACAATCGGCCCCTCGTCAAATGAGAGACGCCCCTTTAGTGTAACTCGATACCCCTGCGCGAAGGCAATCTCCCCCTGTACAATTGCTGTCCGCCTGCCCCGGCGCACGACAATCAAGGTTGATCTTTGGATAGAGGGAAAACGCTGCTTGAGGGTGTAAACGAACCCTTCGTAGTCACGCAGCGACTGGAATGGGTTCATGGCGCGCAGTTCTTTCAATGACACCACTAAGCGTTCGTGTTCGTTCCCGCAAGGACTGAATGGCGCGACGATATTGCTCCTGGCGACGGAGCAGGATCTTGTACGCCCCGGACCAATCGGCCCAGTCTAGCACCCAAGCATCATCCCCTGGCTCTTCGCCGCTCATGTACGATTCGTAGAACGTCTCCGAAAGCACACCATACTTCCGCTCGTACGCTTCCAGGTCATCATTGAGCGCATGAATGTCAGCTATAACCTCTTGTAAAGTCATCGTCATCGCCATCACCTCCTGCGCTCATTATACCCACTTCGGTGTCCGTGTGCAAGACGGCGCTCATAGCCGGAGTTCCTTCAGTGTGGCCAGGTCCTCCTCGTAGTCCGCCACGTCATAGTGAACAGGAATCTCTCGACTCCCGAGCAGTTGCTGGAAAGCCCATGCTGGCATACCGGCCATTTCCCAGGCCTTGCCGAAGGATAGTTTGCCCCGCTGGAACAGATGAAGTGCCAGCTCTTGCTGCAGCTCCTCCAATGTCATGCGCGTGATATGGGGCGCTTCTCGCGGAATTTCAAGAGCGACTACAGAAGACATTTCATCACCTCCGTTGAGCATTATGCCCCAATTCGATATCCTCTCCAAGATTGTCAGGACGGGGCATGGACTACCAGATTCTCCCCCTGCAGATGAAGCGATATGGCCTCTCGCCGGTTCTGCACCGTCTCGTCCAGGGTTTTTCCCTGAGTGACCACAGCCAGGCCCAGGCACTCAGCTACGTATCCTCCCTCATCACCCGGGGATATCATGGCCTGGATGGTGTAGCGTTGCATGATCTTCTCCCCTCAACCGCTCTGTGCCTATGTAAGGATCGTCCAGTATCTGATCCACGTGACGCTGGATGTGCTTCCGTAGGCTGCGGTACCGTCGCTGGTTACGCACAAAGCGGTCTTCGAGCACAGGTTGATAGCGGCTCATTCGCCGAATACCTCTTCGTAGGTGTAGAACTTGAGTCGACCTTCTTGCGCCCGTCGTTCGATATCTTCCAAATCCTCGTAAAGCGGCGACCCCGGCTCAATGATCGTCGGCTGAAAGTAGCCAGTCCACGTTTCCAGCGCTGCGGCGATCTCCTCCCGTACCACGCTGCGGATTATCTCTTTCAACTCGTCCAAGTCGAACATCGTCGCCATCTGTGCTGTAGCGACTTGCGGTTCGGCCATGATCTCACCTCCAAAGCAATTCTGCGCCCAGTCTGTGATGGTTCACTCGTCCACAGTCATCGACCCCTCGTCCAGACCGCCTGACCCCGTTTTGTACTCCACTGGTTCCTCTCGCATAGCGTAGGCCCGCTCGTGCGGACCGACGGTGAGGAAGACCACAGCCTTGTCCAGCAATCCTTCGCAGAAACAGAAGCCACACTCAGGCACACGGCGACACTCTTCGCAGACGACGAAAACGATGCGAAAGTTGCGGGTGACGGATATGCTGCGACAGCCGCGTAAGTCCTTCCCGCCAGACATCCAACCCAACCGCTCCGTGCCTGTATAGGGATCGTCCAGTATCTGATCCACGTGACGCTGAATGTGCTTCCGTAGGCTGCGGTACCGTCGCTGGTTACGCACAAAGCGGTCTTCGAGCACAGGTTGATAGCGGCTCATTCGCCGAATACCTCTTCGTAGGTGTAGAACTTGAGTCGACCTTCTTGCGCCCGTCGTTCGATATCTTCCAAATCCTCGTAAAGCGGCGACCCCGGCTCAATGATCGTCGGCTGAAAGTAGCCAGTCCACGTTTCCAGCGCTGCGGCGATCTCCTCCCGTACCACGCTGCGGACTATCTCTTTCAAC
>CBDURC010000219.1:0-5153 GCA_965369635.1 uncultured Anaerolineales bacterium | reverse complement strand
GCCGCCGTGAGGTCCTGGGCCAGCGCTTCGTCGTCCACCCGCAATCGCATGTAGTTCAGCACCCGCGGCAGATACTGCCGGTAGAGTTCGGCAAAGTTTTCGCCCCGCATGGCCGCCTGCTCATAGGTAAAGATGCATGGAGGAGGAAAGTATTACGCCCGTTTGGCGAAAAACCACATCATGCGCTATAATCTGTGTGGAGGTGAACATCATGGCCGACCACACTTTCCGTTGCTATGCGTACAAGGCATCTGAAGGTCACTACGTGGCCGATTGCCTCGACCTCACCCTGATGGGCGAGGGAGAGATGATGGATGATGCCATTGCTGAATTGAAAGAAGCCATCCTAGGATATCTGGAGGGCATCTATGCTCACGGCTGGGAGAAGGAGCTCATCCCCCGCCGCGCCCCGTTCTACCGGTGGCTTAGGTTCTACAGGCATCTGCTTCTGCACACCCTGAAGGCACTCTTCACCCAACGCTTCGACGGTTTTCTGGCCTACGAAGAGCGTCCCCTGGGAGATCGCCTCGTCTATGCCTAGGAAGTACCCGACGCTCACACCCAGTGAGGTGATCGCCATCATTCGCGCCAGGGGCTTTGTCTACGACCATAGCCGCGGGAGCCACGAATACTACTGCGCCGAAATCCGTGGCCAAACCCATTACGTCACGGTGGACAAGCACTACAAGCAATTCAGCGTTGAACGCATCCAGGACATGATTGATCAATCCGGCCTGACCCGCGAGGAGTTCTACGGCAGCACCAAGCGCACGGCCAAGAAGATCAACCTCATCGCCCCCAAGTACCCCATCCCGCTGAAGTAATCCTCAAAAGGCACTACGGCAAAAGTGACACCTGGGGCGTGGGGCAAGCTTTCGAGCCTGCCGAGCAGCCTTTCCAGGCTGCTCCACATGCGGCTTTTACCCCAATGCCTCCAAGGGCATCGGTGCAAACCCCGCCATTCCACATAGAGCCCAGGACTTCTGATAGTGAGGCAATCCGCCCGTTTGACGAAAAACCACGTTATGCGCAATAGTCTGTGCGGAGGTGAATGTCATGGCTGATCACACTTTTCGCTGCTACGCGTACAAGGCATCCGAAGGACGCTACATCGCCTGTTGCCTCGACTTGACCCTGATAGGCGAGGGCAAGACCATGCGAGAAGCCATTGAAGAGTTGGAAGAGGTCATCCTGGGCTACCTGGAAGGAGTATACGAGCTGGGCTGGCAGAAGGACCTCGTTCCGAGACGGGCTCGCCCCTACCGATGGCTGGAGTACTACAAGCTTCTCCTGATCCATACTATCAAGACCCTCTTCACCGGCGAGTTCAGCAACTTCCAGACCTTCCAGGAACGCTTCGAAGACAAAGCGCTGGTCTATGCCTAGGAGATTCCCCCGCCAACCCCTCAAGAAAATCAACCTCATCGCCCCCAAGTACCCTATCCCGCTGAAGTAGTTCCCCTGAGTTCCTCCGAGTTCCCCGAAGTTCCTTTGCGACTGTCTGCCAGATATGACAGCGAATAGAGAGGATTTATCGAATTGACAGCGCTGAATTCGGTAAATCCTGCGCATCCGATGTCATATTTCGGCATTCGTCAAAAGGATTGCAGGGAATTGGGGGTCCTGCCGGGTACGGATGTTGCTTTGGGTACCTGTCATCCATCTCCGGGTGGTGCAAACGGTTTTCCCTGAGAATGGGCTCCGTCAGGACGATCTTAGCCTGCGATTTCGCCAAGCAATCACTGAACACTCTGCTTGGCTTGCGTCACCATCTCTGCCAGTGACTGCAAGGTGCTCAGGAAATCGGGGATTTCCTCAGCTATCAGGCGCCAATAGTCCCGAGCGAATTCGGCAGCGGTGGCATCCCGCCATTGATTCGTCGTCTGTGCCCACTCCTCCTGCAAACGCTGCCAAGCGTAAGTAGCCTGGCCGCATGTGTCATACAATGCGCTCATCGCACCTTATCCCTTTCGCTCTAAAGCTTGGACTTTGGACAAATAATGTGTCGCGTGTAGTTTGAACCTCAGCGAATCTGTGGCATTGTTGGGGTATGGACATTCAAGAGAGCATATCCCAACTCGACCAGTTTCGCCGAGAGCTTCATCAGACTTTCGGTCTGCGACGTGATGCGCTAATGGAGTTAGTCGATGCTGTATCGAGCACCCCACACGCTTGGTCAGTGGTGGCGTTGAGCCTGAGTCCCTTCTTCCGCCGGCACTACAGTAGCGCGCACGATGCCATTGCTCATCTGTTCCAGCCTAGCGAACCGGAGAAAGCCAATGAAGAACGGCGGGCGTGGGAGCAGAAGCTGGTGCGACTGATAGCAGCCTACTTGCCGGAGCCCCAAGAGCGCAAGTTCTGGTTGTTTGGAACAGACGTAGTACCCATCCCGCGTCCCTTCGCCCGCACGTTGGGAGACCGCACGTTTGTGCACCAACCAAACACGCTGAAGGGGAACAAGCCTGTGACCATCGGGCACGATTACTCCCATCTGGTCTTCTTCCCGGAGAAGGTCAGTGCCGATGACCCACCGTGGGCAATGTCGATGATTGTACGCCGCGTGCACAGTGACGAAAAAGCTACCGCTGTGGGAGCTGAACAGATTGACGCTTTGATGAAAGATGAGACCCTTCCCTTTCACGATGAGCTTTGCGTACACGTGGCAGACAGCCTCTACAGTGCAATCACGTATCTGGGGCCAGTGGCAAAGCAGGAGCACAAGAACCTGGTAGAGGTGGTGCGCTCGCGCGGTGATCGGGTGTTCTTTCGCCAGCCCCCACCAGTGAAAGGAAAGCGTCCCCAAGCCCATCCCACTTGGTATGGAGAGCGTTTCGATCTGAAAGACCCTTCGACCTGGGGCGAACCAGACATAGCTGTTGATGGCTGCCTACCAAACCCCGGACGTGCAGCACGAGGAGAACTGGATGCAAATTGTGGCCTTGGCTGTTGTGCAGCTTTGGCTTGCCCGCGATCTGGTCAGATTGCTGCCGTACCGGTGGGAACGGTATCTGCCCGAGGCTGAAAGGGAGACCGCTTCGCCGAGCTTTGCGCAGAGGGGCTTCGGGCGAGTTATCCAGCAGATTGGGACGCCAGTCAGACCGCCGAAACCCCGAGGTAAATCGCCGGGGCGAGCAAAAGGGCAGCGGCAACAGCCGCGAAAGCGACACCCGGTCATCAAGAAGAGCAAAAAGGCCCCCAAACCGGCCTGAAACTGCTTGTTAAGGTTCAGTCTAGCCCGTGGTCAACCGGCCCACTCAAGGCCGATCATTTCCAGTTGTCCAAAGTCCAATAAACAGAGACGTGGGCGGTATAGCTCCCCCTGAGCCCCCTCAGTTCCCTCAATCCCCTCTCTTTCACTCACCAACCTGATAGATCGTCACTTCCTCATTCCGATACACCACCGTCAGCAGCCCTTGCTCGGCCATCTGCTCGAACTTGCCGACGCCTTCAGACGGATAGACGGTGCGCTCCAGCTTGCCTATGTAGATGTACGAGACGTGCATGTCATCGATGATCTGCTGGGCGCGGCCGATGTCGGGCGTGGTGAAGAACTCCCGCGCCAGCGTTTCCCGCGGGCCGACCTGCACATCGCCGTAGCGCTGCTCGCTCTGGTGCGCACCCAGGAGGGTTGGCAGGCCGGTGAAGGACGAGACCCTCATACCGCCCTCCCGATAGTAATCAATGCGCCCTTCCGCCACCACCGGCGTGCCGCGCACGTTCTCCAGCAGCCAGTTGATCGCCTGGTAGTCGTAGGTCAGCTCGATGCGGTTCGAGGCGTCGGGCCAGGTGTAGGAGCCCACGCTCATGAAGGCCATGCCATCGAGCGTGCCCAGCGACGGACGCTCACCAGGGAAGCGATCGCTCACCCGCGCCGGTGTGCCCAAGAGCAGGAAGGCCAGGCTGGCCACCAGCAACAGAACAAAGGCCATCGTCCAGACGGGGCCCGACCAGCGGGATCGCCACGACTGCACCGCCCGCCAGACGCGGGGCAGCGCCGCCGCCGTCCCCAACCCCAGCAGGACCCAGACCTGGATGTAGAACTTGAAGAGCGTGTTCATACGGCGGTGATCGCCGCCTTGCAGGAAATCCTTGAGGTAGACGAACTCCACGCCCAAAAGCACCAGCAATCCGGTGAAAATCAGTACAGTGCTGAAGAGGTTCTCCGCCGTCACCCGGCGGCGCAGGAGGAGCACGCCCGCTGCTACCAGCGGCAGCAACAGCGTCGCCGGCACCGTGTACTTGAGCAGGGCCAGGACGACAGTCAGGACGATCAGCAGGCCCACCACGATCCGCCCGATCAGGTAGCCAGTTGACCCGCTCACCAGCAGGCTATGCAAGCGGGCAAAGCGGTGCGCTTGTTCCCAGCGGTCGAGCAGCAGCCGCAGCCATCGCAGCAGTCCCAGCCGTGCCCGGCGGCGGCGCAGCTCAATCAGCAAGAAGGTGAAGGCCAGGAAGATGAAGAAGCCCCAGATGTTGAGCCACTGTCCCAGGCTGGTCTTCACTTTCACCAGCCCCACGCCGCCAGCGCCCACCGGTTCATATGAATGGAAGAAGGGATAGTAGAACCCCAGCGAGAGCACGGCCAGCGCGACGGCGAAGCCGACGGTCGGCAGCCAGCGGATACGCCCATGACCGCGCCACTCCCGTACCAGGTAGACCAGCACGCCCAGCCCCAGGTAGGTGGGCAGATCCCAGGTGTTGATGGCCGCCAGCGCGCCAAGCGTCAGCGGCAGCATAAGGAAGCTCAACACTCTTTCAATCCAGCCCTTGCTATCCCTGCGAGTGCTGTGACCGGCCAGCAGATTCAGCGCCAGGGCCAGGAAGAGCACAGTGAAGGGAATGCCGATCATGTGCGGGTGCAAATCGGCAAAAAGAAAACTCCAGTAGGGAAACTCGTTGATGGTAGGAGGAATAACGCGGGTGGGCTCCCAGTAGTTGTAAACAGGCAACCTCTGCCCGGTGGTGATGACCGTTTTCAGCCCCCCTACAGCCCGCACCAGCGTCTGCACCCCCAGAATGTCGCTCCGGAAACCACTGCCGCTCAGACCGGCCAGTCGGCGCAGCACCACCGCCATGCCGTCCAGATTACCCAACACGGCCACCAAGAGCGAGCCCAGCAGCCCGGCCACCAGCCCTCTGCTCCACCATTTGCG
>CBDURC010000218.1:0-5154 GCA_965369635.1 uncultured Anaerolineales bacterium | reverse complement strand
AATAAACGTTCCGATCATTCCGCTTCTCCGCTGACAATGGTTTGCTGCCTCCCCCCTACACCTATGAACCATACCCGGACTGACACGACATCTTGTGCTTTGGGGGGCGGCGTGGTATAATCTGCGAGAGGGTTGTGTCTATCACCATCGGCTTCATCGGCTGCATCCGCTTCATCCGCTTCATCGGCTGATGGTTTGGGGGCCGTTCTTGAGTAGAGTCGAGAAGCTCAATCTCATCTGAGGTTGCAACTGCTGCAAGTGGTGGCGCTGCAACTGGCGCAGCCGCTCGATCCAGCCAGCGAGCGGGACTCGCCTCCGTTGCCCCTGCTGAAAGCAGCGAAGCGAGACAACATGCGGCGGGCTTCCATGCTGCTGCATCGTGGGCAGGCGATGGGCACATCCGCCTTGCTCATGCTGCGCAGGGCCTCGAAAACCATCTCACAGTCGGGACAACAGTACTCGTACAGCGGCATGAGAAACTCCAAGCTCCAAACTCGAACCTCCAAACACCAAACTATCAAACGATTCTACCTTCGATTGCCCATTTGGTCAAAAACGGAGGGTAGGAAGCTTATTCGGGTTTCTCTGCTGCTGCTCAGCCTGCTCAATCTGGGCTTCGGGCCACCGGTGCTGACCGATGGCGGCGTGCCACCGCTGCGGCTGTACCCCTATCAGGTGCAGGCGCTGGGCCGGCTGGAGCATCCACCGCAAGTTGCTGCCCGCGCTGCGCTGCTGGCCGACGCCCGCACAGGCGCCATTCTCTTTGAACAGGCCGCCCACGAATCGCTGGCCCCCGCCAGCACGACCAAGATCATGACTGCGCTTGTCGCCTTGGAACAGGGTGACCTGTCTGATATGGTGACCGTGCCCCCGGAGGCGCTGGCGGTCGGCGAGGCGAGCATGGGACTGGTGGTTGGTGAGGTGATCAGTCTGGAAGAGCTGCTGCACGGCCTGTTGCTCGTTTCGGCCAACGATGCTGCGGCGACAATTGCCATACACATCGGCGGATCAGTGGAAGCGTTCGTGGCTCTGATGAACGAGCGAGCAGCGGAGTTGGGCCTGGCCGACACGCACTTCGTCAACCCCCACGGCCTGGACGATCCTGAGCACCTGGCCAGCGCTGCCGATCTGCTGACCCTGACCCGCGAGGCGCTGAGCAACTCCGACTTCGTTCGTTTCACGGCCACGCCACAGGCTACCGTTGCTGGCCGTTCGCTGGCCAGCACCAATCAACTGCTCACCAGCTACGACGGTGCCGATGGCGTGAAGACCGGCACGACCGACGCTGCCGGACAGTGTCTGGTTGCCTCCGCTACTCGGAACGAGGGGCGGGCCATCGTCGTTTTACTAGGGAGTGACGACCGCTATGCTGACGCCGAAGCACTGCTCGATTTCTATTTCGAGCACTACGCCTGGCGCATGCTCGAATTGCCGGTCAATCGGTTGAGCAGCTACGAGGATGGCCAGGGGCAGCGTTGGACGCTGCGGCTTGGCGAGCAGCAGGCCGCTTTTCTGCCCCGTTGGCAGTGGCCGCTAGTGCAGATCTTCCGCTGGATCGATTCTGGGGCGCAACTGGCGAGCGGCGGCGTGATTGGCATCGCTCGCTTCACCAACGGGCGTTACCTGTTAGCGGAAGTGCCTCTACGTGCTTTCGCCAGTGAGTAGTACGTCAAGACCGAATTGGCTTCTGGAGGCGTGGTGGACGGCATAGATTTCTTGAGAGACACCTCAAGGATCTCTGTGCCCTCTGTGCCTACGTGGCGAGCTAAAGGAGATGACGTTGGAACGACTGCAGAAGGTATTGGCTCAGGCTGGACTTGGCTCCCGGCGGGCCTGCGAGGAGCCGATCCGGCAGGGCCGTGTGCGAGTGGATGGTCAGGTAGCCACGCTGGGCTGCAAGGTCGATCCCCGAACGGCCAGGATCACCGTGGACGGCAAACCGCTGCCCTTGGCAGAGGCGAAGCGCTATATCGCCTTGCACAAGCCCCCCGGTATCCTCTCGGTGATGCAGGACGAGCGGGGCCGCCCGGCGCTGTCCTCTCTGGTGCCGCTGGAGGAGCGGCTCTACCCTGTGGGGCGGCTGGACTTGGACAGCGAGGGGTTGGTGCTGCTCACCAACGACGGCGAGTTGGCTCATCGGCTGACCCATCCCCGCTACGGCCATGCCAAGGAGTATCTGGTTCTGGTGAGGGGTAAGCCAGACCATAGCGCTCTAGACCGCTTGCGAAGTGGCGTGATGGTGGAGGGGAAACGCACGCGGCCTGCGCCAGTGCAGCGGCTGGCGCAACCGCCTGCTGACGTCCCCGAGCAGTCCATTGCCTCCACCCGGCCCACGACCTGGCTACGGATCACGCTGCGGGAAGGGCGCAAGCGTCAGATTCGATACATGTGCGAGGCCGTGGGACACCGTGCACTGCGCATCGTCCGCATGAGGATCGGCCCTCTGCACTTGGGCTCGCTGCAGCCTGGCCAGTGGCGAGAGTTGACGGCCAGCGAACTGCGGGAATTGAGGAAGCTGAAGCAGTCGAGGGGCAGGGGAGGGAAATGAGGGGAACTGAAGGAGTGGGTGTTTGTGGGTGTGGGAGTGTGAGAGGGACCGCTTCTGTGCAGAAGCGATGGCCAGTTACTATCGCCATTGATGGGCCGGTGGCTTCTGGCAAGAGCACCCTCGGCGATCTACTGGCCAAGCGGTTAGGCTACCTCTACTTCGACACCGGCGTCATGTACCGCGCCGTGGCCTGGGCTGCGCTGGAGCGTGGCCTGGACCCCGAGGACGACGAGGCCGTGGCCCGGCTGGCCGAAAGCATCCACATTGACGTCACCCCACCCGCCGTGCAGGATGGCCGCCAGTACACGGTCTACGCCGACAGGGTGGACGTGACCTGGGCTATCCGCACTCCGGAGGTGGATGTTGCTGTGTCTCCCGTCTCGGCGAATCCCGGGGTGCGCGCCGCTCTGACGCCGCAGCAGCGGCGCATCGCTTTGGAGAGTGGAGGAGTCGTCATGGTCGGACGGGACATCGGCACAGTGGTCCTGCCCGACGCCGATCTCAAGATCTACCTCGACGCCGTCCCGGAGGAACGGTCCAGGCGTCGCCACCAGGAGATGGTGGCACGAGGCCAGCCGGCGGACTACGAGCAGGTGCTGGCCTCGTTGCGCCGCCGCGATGCCTACGACTCTGGACGACAAGCGGCGCCGCTGCGGCCCGCCGAGGATGCGTTGATTCTCGATAGCACCGATATGACTATCGAACAGGTGCTGGAGCGGGCGATGGCTCTGGTAGTCGATTGGTCTCGTTGGTCGCTCGGTCGCCTGGTCGGTCAGTCCGGTTCGTCGCCAGATTACTCCACTACGCGAACGGTTCGACCAACTGACTACGCGACTAAGCGACCAATCTGACTACGCGACTTCCTTGTCGCCTTCTCTCAGAGGGAGGAGGGGGAGTATGTCCAACTGGCGACCGATACTGCAGCCCGTGCTGCGTTTTGTGATCCGGCTGCTTCTGCGTGTGGAGAGCGAGGGCCTGGAGCGGATGCCGCAGCAGGGGCCGCTGATTCTGATGTACAACCACATCCATCTCGTTGACCCGTTGGTGCTACTGGCGCTGATGCCCCGCTACGCGGTGGCCATTGGCAAGGTGGAGATCTTCAGTTGGCCGGTCATTGGGCCCTTGGTGCGCCGCTACCCGACCATTCCCGTGCGCCGCGGCGAGTTGGACATGACCGCCGTGCGACAATCGCTGTCCGTGCTCCAAGGGGACCATGTGCTGATTATCGCCCCCGAAGGCACGCGCAGCCGCACCGGCAGGCTACAGCGGGCGAAGCGAGGCATGATCTTCCTGGCGCAGCAGTGCGACCCACTGATCCTGCCGGTGGCCGTGACGGGCACGCCTGTTTTTCCTGCGGGACTGAAGCGGCTGCGGCGGGTGCCCATCCGCTGCCGCTTCGGGCGACCTTTTCGCTTCCACTGGCCTGAGGGTAGGCTGAAGCGGGGAGTGATGCAGCAGATGACGGACGAGGCGATGTACGAGCTGGCGCTGCTGCTGCCGCCGGAGATGCGGGGCGTCTACAGCGACCTCGAGGCGGCGACGACGGAATGGCTGCGCTTCGAAGAGGAGTGAAGTAAGCGCATCTTCTCTCGCAAGGCAAAGCCCCTTTCGCATAGCGGCGAAAGGGGTTTCTGTTGTTGTGGTTGACACCGGATGTGCCGATACAGCCTCTGTTGGTTCTTGGCCTAACGGCCCCGAGCTGAGCCGCCGCGCGGCTTGCGCAGTGAGGCCCAACTTTCCCCGATATGCCCCAAAGCGACCGCAGCCATCAAAAGCGCTCTCGATAGCGCTGTCGGCTTCAGCGAGTTGTCAGGCGGCCCCGTGGCTTGCTATTTGAATTTGCCGGCCCCATACCTTTGTGACCTTCCGGCTGCACGCTTGGAAGAACTCCTGATGCTGCTCTTGAGGTACCAGCAAGAATAGAACGCGGGGAGTACGGAAGGAGTACACTTCGTGAGCGCCAGTCCCCACTGCTAGTTCCCGTGCAATGGTCTGAACAAACCGACCTCGCGGGACCCGCGGAAAGTGTTGGTAGATCAATAGAGAATGTCCGGCGGAGAACGATGCGACCAATTCCCGCCAATAAAGGTATTTCGAGGAACCTTTACGACCGTATGGCTTCGACTTTACTTCTATTCCGTTGTCGGGATCAAAGAAGATTAGATCGCAACCTTGAGCAACACCCATGAAAGTCTTGAAATACTCGGCTCGACCACCTGCGTCGTCTGGAAGTAGTTCTGGAAAAAACCGAGAAGAGGGGAGTATGCCAGCCCTCTCAGCCACGCGGATGTCACGGATGTTCCGAGTCACAACAAGTTCTCTCAGGTGGTCATAAAGATCTGGGTCGAATCGGCGCCATTTTTCGGACCGGTGAAGGTAATCGATGAATCGTCCGTCAGCGCGTCCATCATCCGGGGTCAACATCCAGCAAATAGCGGTTGTGATCTCACCAGCTCCAGAGAGCAACCGAAGCAAGCCGTATTTCCGATAATCGTTGATGTCACCAAAATACTGGTTCTTCATCCGACTCCACCTGCTCCAAGGGCTGCCTAACGATAAGGATTCATGTGGCGCGAAGCCGCCACATAATCCATGTTGAACTAAGC
>CBDURC010000217.1:0-5172 GCA_965369635.1 uncultured Anaerolineales bacterium | reverse complement strand
CTGGCCGGGCTGTTCCAATTCCTCGCCGCGAAGCCTTACAGGGTGGCGGCCTTGACCGAGCTACTGCCGGCCTATTTGCACTTCCTGGCCCGCCTGGGGCTGATCCATCCCACCGAGATGGACGCCGCGCTGGAGAGGTTGCGGTCACTGGCCGGTCATCTGCGGACGGCGCTGGATAATCACGAGACCGATGTCGTGGCCGTGGAGGCGGTGGAAATGGCTTGGTCGGAGCTATCGCTGGCTGCCCTGCGGGATGATCCGGCGTTGGCCGAGTCTCGCGCCGCGCCGCTTCCTGAGCCTGCCCCGCCGCCACCGACGCCCATCGCCAAACCCGGCGCTGTGCTGACCTACAGCTTCAAGGTGACGTACCAGCGCAAGCCCAGCGTGTGGCAGGTGATTGAAATCGCCGAAGATCAGTCGCTGGACGATCTGCACCACGCCATCCTCAGTGGTGTGGACTTCGACACCGATCACCTGTATTCCTTCTTCATGAGCGGACAGGCCTGGGATCGGGGTACGGAGTACGCTGCACCCTATGCCGAAAGGCGCAGCGCGGCACGAGTGAAAACCGGCGACTTGCGGCTGCGTATGAAGCAGAAGTTCCTGTATCTGTTCGACTATGGTGATGAGCACCGCTTCGAGGTGCAGTTGGTGGACATCAATCCCGAGGCCCCGAAGGTCCGCTACCCCAGGTTGGTGGAGAGCCACGGCAAAGCGCCGCCGCAGTATCCCGGTTGGGAGGAGTGACGAAGGGTGAATGACGAAGCATGAAACGTACGGCGGTGTGATCCAGCATGATCGACTCGGCAGGTTATGATTGGAAGCCTGCTGACGGAGGGGCCGAAGAAACCCTGCTGGCTGCAAGTGTGGTCATGAAAAGTGCGTCAGCGATCACAGGAACTTAAGGGAATGATGCCTTACGTAAAGGTTAACGATATCCGGATGTACTACGAGTCCACCGGCGAGGGGGATCCCCTGGTCTTGCTCCATGGCCTGGGCTCCAGCCACCGAGATTGGTCGCTTCAGGCTCCCGTGTTTTCCAAGGATCATCGGGTTATCATCCCCGATTGCCGGGGCCATGGCGAATCCGACAAGCCGGCCGGGCCATACTCTGTAGCCCTTTTCGCCAGGGATGTGATCGCCTTGCTGGATGCATTGGGGGTGGAGGGAAGCCATCTGCTGGGTATCTCCATGGGTGGGCAGGTGGCCTTGCAGATAGCTCTGGATGCTCCTGGCCGGGTTAGGAGCCTGGTGCTGGTCAACACCTTCGCTCGCCTCATCGTCCGAGGCCGAGCCGAGCAGCTGCGCCTCCTGCAACGACGGTTGCTGATGCCCTTGCTGAGCATGGAAAAGATCGGCGAGGTCATCGCTGGGACACTGTTCCCTCGGCCCGAGCAACGGGAGCTATTCGAGCTGGTTCGCACACGCTGGGCGCAGAACGACAAACCCGCCTACCTGGCGTCCACCCGGGCGGCGATGGCTTTCGACGTGGCCCGTCGCCTGGGAGGGATCCGCTGCCCCGCGCTTATCGTCGCTGGGGAGAACGACCCGACCATCTCCATGCCCCACAAGGAAGCGCTGCAGCGTGGCATCTTGGGCTCTCGGCTCGTAGTGGTCAAGGACTCAGGACATGCTACTCCGCTGGATCAGCCCGAGGAGTTCAACCGCATCGTGCTGGACTTCTTGAGACAACAGGAAGGCCATCGTCTCCGCTAGCGGTGCACTGGAGGCAACGACTTGCTATTGGAGCCAATAGCCGCCGGGGCGTTCTCATACGGATCACCAATGAGTAGGTAGGTATGGAGAGAGAGTATGCTAGCACTGAAGAACGGCATTGATATCCTCGCTGAAATCGGAGGGATCAATACCTTGGATGAAGCGAAGGCTCTGTTCGAGGTCAGGTGTGATTGGGAGAACGCAGCAAAGCTGAACAAGATCACCAATAAAGAAGCACTTCTGAAGATCGCCAACGCGATTTCAATGACCGGTCCAGACGCGGTCTTCGTGAACACCGGGTCAGAAACGGATGTGCAAAGAGTCAGGAAAATGAGTCTCGAAAAGGGCGAAGAACAACCCCTGGCCATGAAAGACCATACGATCCACTTCGACCTTGCTCAGGAACAGGCGCGGATCATTGATAGAACGTTCTACATCGTGAACGAGGGCGAAGGTGTCAGTGTGCTTGCCCGAAGAATCCTCAGAGATGAGGCGTACGATTATGTCAGAACCCACATGACTGGAATTGCAAAGGGGAAAACTCTGCTGGTGGGTTTCTTCAGCCGGGGGCCCATCGGCGCTCCTGCCGCGATCCCTGCTCTGGAGATCACGACCTCAACGTACGTCATGCACTCGGCCAACATCCTGTACAGGCATGTCTACGAGCAGTTTGATGAAGAAGTGCAGCGCCTGGGGCTGTTCCTGACCAATGTCCATAGTGAAGGGCCAAACAGACCGGAGGATCTGCCGAATGCCAGGGTGTTCATGGACCGAAGCTGGCTGACGACATTCTCGATGTTTTGTACGTATGCTGGCAATACGCTGCTGCTGAAGAAAGGGAATCATCGCTTTGCGGTTGACCTGGCAACCTATTACCGCAGAGAACAGGAATTATCGGAGCACATGTTCATCACTGGCTCAACAGGCTCAGGGGGAAGAAAGACGTTCTTCGCCGGGGCAGCGCCTTCTGGATGCGGGAAGACCACGACGGCCATGGTGGGCACGGATTTCATCGGTGATGACCTGGCCCAGTTGTGGATTGCTGAAGACGGGACGTTACGAGCAATCAACCCGGAGAAGGGGATCTTTGGGATCGTTCGGGATGTGAACCGCAAAAGCGATCCGTACCTGATGAAAGTTCTGCGAGAAGAAGGCGCGGAAGTGATCTGGACAAACGTGTTGATCGACGCAAGCAAAGTGCCGCACTGGGTCGGGAACGGAGAGGAACATCCGAAAAAGGGCATCAACTTCCAGGGCGAATGGTGGGAAGGTAAGACGGGAAAAAACGGCAAGCCCATTCCTCTCTCCAATCCCAATGCCCGATGTACAGTAGATAACAGATCTATCGGAAATTACAATGAAGTCGCAGCCGAAGATCCACGCGGGGTGGAGGTCAGAGTAATCACATATAGCGGGCGGGACAGCGACACCATGCCCCCGGTCTGGGTGGCCAGGACTCCCGATCACGGCGTCGTCATCGGGGCCTCGGTTCTCTCGGCAGCGACGGCGACAGAGGTCGGGGCCAAAGGAGTCAGACGCCAGCCCTGGGCCAATGAGCCATTCATCCCTGGCCCGCTGGCCGACTACATGGATGCGCAGTTCGTGTTCTTCAATTCTGACAAATTGAAGAACAAGCCCATCATGGCCGGACTGAACTACTTCCTGACCCACGGCGCCCGTGGCGGGGAAGGCGACAAGCTGCTTGGCGAGAAACGGGATGTGAAGGTGTGGCTCGGCTGGCTCGAGCTAAGGGCGCATGGCGAAAAGGATGCGATTGAGACTCCCATCGGATTCATTCCGAAATACGAGGATCTCCAAGAGCTATTCGCCGGGATTGGCAAAGAGTATCCGAAGGCGCTCTATGACCGGCAGTTTGTCTTCTACGTGGACAATATCCTGGCCAGGATCAACTTGCAGGAAGCAGCCTACAGGAAAGAGAAGAACATCCCTCCCCGGCTGTTTGAGGTCTACGCCGAGCAGAGGAAAGGGCTTGAAGCGCTGAAAGCGAGGTACGGCCCGATTGTTTCGGCGGAGCAGCTTATTGAGGCTGCTGAAGGTGAAACGCTTCAGAAAGCGTCATAGCGGGCGACTTCAGCGCGCACTTCGACAGGTCATTCGGCGATAAGAACATTGACCCGGCTGTCGCCGCACAGTGCCCAGGGAAGCAACAGCCAGGGTCAAAACAGGAGGTGCAATGCTAACCAAAGAGGAACTTCTAGCTAAGGCGAAGAAGCCAGCGAAAGACGCGATGAGGCTGCACCCTTTCTACCAGGGGAAGGTGCAGATCACCGCTAAGTGCGCTGTGCGCGACGTCAGCGATTTTTCCATCTGGTACACACCCGGAGTCGCCGCACCCTGCCGCGATATCCAGGCTCATCCCGAAAAGGTGTTCGAGCACACCAACAAGGGGAACATGGTGGCAATAGTCTCCGACGGCACGCGGGTGCTGGGTCTGGGCGACATCGGGCCGGAAGCGGCCTTGCCGGTCATGGAGGGCAAGGCGCTGATCTTCAAGTACCTGGGCGGGGTGGATGCTGTGCCCATCTGCCTGAACACCAAGGATCCCTACCGCATCATCCTGGCGGTCAAGCTGATCCAGCCCTCCTTCGGCGGCATCAACCTGGAGGACATCTCCCAGCCCAAGTGCTTCCGCGTGCTGGACCTCTTGCGCACCGATCCGGAGGTGCACATACCGGTCTGGCACGATGACCAGCAGGGCACAGCCACGGTGGTGCTGGCCGGCGTGCTCAACGCGCTGAAGATCGTGGGCAAGAACTTGGGGGAAATCAAGGTGGCCCTCATCGGCGTGGGATCGGCCAACGTGGCTACGCTGCGGCTGCTGATCGCCAGTGGCGTGCAGTGGGGCAACGTCGTGGCCTGCGACAGCAAGGGCATCCTGCATCCCGAACGCGAGGACATCAAGGCGCGCAAGATCGAATTCGTGGACAAGTGGCGCATATGCCTGAACAGCAATGCCGGGGAACGGCGCGGCGGCCCCGCCGAGGCCATGCGCGACGCCGACGTCTGCATCGCCTTGAGCAAGCCGGGGCCGGGGACCATCTTGCCGGAGTGGGTATCGGGCATGGCCAAGGATGCTATCCTCTTCCCCTGCGCCAATCCCATCCCCGAGATCTGGCCCTGGGAAGCGAAAGAGGCGGGCGCTCGCATCGTGGGCACGGGGCGCTCCGATTTCCCCAATCAGGTGAACAACTCACTGGGCTTCCCCGGCATCTTCCGTGGCGTGCTGGACGTGCGGGCGCGCACCATCACCGACGAGATGGCCATTGCCGCGGCCGAGGAACTGGCTCGCTGCGCAGAGGAACGGGGCATCCACGAGGAAAATATCGTGCCCACCATGGACGAATGGGAAGTGTTCCCGCGAGAAGCGGTGGCCGTGGCCCTCAAGGCTCAGGAGCAGGGCGTGGCCCGCCTCTCACTCTCGCGAGAAGAGCTGTA
>CBDURC010000216.1:0-5204 GCA_965369635.1 uncultured Anaerolineales bacterium | reverse complement strand
GAGAGTATCTCGTTTTGAGCAGCTATTTGCCGCACAAGCCGCCCCCGGGACGGGGGCTGGGAGCATAGGCTGAGTAGTAGCGAGAGAAGCATCAACACGAAACAGGGAGACTACCGGTTGCCGAATTCAGCGAAAAAGGGACTTTTGTTGTAGACAAGCTGAGGCATTGATGCTACCATTGGTGTACTGGTAGTGATCGCAACAACGCTTTGGGAAACAAGGGTAATCAGACAGCAAGGAAGGTCATTATGCAAAAGCAGGACACTCACGCAATGCACGATCATCAACATGACGATGAAACTCAGACCAGTCATCGTGCTGAGCATGATGCTCACGCCAAGCACAAGCAGCACGCTTCCACAGATAGCGGCCACCGCTCTGGGCACGGCGGTCACGTAGACCACACCGGCCACGAGCAGATGTTCCGCCAGCGCTTCTGGGTCAACCTGGTGCTTACGATCCCGGTGCTGCTCTTCAGCCCGATGCTGCAAGAGTGGCTGGGCTTCAGCATGCCCGCGTTCCCCGGCAGCCGCTGGATCGGCGCGGCCTTTGCGTTGGCGATCTTTTTCTACGGCGGCGTGCCCTTCCTGCGGATGGCCGTGCCAGAGGTGCGCAGCCGGAAACTCGGCATGATGACCCTCATCTCGCTGGCGATCAGCGTGGCCTTTGTGTACAGCGTCTTTGCGCTCTTTGTCTCTCCCGGCAGCGGCTTCTTCTGGGAGATGGCTACGCTGATCGTCGTGATGCTGCTGGGCCACTGGATCGAGATGCGCAGCATACGCCAGGCGTCGGGAGCGCTCAAGGAACTGGCCCAGTTGATGCCCGACACCGCCGAGCGCATCCTTCCCAACGGCGAGACTGAGGAGGTGGAGGTGAGCGCGCTCCAGAACGGCGACCTGGTACTGGTCCGTCCGGGAGCCAGCGTTCCCGCCGACGGCGTGGTGGAGGAGGGCCGGTCCGACGTCAACCAGGCGATGATCACAGGCGAGTCGAAGCCGGTGGCGAAGGCACCCGGAGATGAGGTGATCGGCGGCACCATCAACAGCGACGGCAGCCTGCGGGTGCGGGTCACGGCTACCGGCGACGAAACCGCGCTGGCAGGCATCATGCGGCTGGTGGAGCAGGCGCAGCAGAGCAAATCCGACACGCAAATCCTGGCGGACAAGGCCGCCGGCTGGCTCTTTTACATCGCCCTGGCCGTCGCCGCCGTCACCGCCGTGGCCTGGCTCGCCGCCGTGGGACTGAAGCTGGAGGTGCTAGAGCGGGTCGTGACGGTGCTGGTCATCGCCTGCCCGCACGCGCTGGGGTTGGCGGTCCCGCTGGTGGTGGCCATCAGCACCTCGATGGGGGCCAGCAACGGCATCCTGGTGCGGGACCGGTTAGCGCTGGAGGCCGCCCGCGAGGTTGACATCGTTATCTTTGACAAGACCGGCACGCTGACCGAGGGGAAGTTCGGCGTTGTGGATATGGCGACCGTCGAGGACTGGGAAGACGACCGGGCGCTGGCGCTGGCGACGGCCGTCGAGGGCGACTCGGAGCACCTGATCGCGCGCGGCATCCGCCGCAAGGCCGAGGAACGAGGCGTCACGCCGCTCCACGTTAGCGATTTTGAGGCCATCAAGGGGCGCGGCATCCGCGCCACCCACGAGGGGCACACGGTCTACGTCGGCGGCCCCCGACTGCTGGAGATGTTGGAGAGCGATCTACCCGACGACCTCGCTCGGTTCACCAACAGTGCAGGCCAGAAGGGGCAGTCGGTCGTCTATCTGCTAGACGGGCAGCAACTGGTCGCCGCCTTCGCCCTGGCCGACGTCGTCCGGCCCGAGAGCAGGCAGGCGATCAAGCGGCTGCAGGAGATGGGCATTCAGGTCGCCATGCTCACCGGCGACAGCGAAGCGGTCGCGGAGGCGGTCGCAGAGGAGTTGGGTATCACCACGGTCTTTGCCGAGGTGCTGCCGGAGCACAAGGACCAGAAGGTGGCCGAGCTCCAGGGCCAGCAGAAGCGAGTGGCCATGGTCGGCGACGGCGTGAACGACGCCCCGGCGCTGACCCGCGCCGACGTGGGCATCGCCATCGGCAGCGGCACCGACGTGGCCATCGAGTCGGCGGGCATCATCCTGGTGCAGAGTAACCCGCTGGACGTGGTCAAGATCTTTGAGCTGAGCCGGGCGACTTATCGAAAGATGGTCCAGAACCTCGTCTGGGCCACGGGGTACAACGTCATTGCGCTGCCGCTGGCCGCCGGAGCGCTGGCCTCGCTGGGCATCTTGCTCTCGCCCGCTGTCGGGGCGCTGCTGATGTCCTTGAGCACGGTCATCGTCGCTGTCAACGCGCAACTGCTGCGCCGGGTAACCCTGGGGGCCCCCCAATGACCGAAAACCAACCCTTGAACGTGCGCTCTTGGTACGGCCTGCCCGCCGAAATCGCCGTGGGGCGGATGTGGCACTGGGTCAAGGCCGGCGGGGTACCTCTGCCCCACCCCGGCCTGGTGGACATCCACCTGCGGCAGGGTATCCCGCGCCGGGAGCGGGAGCGTCTGACCTACTGGCACGAGTTGGGGCACCTGGAGACTCTCCCCCTGGCGCTATTGCACGGCCTGGCCCTGTGGCTGACCGGCCGGCGGCGGCGGGATACGCCCTGGGCGCTGCGGCTGCTGATCGGCCTGCTGGCCTGGCTGGCGGGCTGGGAACTGGCCGCCGAGTTCTACACCATGGGACGCGCCGGCCCGGAGTATGCGCGCCTGTACCGCCAGGCACGCCCCCCGTTGCCTATGGGGCTGCTGTTCTGGGCCGGAATGAGCGGCCTGACCGTCGCAGGGACCCTGTGGATGTTGGGAGGGCGGAGAAATGAATGAGCAGGGACAGGGAAAGGCTGACATAGCAAGAGAGAGTGTTTAGCGATGAATAGCAAGCATATTGAACAGCAGATCAAGTTGGAAGTGCGGGGAATGACCTGCGATTCCTGCGCCCTGCATGTGACAAAGGCGTTGCAGGGAGTTGAGGGGGTGTCGCAGGTTCACGTACCGGGCTGGGCTTCGGGCCGGGCCACTCTATCGGCCCAACCAGGCGTCAGTGATGAACAACTGGCCAATGCCATCAAGAATGCCGGATACCGGGCAACTGTGCTATCCCGTCGAGCGATCACGCCCCCACAGCCACCGGAGGGATGGGGCCAGGATGCAGATTACGATCTGGTCGTCATAGGGACTGGCGGGGCCGGGATGGCGGCGGCCATCAAGGCCGCCGAGTTGGGCCGGAGGACCTGTATCATTGAGGCAGACACGATTGGCGGCACTTGCGTCAATACTGGGTGTGTACCGTCCAAGACCCTGATCCGGGCAGCGGAGGCGTACTACAAGGCCGGGCACCATCCCTTCGCCGGAGTGCATACCCGGGCCGAGGGACTGGACTGGAAGGCGGTGATCGGCCAGAAAGACCAATTGGTTGCCGAACTCCGCCAAAGCAAGTACGTGGATGTCCTAGCATCCTATGGCGACCGCATCACTCTGGTTCACGGATGGGCACGGCTGCGAGGCGACGGCGGCGTTGTCTTGGAGGACGGACGCACCATCAAGGCGGGAGGGATCGTCGTCGCTACCGGAGCCGAACCGCGCATCCTCTCCCTTGACGGGATTGAGGGAGTGCAAGTATTGACCAGCACGGCGGCGATGGCACTGGAAAGGCAGCCGCGCACACTGCTCGTCATTGGCGGGCGGGGGGTTGCCCTGGAGCTTGGGCAAGCCTTCGCTCGCTTCGGCACCCAGGTCACGATTCTCCAACGAAGCCCACGGATCATCCCTGAGCACGAGCCTGAGATCGCCGAGGCACTGACGGATTATCTGCGCCAGGAAGGATTGACGATCCACACCGGCGTCAGGCCGCTGGCGATCCGCCAGGATGATGGCCAGAAGGTGGTCACGGCCGAGGTGAACGGCCAGCGACGCGAGTTCCGGGCCGAGCAGGTCTTGATGGCTGTAGGTCGGACGCCACATACCAGGGACATGGGCCTGGAGGACACAGGCGTGGCGCTGAACGCCAGCGGCTTCATCCAGGTGAACGGATTCATGCAGACGAGCCATCCGCGCATCTACGCCGCCGGCGACGTGACGAACCGGCCCAAACTAGTGTACGTGGCCGCGGCAGCGGGTGGTATCGCCGCTGAGAACGCGCTGAATGCGAATAGCAGACAGCTCGATCTGACAGTGCTCCCAGACGTCATCTTTACCGACCCGCAGGTGGCGACTGTGGGGCTGACCGAATCCCAGGCGCGGGCCAGACCCCCCTCAAGCGGGGCCAGCGAGTACGATGTGAAGGTCACCACCCTGCCCCTGGCCTATGTGCCCCGGGCGCTGGCGGCGAGGGACAGGCGCGGGTTGATCAAGCTGGTGGCCGATCGAGGCTCCGAGCGGCTGCTTGGTGCTCACATTCTGGCCGCCGAGGCTGGCGAGGTCATCCAGACGGCAACGTTGGCCCTCAAGGCCGGGCTGCGGGTGAGCGACCTCACCGGCACGCTCTTCCCCTATCTGACACAGGTAGAAGGGCTGAAGTTGGCCGCCCAAACCTTCGACAAGGACGTTGCTCAACTTTCGTGCTGCGCTGGTTGAACCAGGCACTGCAATGGATCGAGTTTTGTGATCTGAAGGGTCAGCGACCTTGCCTGGAGTTACGCCGAGGCGGATGGAGAGCGTGATCTGGGCAGGATCATCAGGAGGTGAAGTCATCGCTGCATCAAAGAGAAAGAATCGTTCGAAGAAGCAGCACATCGCTGTCAGCGGAAAAGCGGAAAGACCGGAAGGTTTGTTTTCCGCTCGTTCCGCTGTTCCGCTGACGAGGTGGGCTGGGCTTCGGGCCGGGCCACCCTCGCTTGCCGGGCGGGTAACATGCAGTTATAGTGTTCATCATGACAGATCCGTGAGCGAGGACGAAGGCGTAGCGAGCGACCTACATCTTGTTACACGTTATTGCACGGAGCGATGCCAAGGCAAATGCCAACCAAGACGTTCACCGTGGCAGGGCTAACCTGCATGGATTGTGCCCAGCGAGTCCGGGCAGCCGTCAGCCGGGTTGAAGGCGTGGACGATTGCCAGGTTGACCACGCCGCCGGCACGCTGACGGTTTCATGTTACACAATGACGATGCCAGACCTGCCAAGCGAGCAGATTGCCAGGGCCGTAAGTTCGGCAGGCTATACGCTGGCCCCGCTTG
>CBDURC010000215.1:0-5205 GCA_965369635.1 uncultured Anaerolineales bacterium | reverse complement strand
GGCTCTCGGCCTGAGTTGTGACTAGAAAAGGAGCATTGTACCATGCCAACTAAGCTAACCCCTAAAGAACTATCCAAGCGCCCGGAGCGGCTGTCGCCGGGACACCGGCTATGTGCAGGCTGCGGCGCTTCGATCATCGTGCGGCAGATGCTGGCGGCGATTGACGATCCGGTGGTCCTTGCCAACGCCACCGGCTGCCTGGAGGTGGCCACGACCATCTACCCCTACACGGCCTGGCGGGTGCCGTGGATCCACAATGCCTTCGAGAACGCCGCCTCGACCATCAGCGGTGTGGAAGCGGCCTACCGGAGCCAGGTGCGGCAGGGGAAGATCCCCGAGCAGAACGTGAAGTTCATCGCCTTCGCCGGCGACGGCGGCACCTACGACATCGGCATCCAGGCCCTCTCCGGCGCTATGGAGCGAGGTCATAACATGCTCTACGTCTGCTACGACAACGGCGCTTACATGAACACCGGCATCCAGCGCTCCAGCGCCACGCCCTTCGGCGCCCACACCACCACCTCGCCGGCCGGCAAGGTCATCCCTGGCAAGCAGCAGTTCCGCAAGGACCTGACGGCGATCATGGCTGCCCACGGCATTCCCTATGTGGGCCAGGCGGCTCCCAGCAAGTGGCGTGACCTGATGCAGAAGACCCGCAAGGCGGTCAACTGCGGCGGGCCAGCCTTCATGAACGTGCTCTCCTCCTGCAACCGCGGCTGGCGGCACGGAACCGAGGAGACGATCGAACTCACCCAGTTGGCGGTGGATACTTGCTACTGGCCGCTCTACGAGGTGGAGAACGGCGAATGGCGGCTCACCTACAAGCCGAAGGAGAAGAAGCCAGTAGAGGAGTGGATGAAGCGACAGGGTCGGTTCCGCCACCTCTTCACGCCGCAGAACCACCACCTCATTGACGAGATGCAAGCAGAGGTGGATCTCCGCTGGGAACGGCTGCTGAAGCTGTGCGGCGAAGCGTAGAAATCAGCAAATCAACAAATCAGCAAGTCGGCAAATCAGCATCGGTGGGCCAGGGATGAAGCGGTAGCATGATTCCCTGGTCTAGTCGTCTATGCATTGTTCGTAGCAAGCCACGAAGTGAAGCGAAGTGGCGTGGAGAACGACGGCACTTCACTCCGTTCCGTGCCTGACTACGAGCATTCATGCGGGAGGTAGTTATGAGTCTCTATGGCAAGGATTTCATCTGCACGCAGGAGTGGATGCTAGAGGAACTGATGGCTGTGCTCGATTTGGCAGCGGAGATGAAGCGTGATCGCTTCTCCGACCGTTGGACAAGTATCCTCAAGCACAAGACCTTCCTGATGTTCTTCTACAATCCTTCTGTGCGCACGCGTCTTTCGTTTGAGGCCGCAGCCACCGAGCTGGGAGGCCACGCCCAGTTCATGACCCCTGCGGCGGGGCGCTTCAAGACCCAGAAGCAGGCTGGGGAGACCATCGAGGACGCCGCTCAGGTCATGGCCCGCTACGTGGCCGGCATCGGCATCCGCATCCTGGAAGACAAGGTGCCCTACTACGGGGCTGGCGACGAGATGCTGCGCGAGTATGCGCACTGGGCAGATGTGCCCATCATCAACATGGCCGACGACCGCTTCCATCCCTGTCAGGGGCTGGCCGACGTGATGGGCTGGGCCGAGTGGTACGGCGGTGGGCCTGGTCAGCCTGACTACGACGCACTGCGGGGCAAGAACTTCCTGCTCACCTGGGCTTCGGGTGCGCTAGCCCGTTCGTGGTGTAGTGTGCAGGCAGCGCTGCTCATTGCCTCCCGCTTGGGCATGAACGTCACCGTGGCCCGGCCTGAGGGCTACGACCTGGACCCCGAGGTGTACGAGTGGACACAGCAGAACTGCGCCGCCAGTGGCTTTGAGTTTCGCGTCACCAGCGACCGGACGAAGGGCTATCACGGTGCGCACATCGTCTACTCCCGCAACTGGGTCAGCCCGCAGGCGTACAGGGACGGCGTGCTCCATAAGCAGACGGAGATCGAGAAAGCGATGGCCTATCCCGGTTGGACAACGACCGCCGAGCGGATGGCGCTTACTGACAACGCCATCTTCACCCACCCCATGCCTGTCGACCGGGGCAGCGAGGTAACGGACGAAGTCGCCAGCGGCCCTCGTTCTGCCGTCTACGACATTGCTGAGAACCGGCTGCACGTGCAGAAGGCGTTGATGGCGTTGACGATGGAGAACTGGTAGAACAGACCAAGGAGCGAACCTATGACCAAGAGAATCGCCGTCGTTGCCATCGGCGGCAACTCGCTGATCGTGGACCGCCAGCACCAGACGGTGGAGGATCAGTGGAAGGCGGTGCGCGAGACGTGCAGGCACCTGGCGGGGATGATCGAGCGTGGCTGGAACCTGATCATCACCCACGGCAATGGCCCGCAAGTGGGCTTCATCCTGCGGCGCTCCGAGATTGCTGAGAAGATAGAAGGAGTGCATCCTACTCCTCTGGATATGATCGGCGCCGATACGCAAGGCTCGATCGGCTACATGATCACCCAGGCGCTGGGAGATGAGTTGAGGAGACGGAGCATCGACCGCCAGTGTGCAGCGGTGGTGACCCAGGTGCTGGTGGACAAGAATGATCCGGGCTTCCAAGACCCGACCAAGGGCATCGGCGGGTTTGTGGACGAAGAGGAGGCGCGCAAGTTCGAAGAAGAGGGTTGGGTTATCGGGTACGAAGCGGGACGCGGCTGGCGGCGCAAGATCGCCTCTCCCATTCCTCTGAAGATTATCGAATTGGACGCAGTGAAGACACTGGTGGATGCTGGCTTCGTGGTGGTCACCGTGGGCGGTGGTGGTATCCCCGTGACCGAGGACGCGCAGGGCAACCTGGTGGGCGCTCGCGCCGTGATTGACAAGGATCGTGCCAGCAGCCTGTTGGCGCGCAATCTGAAAGTTGATCTTCTCCTCATCTGCACCGGTGTGGCACAGGTATCGCTGCACTATGCGCAGGACAACGAGCGTCCACTGGATCGTATGACGGTGAGCGAGGCCAGGCGCTACCACGCTGAAGGGCATTTCCCGCCAGGCAACATGGGGCCCAAGATCGAGGCCATCATACAGTTCCTGGAGGCCAACCCCCAGGGAGAGGCGCTGGTCACCGATCCCTGGAACATCGAGCGGGCGCTGGATGGCGAGACGGGCACTTGGATTGTGCCATAGTGATCCGTAGTTCGTAGGTTCGCGCAGTCATGACTCGGACGTCTCTCTCGGATACCCGAACTCACGGATACCAGATTTGCGAAGCCCGAACAGATGAATGAAGGAGGTGATGCTAAGGGACAGAGCACCGATCTACTGTTGGTAAGGTTCCATAGGCATCTTTCGCTTGTTCTCAGAGAGCTTTTCCAGATTGGCACCCTGTACATGAGCCTACCTCTTGGTGACCCAACCTCGGATTTGCTCTCAGAAACGAGCGAACCATGAGTCTTTTGACTTCCCAGACTACCAAACCTAAAGTACCCCAAAACACAATGAGGAGGCGTAGAAATGCTATCCAAGAACGTACGGTGGCTTCTGGCTGCCCTGGTGATTCTGTCTCTGGCAGTGGGCGCTTGTGCGTCGCCCCAGGCACCGGCAGAAGAGCCTACTGAGGAAGGAGGGTTCTCCATTCCGGCGACCATAGAGGGCAAATTCAACGTGGCGATGGTGCTCATCGGCCCCCACGATGATGGTGGCTGGAGCCAGGCCCACTACGAAGGGCTGGAGTATACCGCGGAAAATCTCGACGATGTCCACATCGCCTATATCGAGAACGTCCCAGAGGGGTCCGAGTCCGAGCAGGTCTTCCGCAGCCTCTCCCGCAAGGGATTCGACCTCATCTTCGGTACTTCCTTTGGCTACATGGACGGAATGGAGATCGTGGCTGAGGAATTCCCGAACATCATGTACAGCCACATCAGCGGCTACAAGTCCAATATGGAGAACTT
This sequence comes from uncultured Anaerolineales bacterium, assembly GCA_965369635.1. Classification (GTDB taxonomy): domain Bacteria; phylum Chloroflexota; class Anaerolineae; order UBA3071; family UBA3071; genus UBA3071. Next base: position 1,253 of record CBDURC010000215.1, on the reverse strand, counting down.
CGGCAACCTGTTTGGCGCCATGGAAGACATGAAGTACCTGGGTGGGATGCTGGCCGGATCGCGGGCCAAGATGGACGGGAATCCCAAGTTGGGCTACATGGCCACCTTCCCCATCCCTGAAGAGATCCGCTTGGGCAACGCCATTGCGCTGGGCATGAAGCAGACCTGCCCCGAATGCACCATGGACGTGCGCTGGATCAACACCTGGCACGACCCTGTCATCGAGAAAGAGGCGGCAGCTTCCCTCTTCGACGCCGGTGCGCAGGTGGTCTTCACCGGAGCTGATACACCGGCCGTGGCTGACGTGGCCCAGGAAAAGGGCAAGTGGGGCGTCACCTACGATTGGTACGGCTCCTGCAAGGTAGACGCTTGCCTTACCGCTCCGTACTGGAATTGGGGCCCGGTCTATGTTGGAATCACCGAACAGGTCAGAGATGGCTCCTACAAGGCTGGCTGGCACTACTTCGACGCCGATACAGGCGCTATGGGGTTGTTTGGTTTCATGGAAGGCGAAACCTTGCCGTCCGGCGTTGCCGAACTGCCCGAAGAGGACATCCAGTTGGTGCGAGACACGCTGGCCAAGATGCTGGCGGGCGAGTTCGATCGCTTTGACGTCTTCGCCGGCCCCATCAAGGACAATGCCGGCAACGTGGTTGTACCCGCGGGCAAGAAGATGGAACAGTCCGACATGGATCAGTTCCCGCCTGGCGCGCCCGGCCTGGAGTGCGAATACTGCATGTACTGGTGGGCCGACGGCATCACTGCTGAATTGCCTGATCTGGGGGGTTAGGGCCAGAAGCAATACAGTTCGGTTGACCAGGAACCTATGCCTGTTGCAGGCTAAGCCTGCAACAGGCAGCAACTGGATTCCAGTTCTGGAAAGGTGCGACGCACACTGTGCACGTGCGTCGCACCCCTCCAGTCGGGAACAACTCCATTCCCGAGAGAAAAAGGGGACCTGGAATGACCAACGTGACCAACGCAGTTGAGATGCGGGCAATTGTCAAACGTTTTCCCGGCGTGCTGGCCAACGATCAGGTGGATTTCGACCTGCGCGTGGGCGAAATCCACACCCTGCTGGGGGAAAACGGCGCTGGCAAGAGCACGCTGAATACGCTGATGAACGTTCTGGCCGGCCTCTACCGACAGGAAGAGGGGACGGTCCGTGTTCATGGGAAGCTGGTCAACTTCCGTTCTTGAGAGAAAAAGGGGACCTGGAATGACCAACGTGACCAACGCAGTTGAGATGCGGG
>CBDURC010000214.1:0-5215 GCA_965369635.1 uncultured Anaerolineales bacterium | reverse complement strand
ACCTGCGCAGCTGGCGGGAAGCGGATGTGCCCATCGGCCTGCTCACCCTGCCTGATGTGACGCTCCTGGGCGGCGACGTCAACCAGGATGACATCATCTTTCAGTTCGACGCCATGTCCATGGGCCTGGCCTGGAACAGCACACCCATGGACCCCCGGTGGGACGAGCGTGCCGACATCACCGACGACGACAACGTCAACATCCTGGACATGGTCGCCGTGCAGTTCAACTGGCGCCAGATGGCTCCTGGTCCCTGGAACACCGCCCTCGCCCAACAACGTCTCGCTCCACCACAACGGCAGCTCTCGCACACAGACCTGGCCACCCAGGTGGTCATCGGCCCCAACCAGGCCACGCTGAGTGCTGTCGGTGAGACCGTCGACCTGGACATCCAGATTCTGGACGTGATCAACCTGTACGGCGGGTGGGTGCAGCTCACCTTCGACCCCAGCGTCATACAGGTGCGCGACGCTGACCCGCGGCACAGTGCGCCGGGCGTGCAGATCCGCCCCGGCGACTTCCTGGACCCCTTCAACCAGTTCGTGCTGGTCAACGAGGCCGACAACACGGCGGGCACCATCGACTTCGCCGTGACGCAGTTGCATCCAGCGGAGGCGCGCAGTGGCAGCGGCGTGCTGGCGACGGTGCAGTTCGAGGCCGTGGGCCAGGGCAGCAGTGCGGTGCACCTAACCGATATGCGGCTGGGCGACGACACCCGGCCCGACCCGCTGGAGATCCCCGCCGGGACGCAGGATGGCCAGGTGACAGTCGGGGGGCAGAGCACCATCTACCTGCCGGTCGCCCTCAAGGGCTCTTGATCATAAGCCGCCAGTCAGGTGGCTTGGTAAGGGGCGGGGGATGTCTGGCTGCATGCCAGCGTCCCCCCTCCCCGCTGTGTTGGCGCTGCGTGCCGCGCCGGCATTCAAGGTCTGGCAGAGGGAAGGAGCCTTGTGCAGTTGGTAGGTGTCCAACTGCTGGACGATAGTCATCCGGCCCCGTTAATGATTCCGGTGGCAACCAGAGGCGCTCAGATCGTGGTCCGTTCGCTCGCTGTCAGCGGAAAAACGGAGGGATCGGAAAGCTGCCGAGGAAGAGCTCGGAGTGCAACTCCTCGCCATCCCCCGATGTGAGGAAGTTGTACTCCCAAACCACGGCAACTTACGACAAAGGCGCAAAGACACCAAGAGTCATCGCAATCGCTTCGTGTCTTGGACGGATAGGTGGCCCATGGCCTTCTGCCTGCCCACGACGCCCACTAGGGGCTATGCTACGAACCTATCAGAGCACGGGTCACAGACCAGCGCAGAGAGCATGGGAAGTCCTCCGGACTTTCCGCTTTTCCGCTGACAGAAACCAGAGGCTAGGAGTGCAACTCCCTGCCAGCAAATGTGAAGCGCCCAGGCGCAAAGGAGGATTGAGACATGAAACGCGAAACACTAAGAGCTTGGCTGGTACCGGCAGCGCTTTGCCTGCTGCTGGCCCTCCCGCTGTCCAGTGCAGCGGTGGCAGGGGCGCCAGAGAGAATAGGATCGCTGGCAAGCGTCGGCAGTCCGACCGACGCGCCCGATCAACTGGCCACAGATCACGTGCGCACCATGACCACCAACAGCACGCACGTCTTCTGGACGATCAGCGTCGGCGGTGAGTTCTGCCCCACCGATGGAGAGCCCGCCCTGCGGCGTGTGCCCCTGGGCGGCGGAACGGTGCAAACGCTGCATCACAGTTGCAGCTTCAATCCGTACCAGATGGCTGCCGACGACACTCACGTCTACTTTGCCGACTGGGCCGACGACAAGGTCAAACGTATTCCCGTGGCTGGGGGTACCATCACCAACGTAGCCAACGGGAACCGGCTGATCCTGCACCGCGGCATCGCCTTGGACAGCACCCACGTCTACTGGGGCGACAACACCGGCATCCAGCGCATCGCCAAGTCCGGTGGCGCCGCGCAAGTCCTGGCCGCGGGCGCGGACAGCGCCAATCTGGCCGTGGACAGCACCCACGTCTACTGGACAGACTGGAACATGGGCGCTGGCAGGATTCGACGCGTGGCCAAGACGGGCGGCGCGGTGCAGGACGTGATCACGGGCCTCGACAATCCCTATGGCATCGCGCTGGATTCCACCTACGTCTACTTCACCGAGCTGGGCACGGGCAAGGCCTACCGGGTCAACAAGAACGGCACGGGCCTGACCTCCTACGTGGCCAGCGATATCTCGCCCTATATGGCCGAAACCATCGCCGCAAACTCCACCCACGTCTTCTGGACCGACACCACGGGCACACACACCGGCCGTGTACGCCGAGCGCCTGTGGGCGGCGGGACCATCGAGGACTTGGCTCTGGGCTTGTTCGGCCCGCGTGGCGTGAGCCTGGACAGCACCCACGTCTACTGGGGCGACTACGATGGCGTGTGGCGGCTGCCCATCGCGGCAACGGCGGCCAAGGTGGACCTGACCATCACCGACATGGAGGTGACCCAGGCCATCCAGTGTTTGGACAACACCACCGGTGCCACCGCCTGCGCCGACAACAGCGTCCACCTGAGGGCCGACAAGATCACCTATGCCCGCGTCTACCCGGCGGTGGACTTGGCCGACACGGTCGGTGTCAACGCCCGGCTCCACGGCACCCGGGGCGGCACAACCTTGCCCGGCTCGCCCATCAGCCCCACCGACACCACCCTCTTCGTCGGTACCAGCGGCGCCCAGAGGGAGGTCACCTCATCTAGCTTCAACTTCCTGCTGCCCATGAGCTGGCGCAACGGCACCGTCGTGCTGCAGGCCGAGATCAACCCGGGCACCGTGATCCCCGAGACCAACACGGCCAACAACATGTCAACGTCGGCCACGATCAACTTCGCCACCGCGCAGAACCTGAGCGTGGCCTACGTGCCCATCAACTACACCTTCTCGGGCTGGACGGGAGCCAACACAGCCAGCAATGCGACCATGACCGCGGCCGGGCCCTTCCTGCGCAGCCTCTTCCCCTTCAGCAATGTCACATACACGGCCTGGCCCGCGGGTGCCGCCTACACGCAGGACGCGGCGGCCAATCCCTCGGCGGTCATCACGGAGCTCAACACCCGCTACCTGGCCTCCACCAGTCCGCCGGACCAGCTCTTCGCCTGGTTCCCCAGCGGATCGTGGAACAACGGTCGCTCCGATCCCATCTGGTTGGGTGGCTCCGGTCACGTCTCCGGCGGCGACGAGATGTACGCCAACGCCGTCTGCGCCCACGAGATTGGCCATAACCTGGGCCGACGCCATCCCCTCTGTGCCGACAGCTCCTCCGACTGGCCCTATGGCGGCACCAACGCAGACTCGGTCATCCACGAGGTGGGCTTCGACGTCCTCACCCTGAGTACCCATGCGGCCACCAAGCGGGACTGGATGACTGGCGGCAACTGCGGCAACAGCTCCACCGATATGTGGATCTCGCCCTGGAACTGGACGCAGATCCTCAACGGCGTGCAGGACTGGATGGGCCAGATCCAGGCGGCCGCGCCGCAGCAGGGCCCCACGGCCGTCGTCACCGGCCAGATCTGGGAGAATGGTGGCGAGCTCAATCCACTGTTTGTTCTGCAGGAGCATCTGGAGCCACTGGGCATCCCCGGCGGCAACACCTACTGCCTCAACTTCATGACCCGCGATGGCGCGCTGCTCCAGCAGCAGTGCTTCGATCTGGACTGGAGGGACCGCAACTGGACCGGCCAGTCGGAGGTGGGCAACTTCGGCATGCGTTTGCCCTACCCGCCCGAGACGGCGCAGGTGCAGCTCACGCATGGCATGGAGGTACTGGACGAGCTGCGGACCGGTGAAGGTCCTCCTGAGGTGCAGGTGCTGACGCCCAATGGCGGCGAGATGTGGGACGGCATCCACAGGATCGAATGGGAGGCCGGAGATCCTGGCGGCGGACCGCTGACCTACAACGTGCAGTACAGCGCTGACTACGGCATGACCTGGCACTCGCTCGGCGGGGCGCTCGCTGATACCTCTATGGAGGTGGATGCGTCCCAGATTCCCGGTTCGGACATGAGCCTGGTCCGAGTGCTTGCCAGCAACGGCCTTCTCACCGGCCACGACCAGTCCGACGAGCCCTTCGCGGTCCGGCCACATGCTCCCGATGTGAAGATCCATACGCCGGCCGACGGGGCGGGCTTCGAGCCTGGCGAACAGATCGTCCTCATCGGCTCCGCCAATGATCTCGAGGACGGCCCACTGACGGGCGACCAGTTGATGTGGTGGATCCAGGGGCAGGGAGACCCCCTGTTCGGTGAGGAGACGTCCGTGCGCATCTACGAGCCGGGCACCTACGAAGTCACGCTGGAAGCCGTCGACAGCTCCCAGATGTACGGTCAGGACACCATCACCATCTTCGTGGGACCAACCATCTCAGTAGTGCCCCCCTACTCCACCGTCCCCGTCACGCAGACCCTCGAGGTCGAGCTGCGCATCAACGAGGTCGTGAACCTGTACGGCGTCCAGGTGGAGCTGGCCTTCGATCCCGACGTGCTGGAGGTGGTCGACGCCTCCGCGTTCGACCCCGGTGTCCAGATCGAGCAGGGCGACTTCCCTGTGCCCGAGGTGGAGATCCGCAACCAGGCGGACAACCAGGAGGGCACCATCGAGTATGCCGTCAGCCTGCAGGGCGACAAGCCCGGAGTGAGCGGCTCCGGTGTGCTGGCCACCATCACCTTCCGCGGCAAGGCGGAAGGGCTCAGCAGAGTCACCTTCACCAAGGTCATCTTCTCCGATCCGCAGTCGGTGCCCATGTCGGCCCGCACCGAGCATGGCGTCATCAATGTGCATGAGGCCAGAGGCGCGATCCTGGGCCAGGTGATCCTAGAGCGGAGGACGAGCAACGCTAGTGCGCAGGTCTGCGCCGACAGTACCTGCGTACACACCGCCGAGGATGGCACATACGTCCTGCCCGACATCGCGCCACCGGGCAGCTACCAGGTCACCGCCAGCAAGCCCGGCTACCTGCGCTCCTGGCGCCAGGTCGACGTGCCTGAGGGCGATGTCACCCTGCCGGACGTAACGCTGCTGGGCGGCGACGTCGACGGCAACGACGAGATCGACGAGTTCGACGGCATCGCCATGGGCCTGGGCTGGAACACCACGCCTATGGACGCCGAGTGGAACCCCAACGCTGACATCACCGACGACAGCAACATCAACATCCTGGACATGGTCGCCGTGCAGTTCAACAT
>CBDURC010000213.1:0-5218 GCA_965369635.1 uncultured Anaerolineales bacterium | reverse complement strand
GCAACGTTGTGGCCTGTAGCCTGCCCGCGCAGGCTATGGAGCTGGCTCTTGCCCCCCCCAATTGAAGATCGTCATGGGACACATGGGAGGCACAGAGTGGATGTCAGCCATACGCGCTGCCGAGAAGGCTCCCAATCTCTACCTGGACACCTGTGCCTCGTATGCTGACCATGACAAGGTTGGCGTGGCCGTGCGGATGCTGGGGGCCGATCGGGTACTCTTTGGATCGGGCGCCACCGAAGGGAGCCTTTTCATGCAGAAGGGCGCGATCCTGGACCCCGATCTCACGGAGCAAGACCAGCCTCAGGTTCTCTATGACAATGCCCGCCGGGTTTTCGACCTCTGATCAGTCGAAGCCTGCGAACCCCCGCGTTGGCAGGGCACCCTCCTGCGTCATGACCAAGGTCGCCGCGCCAATCGCCGGCGCTTCAACTCCCAGTTGTGCCGCCACGATCCGCACGCGCTCGCCAGGCGCGCCGAAAGTGCGCAGCTTCACCACGTGGCGAGCCGGCTCGAGCAAGGGGGACCCAGCCAAGATCACCCCGCCGCCGATGATCACCAGGTCGGGATTGAGCAGGTTGACCAGGGTAGCAATCCCTATGCCCAGATAGCGACCTGTCTCCTCCATGATCTGGTGAGCGAAGGCATCCCCTGCGTTGGCAGCCTCGGCGATCATGGCCACGTTCACCTTCTCGGGATCGTCACCCACCCGGCCGCTCAGCGAGGAGACCGCTCCCTGCTTGAGACCCTTAATGGCCCGTTCGGCGATGGCCGGGGCTGAGATCATCCGCACCAGACAGCCGTAGTTGCCACAGGTGCACTGCGGGCCGTCGGGGTCGACCAGAATGTGGGCAATCTCGCCAGCGGCATTGTCTGGGCCCCGGAAGAGCATGCCGTTGACAACGATGCCCGCGCCGAGCCCCCGGCCGATCTTGACGCAGACGACGTTGGATACCCCCCGTCCAGCCCCAAAGAAGCCTTCCCCGAGAGCCAGAGCGTTGTCGTCTTCCTCGATGTAGATCGGGGTGTCGAAATCCTCGGCCAGGATGTCCCGTAGCGGCAACTCCTCCCAGTCCCAGTTTTCCGATTGCACCACCACTCCTCGGTCGACATCAATCAGACCCGGCACTGCCAAGCCAATCCCCATCAACTGCGCCGTCGGCAGGGGCGAGGCGGCGATCAACTCCCGAATGACGTCTTTCACCAATTGCACCACGTCGGCCCCACCCTTGAGATCGTAGTCGCGAGCGATGGTCACCTGGGGCTTGGCATCCAGATAGGCCAAGACCCCCAGCACCTGGGCGCTGCGGATGTTGACTCCGATGATGACTTGAGATCGTGAATTGAACTCGAAGAGCATGGGCCGACGACCTCCCCGCGACGGTCCCATGCCACTCTCCTGCACCAGCCTATCCTGCACCAGTTCCTCAACAATGGAAAAAGCAGTCGCAGGTGTCAGCTTGGTCAGGCGGGCCAGATCTGTGCGGGAGATGGGTTCGCGTTCTCGGATCAAACCTAAAATGGCATCTCGGTTGAGCCGCCGGACGAGCTGAACATCACCGGTGATCAGATATTGTCGCGCCATGTGTCTGCTCTCCTTTTGTTAACTACACTGCTTCTAAGGCACACGTGGCCCATCTACTACATCTTCGGCGGCCTTGGCACCGCCTGTGTTATGCCCAAGCACATAATTCGCTACTATGTCGAGCCGATAGTAACGAACGGGCAGTTTCAGGACTCCCATTTCGATCACCCTGATCAGGTTCCTTGGCTAATGGCCTGAATGGTCAGCGGAACAGCGGAACGAGCGGAATGCCCCCCTACCTTTCCGCTCTTTCCGCCTCTCCGCTGACTTCCTCGCTAGTGGCCTCACTGGTATCGAATGAGCGGGTCAACGAAGACCTGGAGCACATCCACTGCCTGTTCCCCAGCCTAGCGGTTCCGATGTGCCTGAGGGATGTAGGGAGGCTGCTTCTTTTCGGCGAAGATAGGCCGCAGACGGGCGAAGCGCTGGCGGCCACCCACCAGAGGGATGCTCGGCCAATCATCACCGATGAGCGGGCGAGCGTAGCGCACAAAGTCGTCAGTCACGTCCAGCCGGCTCGGGGCGATCCATGCCTCGGGGAAGGAGCGCTCGGAGTTGGCCACCAGCTCCAGCGACACCTTGTCGTAGCGCACGTTGTAGAGAGAACCCGGCTGCCGCAGGATCGTGGCCATGTAGCCGGAGCCATCTTCCAAGGCTACCAGCACTGCCTTCTGTCCCACCCTGTACGCTTCCTCCAGATCCACCGTCGAGGCATAGATCATGTTATGGCGCTGGTCGGTGCCGGGTACGTTGCCGCGGGCCGCGCCCCGGGCCGCCAACCCGACGTCGTTCAGGTAGTTGACCACGATGCGCTCGACATTCATCTTGCTGGAGGAGAACATGACGTGCCCGAAACTGTCTCGCAGCACGCCGAGTTCCTCTTGGGGTACAGGGAAGCCCTCGCTGATGACCAGCAGGCAGCGGTTGCGCTCACGCAGCATGTCGTTGACGGCGCTGGCCAACTCTTGCAGCGTCAGCCCGGATTCCCGCATGGCGATGAGGAGCGGCATCTCTCGCTGCGGATCGGCCAGGCGGGCCGCAGCGGGGATGAAGCCGATCTTGCGCCCCATGGCCTGCATCACCAACACGGGGTCGGCAGGACATGAGCCCGCATTCTCCTCGTTGGCATTCTGCACAGTGAGAGCCCAGTAACGAGCCACGCTGCCGTAGCCTGGTGTGTGGTCAATCAACTTGAACTCGGAATCGCCCACGTCGTTGTCAATGGTCTTGGGCACGCCGGTGGACACCAACCCCATCCCGCGCTCGCGGGCAAGGTTGGCCACCTTGTAGGCGGTATCCATGGAGTCGTTGCCGCCAATGTAGAAGAAGTAGCCGACATCATGTGCCTTCAAGACCTCAATCACCCGCTCGAAGTCTTCCTGCTGGGCTGGTTTCATCTTGTAGCGGCATGTGCCGATAGCTCCGGCGGCCGGGGTGACGCCCAGCAGGCTGATTTCCTCCTCGGGCTGTGCCGAGAGATCCAGAAGCTGCTCTCGCAGCACGCCTTCGATACCATGCCAGCCAGCGTAGACACTGCCAAAGTGCTCTGGCATGGCGCGACAGGTCTCCACGATGCCGCGCAGCGAGTTGTTGATCACCGGCGTCGGTCCGCCCGACTGGGCGACGACAACGTTCCTAGGTCTGGACATGGCTCCCTCCTACTGCCATTCGGTGTGGAAGCTGCCTTCCTTGTCCAGTCGCCGGTAGGTGTGGGCACCAAAGTAGTCCCGCTGCGCCTGCGTCAGGTTGGCTGGCAACCGGGCCGTGCGGTAGGCGTCGTAGTAGGCCAGCGAGGCGCTGAAAGCCAGACAGGGGATGCCCAGCCGCACTGCCGTCTGGATCACGCGCCGAAGCGCACCCTGGCGCATCTCCACGGCCTCCTTGAAATACGGGGCGAGCAGCAAGTTGGGCAGTTCTGGGTCCTTCTGAAACGCGGCACGGATGTCATTCAGGAACTCGGCCCGGATGATGCAGCCGCCCCGCCAGATGCGAGCGATCTCGCCGAGATCCAGGCCATAGTCGTACTCCTCGCTGGCCGCCCGAAGCAGGGCGAAGCCCTGAGCATAGGAGCATATTTTCGCCGCGTAGAGCGCGGCGCGCACATCGGCGATGAGCGGTTGGCGATCGCCATCATACCTGATCTCCGGCCCGGAGAGCACCTTTGAAGCTGCCACCCGCTCGTCCTTGTAGGCGGAGATGATGCGGCTCTCCACGGCGGCGTTGATGGTCGGTGTGGGCGCACCCAGATCCAGCGCGCTCTGCGACGTCCACTTGCCGGTGCCTTTCTGCTTGGCCTCGTCCAGGATGACGTCCACCAGCGGCTGCCCCGTCTGTTCGTCCAGCTTGGCGAGGATGTCCGCTGTGATCTCGACAAGGTAGGATCCCAGCTCGCCGCGGTTCCATTCGGCGAAGACCTCATGCAACTCCGCCGCCGAAAGGCCAGCGGCGCGGTGCAGGATGTCGTAGGACTCGGCGATGAGCTGCATGTCACCGTACTCGATGCCGTTGTGCACCATCTTGACGTAGTGGCCGGCACCACGAGGACCGATGTAGGCGACGCAAGGCTCGCCGTCCACTTTGGCCGAGATGGCGGTGAGAACAGGTTGCAGCATCTTCCAGGCATCGCGCTGCCCGCCGGGCATGATGCTCGGTCCCCACAACGCGCCGTACTCTCCGCCGGAGACGCCACTGCCCAGGTAGAGGATGCCAGCCGCCTCCAAGTCCTCGGCTCGCCGCTCGGTGTCGCCGAAGAAGGAGTTGCCACCATCAATGAGCAAGTCTCCAGGATCGAGTAGCGGCTTGAGCTGCTCGATCACGCCGTCCACCGGTGCCCCGGCCTTGACCATGATCATGATCTTGCGCGGCCGCTTCAGCGACCCGACGAACCCCTCCAGAAAGTAGCCAGGCCGGATGTTCTTGCCTTGGGCCGCTCCGGCCATGAATTCCTCGGTGCGGGCGGCCGTGCGGTTGTAGACGGCCACGGAGAACCCGTTCCGCTCAACGTTCAGTACCAGGTTCTGCCCCATGACGGCCAATCCAATCAGTCCGAAGTCGCATAGTCCTGCGTGTGTACTCATTTGTAGTACCTCCCAAAGATACGTCTGTAAGTGTGCAAGTGTGCAAATCACAAATCAGCGGCGGCTGCGTTGTTGGTTGAACTCGGTGACCAGCAGAGCGATGACTTCGCTGAGCAGGTTCATGCGATGCTCGGACACGGCCGGGGGGAGCATACGATGAACCCAGTAGTACCAGCCCCTTGTCTCGCGGGCGGAGCCCACAGAGATGCGCAAGAAGTAGTTACGGCCCTTGCCGTACCCCCGGCCATGGCCCTCTTCGATGTTGGCGCAGATTGATCCAGCGCTCCTGATCAACTGCTGGGCCACTGCCCGTCCCCGCAGATCACGCATCAGCTTTTCGCAATCCTCCCACGCCAGATCGTACAGGAACAGCGACTTGCGATAAGCATAGAACTGCCACACCGCATCGGTCTTAATGACCTCAGGCACTCCCTGCTCCCACTCCTCGTACGTCATCTCGCCTTCCCTGCTTGATTTGCGATTCGCTCCCTGCCGATTTGAGATTTGCTGATTTACCGATTTGCTGATTTCAGCCGATATAGCATTTCTCCCGCTT
>CBDURC010000212.1:0-5239 GCA_965369635.1 uncultured Anaerolineales bacterium | reverse complement strand
GTCGATTCTGGGCGCTTGAGACGGGGGACACCCCCGGAACCCCCAGCCTCGCACCGCTCGACGAGCACCCAGGGCTTGGGCAACCCCGGGTGCTCGTCGATTCTGGGCGCTTGAGACGGGGGACACCCCCGGAACCCCCAGCCTCGCACCACTCGGCGATCCCTCTAAGCCTTGCACATAGGCATCCCGAACCTCAGTGCGCAGTTCGTTGGATTATCCTTCACGTACATCCGTTCTGAATTGCCCCGCGCCGGTTTTTACCTTATAATAGACAGCAGGTTATTGTTGCTCCTGTCATACAGAGTCAGGGCACTGCTCGCCGATTTGGCGGCTGGCGAGATCGGACGGCCGCTGGGGCTGCGGGTGCCATCGGCCAGTTGAGCCAGAGCGAACGGTTCCACTGGCTCGTTTCACCGCGTAGCACCACCATTCAGATCTCGCCTGTCCACTCTGGCTTATGTGCTAATCTACAGGCTGCGCTCGATAGTCTGTTTGAGAAGCTGATCCGCTGATCTCTTTGTCCAGTGGTGGTAGCCAGAATGCATGATCCAACGATGGATGATTCAAGACCATGCTCTCGGTGCGGCGCAAAGGTGCCCGGCGGTAGCAAAGGCTGCAGGGAGCTGTTTCAGGAGATCATGGCACGTGAGTACGGCGATCCAGCCTACGGCGCCGTCCACCTGCTGACCGTTGATGCCTATGCACTGCAGCATTCGGAGGACCGCAGTCCCAGGTCGAACGCTGTCCACTTGCTCCGACTGTGTATGCTCCTGGAACATGGTTTGGAAGCCTCGATAGGTACGAATCCACACTGGTTTCAAGCCCAGATTGAGTCCGACCGCGAGATGCCGTTTTTGGAGCCTCCTCAGAACCATGGCCAGACGACCGTTGCAGACATGCATGGGGCAGCTAATGCAGACGAATACGTTGAGCGTGCGTATCATTGGGCCCGTTCTGTGTGGGAGGCCTATCGCGCCCACCACGGGTGGGCTCGCCGGTGGCTACAAGAGAGATAACTGGTATCCGCCCTCCCCGCCGTCGCGGGGGGGAGGGGGCAGCGGTCGAGTGCTGCGTTTTGAAGTGAATGTGATCAGGTAGCCATGCCCACGAACCTCCCCCCAGAAGCTCTTGAGGCGGAAAGAGAATATCGCGCGGCCCAAACGATTGCGGAGAAGATCGCCAGCCTTGAGGAATACCTGGCTCTCATCCCCAAGCACAAAGGCACGGACAAGCTAAGGGCTGATCTGCGGAAGCGGCTGTCCAAGCTCAAGGTTTCCTCCTCCCACATCCGCAAGGGTGTCAGCAGGCGAGTGTCTGCCTTCCACATCCGTAAAGAAGGTGCTGGCCAGCTTGTAGTCATCGGTCCCACCAATGTGGGCAAATCGGCTCTGGTCAACATGCTGACCAATGCTACTCCCGAGGTGTCTGCGTCTCCTTTTACCACCTGGAAACCGACCCCAGGCATGATGCCGATAGAGAACATCCAGGTTCAGTTGATAGATACCCCACCACTGAACAGGGACTATATGAATTCGGAGTTGCTGAGCCTGATCCGCAGGGCAGATCTCATGCTGCTCATGGTGGATCTCCAGGTGGATGCAGTTCAGCAGCTTGAAGACACCATCGATCTGCTGCAAGAGCACCGCATCATTCCCCTGCATCTGAAGGAGCGCTATGCCGGGCAGCGTCGTCTGACCTTCATACCGGTCCTGGTGTTGGTCAACAAGAACGATGACGAGAATACGGACGAAGATTATGAGATCTTTTGCGAACTGCTCGAAGGTGACTGGCCTCTGCTCCCTGTGTCTGCAACCACCGGCCGCAACCTCAAACGTCTGAAGCAGGTTGTGTTCGAGTTGCTGGGAATTATCCGGGTTTACTCCAAGGCTCCTGGGAAAGAGCCTGATCTCACCGCTCCGTTCGCTCTGAAGAAAGGGAGCACCGTAGCGGATCTTGCAGAAGGGGTTCACCGGGATTTCTTTGAGAAGCTGAAGACAGCCCGCGTATGGGGAAGCGGTGTCTTTGATGGACAGAAGGTACAACGCGACCATATCCTTCATGACGGTGACGTGGTGGAGTTGCGCATTTAGCGCCTATCCGGAAACCACTTTGCTTTCCTGGCTGGGACGAGGGTTCATCAAACGCAAACCGGGGCAGGCTCGCACGATCGAAGTATTGATCCCTCCTGAACCGCTTCCACCCCTGGAGTGATTCCGTGGCAAAGAGCGATTCCCAGTAGTCTGGCCCAGAGAGCGATTCTCTTCTTGCAACTCACCAGCGGACAGTTTCCGAACACGAATGCCCCGAATGGACAAATCCCACAGATTGCGCTGAGGTTTGTGGAAAGCATTTGTGTAATTCGCATATTCGTGCTATTCGTGATGAGTATCCATGCGAGCATGACCCCCAAAGTTCCTGGTCGGTATCCTGGCCGGCCAACCATCGGGGCAGGAGACCCGACGGTATGAGAGACCAGGTTCTTGGACAGCATCAGAGCCTGGTTTCTGAAGTAGGACCAGGCTGAGAACAGAGATGAAGGCAACCAACCTATGGCAGAGAAACTCAAAGACCTCTTCTTCTCAAGCTCGTTCATTGACCAACTGGGGGATGCTATCCAGCGAGTCTACCCAGGTTTCGACAAGGGGAAGTTCGCTCGCTTGGTGTATGATAGCACCTGGGAGACCAAGGAGCTGAAGGAAAGAATGCGCCACGTTGCGTACTGCTTGCATGAGACGCTGCCGGAGGATTATCCAGAGACTCTGGATATCCTGACGAAGGTCGTGCCATCTTTTCACGGCTTTGATGCCATGGTCTTTCCGGAGTATGTCGGGCGCTATGGGTTGGACCACTGGGATCTGTCCCTTCCTGCTCTGGCGTTCTTCACGAAGTTTGCCAGTTCGGAATTCGCCATACGCTCGTTTCTGGCCCGAGATCCGGAACGAACCCTGGCCCATATGCGTGTTTGGGCAAAGGACGAGAATCATCATGTCCGCCGTCTTGCCAGTGAAGGCTGCCGCCCCAGGCTTCCGTGGGCTATGGCCCTGACTGCGTTCAAGAAGGATCCCGGGCCCATACTGCCGATTCTTGAAGAACTGAAGGGTGATGAATCAGAATACGTCCGCAAAAGCGTCGCCAACAACCTGAATAGCATCTCCAGGGACCATCCGGACTTGGTGCTGGATATCTGTGAGCGCTGGTATGGTCACACCAAGAGCACGGATTGGGTCGTGAAACGCGCCTGCCGCACCATGCTGAAAGCAGGGAATCAACGTGCGCTGTCGCTCTTCGGCTTCGGTGACCCCACTCACATCAGCGTGGAGAACCTGACGCTTGACAAAGAGACGCTCTGTATCGGGGAAGATCTGCACTATGCATTTGAGTTGAGGATACACACCAAAGATGCTTGCAGAGTTCGCCTGGAACTTGGGGTCTACTACGTGAAAGCAAGGGGGAAACTGTCCCGGAAGGTGTTTCACATCAAGGAAGACAGCTTCGATCCGGGAAGCCATGTGATCTCCAGAAGGCACTCTTTCGAGAACCGATCAACCCGCAAGCACTATCCGGGGGAGCATCAACTGGCGATCATTGTCAACAGTGTGGAGAAGGCGAGGGCATCTTTTGAGTTGAAGGAGGACACTTCCGGCCGCTGAGCCCCGGTCAGTCATGCCGCTGACGATCATTTGGTTGGGGGAGAACTCATGTACCATGGCAAGTCAAGCTGGTGCCAGAAACAGCATGGCCTGGGGGAACATCCCTGGCCGTGCGCTTCTACCAGGGCCTCCATCCCGTCAATGCCGTTTAGTCAGTTTCCGGGCACCACTTGAGTCGTTCCTCAGTAGAGCTGGACTGGTCGCGAGTTTCCATCTGAGGCTGAGGCACAATGTCATCTTCGGCAACTCCTCGATGGGTATACACTCCTCCATCGAGCTGAGGTTGTGGCTGGCTGTCAGCTTCCACAAGCTCCTGGCGGAAAAACTCTTTGGCATAGACATGATCTTGAGAGTCGGGTTCGAGTCGGGCGATGACTTCGCTCAGCCATTCCAAGTCAGTTGAAAGATGGCGTATCTGATGCTCAGTGAGCAGTCGAAAACCGCCGTGGTCATCGCCGTGAGTGAGTGCTGTCTGCAACAGGTTCTTGATAACCGAGTTTCGTTTGCGCAACAGAGACAATCTCTCTACGGCAGGGAGCGCATCCAGAAATGCCAGACTGATGGCGCTGCGGAACTCAGCCGGGCTGTAGTCAGCCAGGCTGTCGCGCAGAAGCTGTTGGAACGCTGCTTCACCTTCGGGAGTGATGGCGTAAACCCGTCGCAGTGGGCGGTTTCCCTCCCGTTCTTCGGTGTAGGTGATCCAGCCATCGTCGGCCATCTTGCTGAGCAGGCGGTACGCTGTGGGTTTCTTCAGCCGCACGCTTGCCCGCATATGGCTGTCAATCAGCTCATTGAGTTGGTAGCCAGACATCTCCTGGCTGCGCAACAGCCCCAGTAGGAGCAGTTTTCTTTCCATCTGTGCCTCCTCGCCCCGCTATGTAGTCCGAAGTGATTAGTCCACATGGACTATACCACGCTGCTGGATCCTTGCCAAATCGCTTCCATGACCTGCGCGGCACGTTTCTTGCGGCAAATGCGACCTACCTATCTCGGGTCGGCGGAGGAGCTGGGGACGAATCGTCCTCGATCCCCAAGTGATGGTCGGCAAACCGGTCATCAGAGGAACCCGCTTGACAGTCGATTACGTTCTCAACTTACTGGCACACGGGGCGACGGTGACAGAGGTCCTGCAAGAATACGAAGGCCTTCCTCAAGAGGATATCCAGGCTTGCTTACTCTTCGCCACCAAGTCCTTGCAGGAGACGGTATTTCTGCCCCTGGTAGCCGAGGCTGTCTGACGTGCTTCCTGGTGAACGAATGTACAGGTCCAGCGGTAGCGCGCTGGCTGCGTAAACAAGGGCCCGAAGTGATCTCAGTGTACGAAGAAGCACGAGGGGCTGAAGACGGTTGGATTATCCAGAAGGCATTCCCAGAAGGCATTCGATGAGGATTGGATTCTGGTCACGAATGACAAGGACTTTGGTGAGAAGGTGTATCGAGAACGACGTCCGCACAAGGGCATCGTTCTTTTGCCTGTTGAAGACCAGCGCACAGCCAGCAAGATAGAGACGATGCGGCGGTTGATCAATGACTGTGGAGACCAGCTACCGGCGCGTTTTGCCGTGGTCACAGAAACACGTGTGCGCTTT
>CBDURC010000211.1:0-5272 GCA_965369635.1 uncultured Anaerolineales bacterium | reverse complement strand
CGCCTCGCGCGTGGTAATCCAGTGGGGAGCGACAGCCTCCCGGGGGCGTGGGAGACTCTCCGGTAGAAGCACTGTAGTCAGGCGGCGATGCCTCCGTAGTTGCTACCCAGTGGCCTATGTCCTTACCTCGGGTTCGAGAGTTGCTGCTGCCTCGTCGAGCGCAACTTGGACATCGCTCGTCGCGACATCCTCTTGCTCTGACTTGGAGAAGAGCATGAGCATGTACAGCACTCGCTCCGGGAGTTCATCGACGGCATAGATCAGACGGTACCCGCCTCTCTTGCCCTTTCGAGCATCGCGGTTCCGCACCCGTAGCTTGCGCGCTCCGTCACTTCCCCGAATGAGATCCCCAAGTCGAGGTCGGTCTTGGAGCACGTCAATGGCGTCGCGCACATCATCTCGCGCGTGTCGGTACTTCTTCTCCAGGCGCTTGAGATTGCGTTTGAATGTCTTGCCATAGACAACGCTATAGCTCATAGAGTTCTCGCTCCCAGTCGGAGGAGAACTGTTCCCGTCGCGCCTGATCTAGCAGCGACTGGAGAATGCCCGAGGCAGATACCAATAGAGCATCTTCGGCCTCTTCACCAGAATGCAGCAGGTTGTCTAGGATCAACTCTGCCTTCGCTCGATCTTTGGAGGTATCACGATCTGACATCATGGAAGCAAATGCCCTCCGTCCGACGGAAGTACCAGAGTGATTGCTGAGAAGACCGGCGAGCACAGATGTTGAAGTCTGGTCCTGAGTATCGCATGTTGGGTACCACATGATTCTAGCCCTCCCCCTCAGCTTCATCCCAAGGTACTGAACCATGTCGTTTCAGATTCTCCGCAAGAGCCTTCGCGAAACCTGGCATGTTCGCTGCAGGGACCACAATCTGGGCAACGGCGTGGACCTGAAGCTCCTCAAGCGCTAGCATCTCCTCGGCTGACAGCCCCATCGGAGGCTTCGCCTGATAGAAGGTGATGAAGAACTCAGCCTTTGTGTGTTGGACGGTGATGTTGTTGGCATAGGTCGCGGGCATGTCCGGTGGGACAATCCATTTCAGCGGGATATTCCTGCCCGCCGGCTTACTGTTCGTCATTGAGGCCCCTTCCTTGGCGATACAGAACAAACGGGGGTCGACCGCTTGACCCCACTCGAAGCGCCGAGCGGTCTCTTGTGCGCAACCTATAGTAGGGATCTCCAGCGAGCTACGGTGCGGCTCGGCTGCAGAGAGAAGGAAGAGAGTATCCAAGACCCGTATCAAAGTGCCCCCGACTGGACTCGAACCAGCACGCCCATACGGGCACAGGCCCTCAACCTGCTGTGTATACCAATTCCACCACGGGGGCTATTACGATGCGATTATACCGGCCTTTGCCTCCGCTGTCAAACCACAACCATCCCGATTCCGTACTTCCGCTATTCCGCTGACTGCTCTCCCTGGCGCTCGTGGCGCGTGTATTCTGGCAGCAACATGGGCGACAAGATCTCGGGGCTCAGCTCGGCCTCGGCCAACTGCTTCTCCCAATCCACCAGGTGATCCAACGTTAGTCGCCCTGCTTTCACTTCCTTAGCCTTCAGCGCAGCCGCCCGTCCCGCTCGACGTCCGAAGACAGTGATCTCCAACAGCGAGTTGCCCATCAACCGGTTGCGTCCGTGCACGCCGCCAGAGATTTCGCCAGCGCCGAACAGGTTGGGCACCGTCGTCGAGCCGTCGGCCTTGAGCAACACGCCGCCGTTCTGGTAGTGCAGCGTGGGATACACCAGCATGGGTTCGATGGTGATGTCTATGTCGAAGCGCTTGAACTGCCGCACCATGGCCGGCAACGCCTTTTCGATGGTGCCCGGCCCTGTCAGGAGTTCGATCATGGGGGAATCGAGCCACACGCCCGGCTGGCCCGTGGGAGTCGTGACGCCGTTGCCCCGTTCACTGCACTCGCGGATGAGCGCCGCCGCCTCCACGTCGCGCGTCTCCAGCGGGTAGACGAACTGCTTGCCTTCGACGTTCACCACCTGCGCGCCCAGGCCGCGCACCTTCTCGGTCACCAGCAGGCCCACAATCTGCTCGGGGTAAGCTGCCCCGGTGGGGTGGTATTGCATCGTGTCCATGAAGGCCAGCTCGGCCCCGACCCGGTAGGCCATCACCACGCCATCTCCGGTGGCGCCGTAGTGGTTGGTCGTGGGGAAACCCTGGTAGTGCAGGCGGCCGCTGCCGCCGGTGGCCAGGACGATTGTCTTGGCCTTCACCAACAAGTAGTCGCCGGTTTCCAGGTTCATCAGGATGGCACCTGCGGCCTGGCCCTTGTCGTCCAGAACCAACTCGACGGCCGGGGCGAATTCCAGCACCTGGATGCCGGGTCGGTTGTGCACCTCGTCCCGCAAGGTGCGCATGATCTCTGCTCCGCTGTAGTCGCGGGCCGAGTGCATCCGCTTGCGGGACGTGCCGCCACCGTGGGCTTCGACCATGGTACCGTCGGGTTGCTTATCGAACATACAGCCCAGGCTCTCCAGCCACTGGATGACACCAGGAGCGTCGATCACCAGCGCTTCGACCAACTCGGGGATGTTGGTGAAGTGTCCTCCCCCGATCACGTCCAGGTAGTGGATAGCTGGCGAGTCCTCGGGCCGGTCGGCGGCCTGAATGCCGCCCTGGGCCATCATTGTGTTGGCATCGCCGAAGCGCAGCTTGGTGGCCACGAGGACGCGAACCGACTGCTCCAGTGCCAGCAACGCCGCCGAGGCTCCTGCGCCGCCGCCGCCAATGATCAGCACGTCGGTCTCGTAGTCTACCCTGCTCAGGTCAAAGGTGCGGGGATCAACGCGACTGCGGGCTTCCAGGAGGTCGGCGAATTCGTTGGGCGTACGGTCGCCGGCGTTGGGGCCCACGCGGATCTCGCGCATACCTTCCACCACGTAGTCAGGGTGGAAATGGCGCAGCAGTTCTTGCTGTTCCTCCGGTGTCAGCCGTCGGTGCGTCTCTTGCATCCGCTGCGAGCGCGAGGCTTCAACGCTCTTGATCGATTCCCGCATTTCGGCTGTGTACGACATCTTCAACTCCTAATCAACTTGCCCTTGCGAAGGTTGTGAATAGTCTCGGCATAGGAACCCGTCACTTCAGCATTGACGGCGTATTGCTGGCCTGGGAGTTGCTGTCAAGCCTTGGCAAGGGTTCGCCCCGCCCCAAGCGGGGTTCGGACTCTCACTTCGGCTCGATATCTCGCGCGTTGTATCGCTCCTTCAACTCCTCCACGTTCAGGCCCTTCAGTTCCCCCAGAGCCTCATCGAACTTGTTGGCCTCGATCTCTGCCAGCCGATCTTCCAGGTGCTGCGAGCGGGGCGCCAGGTAGCGGCCATAGAGCCTGCGGCACAGGACGGCGATGTTGTACTGGGCCTCGCCCACCGGACAGCGGGCGGCGCACAACCCGCACATGATGCAGTCGAAAGACATGTCGGCCACGCGGGCGATGTCGCCGCGCATGGCAGCCGCCATGTAGCCCTTCACGTCCAGGTCCTGCGGGCAGGCTTTGGTGCAGGTGCCGCAGCCCAGGCAGCGGAGCAATTCGGGATACAGGCTGAAGAGCTGCTCAGGACGGGGTACCAGCTTGCTGAGGTCGTATTCGGCCCGTTGTGCAGGGAAGAAGGGGATCTGCACCAGGTACATGTGGGGCTGCACCACCGTCTGGCAGGCGAGGCCGAAGTAGAGCGTGTCGTCGTCCCTGAGCCGATAAACGGTGCCGCAGGCGCCGCAGAAGCCACCCCGGCAACCCACGCCTCGTATCAGTTGATAGCCAGCATACTCCATGGCCTTCATGATGGTCAGACTGGGCGGCACGTCGTAGCGCTTGCCCATGATGAAAACGGGCACGAGTTCTTCGTTCATCTCTTGCCTCCAATACAATCCGACGAAGGACGAATGACCAACGACCGATCTGTGCGGTGTTCGTCCTTCGTCGTTCGTCCTTCGTCACCGATCAGGTTGAAAACTATCATAACCCATGACCGGCTAGCACTGGCCGCGGATCCACGTGATGCAACTCCCAACCCCAGTCGTCGCTTGCTAATCCCAGCGCCAATCCCATCAACTGGGTGAAGTATAGCACGGGCAGCGGCTTGAAGCCTGGATGCTGACGAGCCATCTCTGCTTGCTTGTGGTCCAGATTGTACTGACACAGTGGGCAGGCGGTCACCAGCAAGTGCGCACCGTTGCGGGCCGCTGACTGCAGCACCGCGTAGGACATATCAGCCGCCAGATCGGGCGAGGTGACCAGCAGATAGGAGCCGCAGCATTCGACGCGATGGGAGAAGTCCACCGGATCGCAGCCTATTGCCGCGAGCAAATCCTCCAGAATGCGGGGATCCTCAGCGTTATCCAGTTGCAGTTCCTTCTCTGGACGCAGGAGCAGGCAGCCGTAGTACGGAGCAACTCTCAGGCCTTCCAGTGACTTCCCTGTCTCCTTCCTTGCCTCGTCCACTCGTTGCTTCAGGGCCTCGAATCCCAGCTCATCTCGCAGGATCTCCAGGAAGTGCTGTACCCGCAGGTCGCCCGCGTAGTCCGCTTCAATGAAGTAGTTGATGCGATCCCGCTTTTCGTCGTCGCTCTGCAGGAAGTGGTTGGTGCGCTTGAGGACGTTGTAGCAAATGGCGCAGAGGGTGACCAACCGCTCGCTGTGTGCACGCGCTTCCACCAGCACCCGTGTCGGTCCCGTCATGGCCAGGAGATTGTCCACCGCCAGTGGGAACGTAGCGCCACAGCAGTTCCAGTCCTGGAGCTCTTCCAGCTCCAGCCCCAGCGCCTTCGCCACTGCCCGCCCCGAGGCATCGTAGCCGCGACCCTTGGTCGAAAGCGTGCAGCCAGGGTAGTAGGGAATTGGCATCTAGCCCCCCATCATGGTGTACTTGCGGAAGCCGGCAATGACCGCCAGTTGAGGCATCTCAGCAACCTCGTCTGGATCGAGTTCCTGTGGGCGCAGGTGGTCGCCTCCTTGTTCGAGGGCAATGACCCGTAGCGCTTCCATGATCCGGCTCAGATCCACACCGTGCGGACAGCGGGCGTAACACGTCTGACAAGAGGTGCAGATCCAGATGCTTTTTGCTTCCAGCACCTGCTCCAACCCGAACTGGGCGTAGCGGATCACCTGGTTGGGCAGTAGATCCATGACCGTAGCCGCTGGACACCCGGCCGAGCACTTGCCACACTGATTGCAGGCCAGCAGGTTCTGGCCGCTCAGTTCCTCGATCTTGCGAACCAGCTCACCTCTGACCCGTTCGCCCGACAGCCGTACTCTGGCC
>CBDURC010000210.1:0-5338 GCA_965369635.1 uncultured Anaerolineales bacterium | reverse complement strand
GAGGTCTCGTACACCAACACCGACGCCGCACAGATGCTGGCCGATACCAGGCCCGACATCTTTGCCTTTTGTACGCTGCCCACACTCCGGCTGGAATTCATTCGGGCGGGCGTTGAAGCGGGCGTGCAACTGATTGCCTTCGAAAAGCCGATGGCAACCTCGACCAACGAGGCTCTGGAGATCATGAAGTTGCTGCGCGGCGCTGATATCAAGTCAGTGATCAGCTACCAACATCGCTATGGCCAGCACTATCAGAAGGTGAAAGAGATCATTGCCAGCGGGGCCATTGGGCGCGTCCACACGGTCTATGGACATGCTACCGGTTGGATGCTGCACATGATGCCGCACCTGATCAACTACGTGCGCTGGTACAACGATGAAGCCGAGGCCGAGTGGGTCGTAGGGCAGGCCGCGGGCAAGGGCAAGTTCGAGGATATTCACTCTTCGCCTGACTACATCGCCGGGTTGATCCAGTTTGAGAATGGCGTGCGTGGTATTGTCGAATGTGGCGAGGGTGCACCCGACGTGCCCGAGGTGGATTACTGGTGGCGGAAATGTCGCATCGGTGCCCAGGGCACTGAGGGGTTCGCCGAAGTCCTGACCGGCGGAGGCTGGCGGGCGATCACCCGCGACTCTAATGGGGTGATCTCGGGGCCTGGCGGCATGGACTATGCCCACGATATGCCGCCTTACGTGCAACAGATCGCCGACTGGCTTGATGATCCTGCGCAGGTCCATCCCTGCAACGGCGATGGCGCGTTCAAGGGCTTTCAAATCATGATGGCGATCTGTCGTTCTGTTGTGCAACGCGGCAAGGTAGTCCTGCCGCTTGGGCCGGGCGAACCGGAATTGGAGGCTCTGAGAAACGCGCTGCCCTGAAACTCCATAGTCTCTTGCCATTGCGTTGACGATGTTCGTAGCAAGCCACGGAGCGTAGCGGAGTAGCGCATTGACGGCACTCCACTTCGTTTCATGCCTGACTACGAGCCATCAACACGTTGCAGGGAGACCACCTGAAACTCGGAGGTGCTGATAACTGATGTGCGGAATCGTCGGCTACGTTGGGCCTCGTCAGGCCACGTCCATTATCGTCGAGGGGCTGAAGCGCCTGGAATATCGCGGCTACGATTCGGCCGGGCTGGCGGTCATCCAGGATGGGCACATCGTTGTGCGCCGGGACGTGGGCAAGCTGAGCGCGTTGGAGGAGTTGCTGGCGCAGGAGCCGGTTCACGGGCACATCGGCATAGGCCATACCCGCTGGGCGACGCACGGCCGCCCCAGTCAGCGCAACGCACATCCACATACCGACTGCAGCGGCGAGATCGTGATCATTCACAACGGCATCGTGGAGAACTTCCTGCCCCTGCGCCAGGAACTGCAGACGCAGGGGCACGTCTTTGCCTCTGATACTGACACCGAGGTCATCGTGCACCTGGTAGAAGAGTACATGAAGGATGGCAGCAGCCTGGAGGCGGCGGCGCGCCGGGCGCTAGGGCGCGTCAAAGGTGCGCACGGCATCGGGCTCCTGTCCAGCCGCGAACCGCACAAGTTGGTTGTCGCCCGCGTGGGCAACGCTGGCGGCGTTGTCGTCGGCGTGGGTCAGGGCGAGATGTTCATCGCCTCCGACATGCCGGCCATCCTGGAACACACGCGGGATATGATCTTCCTCGAAGACCGGCAGATGGCGGTGGTTACTGCCGACGGTGCCCGCTGCTACACTCTGGCGGGCGAGCCTCTGCAGTCTGAGGTGCACACCGTCCCCTGGGATCCTGTGTCGGCGGCCAAGGGCGAATACAGGCACTTCATGCAGAAGGAGATCCTGGAGCAGGCTCGCTCCATCACCGACACCATCCGCGGCCGCGTGGACTTCGAGACCGGCGACGTGTTTCTGAAAGACCTCAATCTTGACCTCGAAGAGGCGCGACAGTTCAACAAAATGGTCATCGTCGCCTGCGGTACGTCGGCGTACTCGGGACTGGTGGGCAAGTTCCTGATCGAGGAGATGGCCCGGCTGCCGGTGGAGGTGGACTACGGCTCCGAGTTCCGCTACCGCAACCCCATCATTGACGAGCGCACGCTGGTGCTGGCCATCACCCAGTCGGGCGAGACGGTGGACACGCTGGCGGCGATGGAGGAGGCACGGGCCAAAGGTGCCCGGATTATCTCCATCGTTAACGTCATTGGCAGCCAGGCGGCGCGGGTCTCCGATGGTGTGATCTACATGCAGGCCGGGCCGGAGATTGGCGTGGCTTCGACCAAAGCTTTCACCGCCTCGATGGTGGACCAGTATCTGCTGGGGCTGTATCTGGGCAAGGCCAGAGGGACGCTGTCATCTGCCCGGCTGCGGGAGTTGGTGGACGATCTGGCCGAGCTGCCCGACCGGGTGGGCCAGGTGCTGGCCAATGGCAACGAGTACCGGCGGCTGGCGGAGCTGTTCTTCAAACGGGAGAACTTCCTCTACCTGGGGCGGGGGATCAACTATCCCATTGCCCTGGAGGGAGCGTTGAAGCTCAAGGAGATCAGCTACATCCACGCCGAGGGGTATCCCGCCGGGGAGATGAAGCACGGCCCCATCGCCCTCATAGACGAGACCATGCCCACGGTGGCTATCGCCGTACAGGATCACGTCTATGACAAGATGATCAGCCAGATCGAGCAGGTGAAGTCGCGTGGTGGCACGGTGCTGGCGGTGGCGACGGAGGGCGATGAGGCTATCGCTGAGAAAGCGGATCACGTGATGTACGTCCCGCCGGCCTCGTCGCTGCTGACGCCGGTGCTGGCGGTGTTGCCGCTGCAACTGTTCGCCTATCACGTGGCGGTGCGGCGGGGCTGCGACGTGGATCAGCCCCGCAACCTGGCGAAGAGTGTGACGGTGGAATAGGAGCTTAACGACGGTGGATTTCGGGTCTTGTCCTTTGTCGTATCGTACGGCATAATCCGCCGCACGCGCATGGAAGGTGACGGGTACTGGGATGATTGACCGTCGGATCCTGCTTGTCGTTGCTTTGCTCCTGCTGGTCTACGTGATCTTCGGTGCCGTCTGGATGCTCACGGAGCCGCTGCGCGTCGTGCTTCCTGCACCGACTCGCACTCCCAAACCCACCTACACACCTATTGCGACCCGCGAAGTGCTGCTGATCGTCACACCGACGCCCAGCCCTTCGCCTACCCTCGCGCCCACGGCAACGCCGACGATGGCAGAGCAGCCCACGCCCACGCCGAGCGCGACGCCGACGCCGATACCCCGCCAGCATGTCGTGCAGGCCGGTGACACGCTGCTGGGAATCGTCCAGCAGTACCGGGTGGACTACGGGGCCCTCCTGGCGGCCAACGACATCACCGACGCCGATCTCCTCTACGTGGGCCAGGTGCTCACCATTCCGGCCAGCGCGCCGACGCCCGCGCCAGATGAGCGCACGCACGTCGTGCAGGAGGGGGAGACACTATGGGGCATCTCCATTCAGCATGGCGTGGTCTACGAGGCTTTGTTCCGGGCCAACGCGATCACCGATCCCGATCGCATCTACGAAGGGCAAGTGCTGATCATCCCCGAGGAATGACGGCGGGTGGGGCCGCGAAGAAGCGTAGGCCGCCCGGCAACAGGCCGGGCGGCTTTTTGTTGTGGCGGGACCGGAGTTCCCGACTGGCGACCGAAGTTCCTGGCTGGTCTCCCGACCAGCCAGCCGTCGGGTCAGGAGGCCCGACGGGATCCGGCGATGTCTCCCGACCAGCCAGCCGTTGAGTCAGGAGACCTGATGGGATTCGGCGACTGATCACTGCACCCTGATCGTGCCCAGGGTCACCGTCTTGGTTGGCCTTCCGTCGCTGGCGGCTAGGGCGAGCGCCAGCCGATAGCCGCCCGTCCGCAGGTCGGACGGCAGCAGCAGATCGTGCTCGCCGCGCACGATCTCGCCTGCTTGCCAGCGGCTGGTGGGATAGGCGTCGCTGACCAGCGGTGCGGTGAGTGTTATGGGCTGACCTCGCAGCGCCAGGGCGAAGCCCCAGTCGTCAGAGGGTGCTTCGTCCGCCTGCCAGAAGAAGGTGACGTGCAGCAGGTCGCCAGGATGCAGTGGCGTGTCGGGTGCGTGGCCGGAGCCTCGCTTGTAGTGATCGTGGCCCAACAGCGTGATCGCGCCGAAGTCGAAGGGGCGGCGAGTGCGCATGGGCAGGACGGCCGCGGGCGGCGGCACAGCCGGTCGCTGGACGGTGACGGAGCCGATCGTCAGGTGATCGCTGCCGTCGGAAAGGAGCAGACGCTGGCCGTCCTGCGGGTCGTACAGGCCGACGATGAGATCGTAGTTCCCTGGAGGTGTGCCCAGGGGAATGAGCAGGCCGTGAGCATCGTGGATGCGTTCGCCCACGCGCCAGCCGTCGGTGGGGCGACTCTCGCCAGCAGGCTCGGCATCGCGCTGGGCTATGATCTGCTCCCTTTCGTCCAGCAGTTGCAGGGTGACCTTGTAGCGTCGCTCGATAGGCAACTCGGTCTCCCAGATCAGACGCACCTGCACTATCTCGCCGGGGACAGTGAGGTCGTTCAGCACAGCAACTTCGCGTAGCCAGACAGGTTCGCCGAAGCGCAGGTCGGGCGAGACGGCCAGGGCCGGTTCATCCGCACTCAGCGGAAAAGCGTAGGTGACGAAGCGCACGTTCCCTTGCCACACGTCGGTGGCCTTGAAACCGTGCTGGTCGAGCCAGGTCTCGACGATGCGGTTTGGATCGCTTTCGTTGGTCGCCCAGAAGAGCGCGTAGAGCGTGCGGTGCTGGGCAGCAATGGTTTCGAGCTGGGCCATGGTAGCGGCGGGGTCAGGTGGGCGCTCGTGTGGCAACGGATAGACGGTCAGTCCGCTGCGGTCGTAGTAATCCCATACATCGATCTGCCCAGGCGCGTTGAGCAACACACCGTCATCCGGCGTGGCCACGGCGGCGATGTAGTGCGCCATGCTGCGGTAGTCGTCGCGAGCACAGTCGGGGTCGAAGTAGTGAGCGCTCAGGGCTTGTGTGGTGGGTATGAGGGTGATGAGAAGCAGGATGCAAGATGGGAGGCGGGAGATCCGAGGATCTGGTATTGGGCATTGGGTATTGATCACCCCTCGTGTGAGCAGCAGGCAGAAGGGCGGGCTGGCCACAAGCAGAAACTTGAGATAGGCTTCTTTGAACAGCCCTAGAGTCAGCATCATCAGCACCGGCAGCACCAGCCAGGTCACGGGAATGAGCCAGACGAGCCAGCGCGGCAATGCCACTGATCTGCTGATCTGCGATTTGCTGATCTGCGATTTGCTGATTTGTGATTTGCCGATTTGCTGATTTGCCGATTTGCCCCACCACAGCCCCAGTGCAA